>NZ_JMLO01000035.1:0-59321 GCF_000686785.1 Rhodococcus sp. UNC363MFTsu5.1
TCATCCGCAGGGACAACTCGGGAATCAGCCGTAAGAGGTCGGCGTCGGCGAGCTGCCATGCGGCCACATCCTGTGGCGCGGAGAGCATCTCGCCGAGACCCATGTTCCAATGCTACTCGAACATGTGTTCTATTGCAAGAGGGTCTCGTGCGTCAAAATCTCTGGCAGGGTCCCGACGTTGACGATCCGGGCGCAGGCCAGAAGGGGTGGGCTTATGGCGAGGCCGAACCGAGCACTGTCGAATCGGGCCCCCTCTAACGCGTACGGGAACGGAAGGCGTGGCGACACATAGTGTGCCAGAGTCCCATGCAGCCGCAGTTCAACGGAGCAGCGCAGACAGGTGTAGCGTCGGAACCTTCGCCAGGTGCGGAGTCCCAGGAGTGAATGCGCGTGATCACATGTCGGAAATGGGTCTGGGCACTGCTGGCGGCCACCGGTGTACGAAATGGCTGAGCGAACTCTGCTTCCCGTAGGGGATGAGGGAATCGATATCGACTCGATCCTGAGGGGGCTCCGGCCCTGGGCCCGCGGGTACTCGATCGATGTCGACGGTGGACCGGTGAGTATCCGCCTGACCAAGTGGTCCGTCGACGATGGCGGCACATTCGTCCCGTCGTCCGGCAACGTCATGATCAGGTTCGACGTGGCAGGTGCCACGCTGATGCCGCTCCGCGCGATCGGCGCGATCCGCTGGGCCGCACCGGTGAACCTCGCCCCGCTCTATCTCTACTCCCACGGCCTGGGGTACGCGAGTACGAGATTCGAGGTGGCCGCGTTCTTTTCGATCTCGGGCACACAGATCGAAGCGCCTTCGAACTTCGACTGGCAGAAGCACGCCATCAGGCACTCCGGGAGCTACACCGTCTACCGCACCACCGTCGCTTCCGAGCAACTGGCCGAGGTGTACCGATCGCTGGACAGCCGGTTCTACCTGCCCTACATGGACCGACGTGGTACCTACTGGGATGTTCGGGTCGTACCACCGCCTGAGGACTCGGGACTTGGATCATCGTTCGACTCGGCCCTGGGAGCTTTGTCAAGAAAAGCTGCCATCAGAAGTGACATCAGGCCACTCGCACTCGAGTGGGTGTGTGACAGCAAGGTCGAGTTCACCTTCCTCCTAGTTCGAAGACAACGCTGCTATCGCATCGAGTTGGAGTTCCCCACCGACGACGACATGGCCGGGGGTCGATTCCTGCTTCCCGGGGACATGGTGCTGATCCGGGAGCCTGCACAGTTTGCTGCTGGGTTGGTCTGGATGTTGTATGAACGCTCGGCAGTTTCGTCGTCGCTGTTCGGTGTCGAGTGTGAATGCACGACTTGACTCGGGCAGGGGACGGCGCACCGAATGCGACTGGACGCAGCCAGTGCCACGGACTCCCTGGACTCCGGCCGTAGGGCGGCCAGCGTCTCGACACAAGACCGGGTGCGGGTCGCCGGCTCAATCGGTGCTTCGGTCGCTCTCGGTGATCTCGTCGACCGACTGCTGGAATGCCTCGGACGCGCGGGCGAAGTAGTCGAAGAGCAGTTCGCGCTGTTGTGGGGTGTAGCTCGCGATGATGTCGCCGATTCTGCGCCGGGCCGGGGTCAGCACCTTGTCGAGGTCGGCGGGTTGGTCGATCGGTTCGACGATGACCTTGCGCCGGTCGCCGGGGTCGGCGGCCCGGCGCACATAACCAGCCTGTTCGAGGCGATCGATGAGCCGGGTGGTGGGGCCGGTGGTCAGGCCCGTGCGCCCGCCGAGTTCGCCGGGCGTCATGGCGCCGTTCAGTTCGAGGATGTTCAGTCCGTACAGGTCGGTCGCGCCCAGGTCGACGGCCTTCGCGCCCGCTTGAGCATGCAGCACAACGGAACTCAGGTACCGGCGGAAGATGGCGCTCGGATCGCTTTCGTGCCGTGGTGTTGACAAGGGTGACCCTCTCTCGTAATCTCTTCCTCAGCGAAGAAACATCTTCAACGAAGAAAAATCTCCTAGGCAGAGAATAGCACGGAGGGCTCCAGCGACCCGAAATCCACTCCGCATCAATGATTCGAAAGGGCCTCACGATGAACGCCACCGACACCACCGCCATCCGTGCACTGATCGAGCGCAGCCAGGACGCCTGGAAGCGCGGCGACGGGGCCGCCTATGGCGCCTGCTTCGCCGCCGATGCCACCGATGTGACCTATGCCGGCACCGTCTACCGCGGTGGCGACGAGATCGGCCGGGCTCATCAGGCGCTGTTCGACAGCTTCCTGAAGGGCACCAACCTCACCGTCGATATCGGGGAGATCCGCCGCTACGGCGCTGATACGGCCGTCGTGGTGACACGAGGCGAATCCTCGAAGGGCACGCCGAAGAAGCTGGGAAAGCTCGCGACCTACACCGTCATTCGTGACGTCGATGGCCAGTGGCGCATCGCGGCCGTGCAGAAGACCCAGCACAAGCCGCTGATGGAGGCGGTGTCCTTCAAGTTCCAGCCCGCCACGCGGCCGGCCGCGTACTGACGCAAGGCGTCACAGCAGCATCGGCGAGGCGCCCGTCACGGCACGTAGAACGTGGCAAGTCCGGGGGTGATGATCCCGGCCACCGGATTGACGACGACGGCGACCTGCCCGATCCCGGTGTTGACCGACGCCTGTGCCGGGATCCCGTTCAAGCCGTCCGACAGCTGAGTGGTTCCGGTCGCGCCCGTCGACAGGTTCAGCCACTGCACCTGGGAGGAGAGTGGGCAGCCCCAGCCGCCGGGCTTACCGCCGGTGATCACCACGACACCGGGTCGGTCACCGACCACCGCCGCGCACTGGGTCGCGGGAGCGTCGAAGCTCCCGTTCGGATTCCCGTACGGGGCCGGATTGATCTGAAACGGAACGGTCACCGGAGCCGCCGCAGCAACGCCCGCCGCCGACAATCCCAACGCAGCGACAGCCGTGGCGCACAAACCGAGCCTACGAGCGAGTTTCACAACAGATCTCCTGCATGCTGGCGGGCCCGACCCGGACAGTGCCCAGCGTATCGCGCGCGTACTGGACGGTCCGCATGTTGACGGGCCGGTGTGTCCGGTCGACACTGCCCTGAGGCCGGACTGGGCCGCGCCGCCAGCACGAGAGAGGTCTCGATCCGATGCCGATGCAACAAGCGCAGGCGCGCATGTTCCTGGCCATGCTCCGGCGGGAGGCCGACGACCTGGCGGCCGGCATCGAATCGGCAGAGGCTGACGCGGTCCGCGCCAGGAGTGCGGGCAACCTCGACCGCCAGGCCGAACTGCTCGTCAGGGCTGGGGCGTTGGATCGACGCATGTACGAGGTGCACCGAATGATCGCCAGGCTGCAGGCTCGGTTCCCCGACGCCGACGACCTCGCGCCCGAGCCCGCCTGACCCAGAGACCCGCGGTGCCGCGAGTTGCTCGTCGCTCAGGCGGCCCTGCTCGTCAGGCGCCTCGCGGGCCGGACTCCGAACGTCGCCTGCACCTGGATCCATTGCGCCAGCACCTGGCACCCGGTCAGCCCGCCCGCGTCCAGTGGTTCGGTGGCGTAGGCGACGTGCCGCCCGCCCCGCGGGTTGCTCACCCGCACGCTGCCCCAGGTCAGACGTGCGGGCAGGTAGCCGAGCACCTCGAACGCTGCGGTGCGCAGGCGCCGCAGATCCGTGCGCCACTGCCGGACGCTCAGTCGGGTTTTCGTCGCGTTCTGGAAGCTGTTGTTGCGGAGCAGTTCCCAGAGCTTGCCCAGCCAGGTGCGGGGTTCGCGGAGTGACATCCAGCGGGCGAGGTCCGCGATGTCGCGCACGTAGCTGTCGTCGCTGGCGTTGCAGATCATGTCATCGGGATGCCCGACCCACAGGACGGGGATCGAGTCCGGCGTCGCCGGACCGGCCCCGGCGACACCGTGCCCGCGGCAACCCGGCACGGCGCCGTCCGGCTGCTCGGGGTCGGAGATCAGCCCGACGGCGGCGATGCCATCCACCGCCAGCCGTCCGGCAGCGATGTGTCCCAGCACCTCACGGATGACCGTGCAGCCCTGCGAGTAGCCGATCAGCATCACCTGGCCGTCGGTCTCCGCGACCGCCTCGATCACCCTGCGCACGCCGACCTCGGTGCTCTGCCGGTAACTGAGCCCGCCGACGGCGACCGGGCCGTAGGAGGCGGGGTAGCCGACCCAGCGGGCGACGAAGCGGCCGTCGAGAGCGTCGGTGACCTCGCGCAGCAGCCCGGACACCTCCGTGCGGCGGTCGTCGGGATGCGATTCCCCGGTACCCCCGACGGCGAGAACGGTTATCTGCGACATGCGTCCACGATGCCCGCGCCGGGTAAGGATCCGTTCAGGGACGCCTGAGAAGATCCTGGCAATCGAGGTCCGGCGCGGCTTAGGGTCGAGGCCATGACCCGTCCCGACATCGGTATGGAATACCCGGTCCTGGATTGTCCCGATCCGGGCGCGTTGGCCACCTTCTACGGCGCGGTGCTCGGCTGGGAGGTCGCGCGGGCGGACGACCACTGGGTGGTCCTGCAGGGGCCGGGCGCACTCCGGATCGCGTTCCAGCTCGCGCCCGACTTCGTGCCGGTCGACTGGCCGGCGCAGGGCGTCCGGGTGCACCTGGATCTGCGGATCGACGACATGGAAGCCTCCACCATGTGGGTGCTCGGGCTTGGTGCCGAGCTCGTCGAGGGACCGGCGGACCATCCGGATTTCACGGTGTTCCGGGATCCGGCGGGGCACTACTTCTGCCTCTGCCTCAACGACTGAGCGGCGGCGTTCAGCCGGCCTTCGCGAGCAGCGCGTCGAGCGCCGCGTAGCTGGCGTTCATGCCGTCCTCCATGCCGGACTGCAGCATGCCGTCGCGTTCGGCGGCGGTGAAGTACTGGCTGTCGATGACGACCCTGGTGCGGCCGTCGCCCAGGTCGACGAATGCGACGGAATCGATGCACACGTGCGCAGGCATGCCGTCCCACTCGAAGGAGTAGACGATCCGCTCCTTCGGCGTGATCTCGCGGAACCGCCCCTCGAAGCCGTCGGTTCCGCCCTCGTGGTGCTCGACGAACCGCCAGTGGCCGCCGCGCTCGAACTCCCAGCGTTCGACGTCGAGCGGGTTTCCGCGACCCCACCACTGGGCCAGTTGATCGGGTTCGGTGTATGCGGCCCAGACCCGGTCGCGGGTGGCGTCGAAGACGCGCTCGACGTGGATGTCCCGGTCGCCGGGCGTGGATACGGTCGCGGCGGGGGTGTGTTGCGTGGTCATCGTTACTCCTCCTTGCGGTTGAGGAACTGTCCGAGACGGTCCAGGCGGCCCTCGATCTCGAGCTGGTGACCCCTGATCCAGGCGAGCTCGCGGTCGAGCGGGTTCGTGCCGAGTCGGCAGTGGCGCACTCGGCCACGTTTCTCGGTCACGACCATGCCCGCGTCCTCGAGGAGGCGCAGGTGCTTCGTGATGCCGGTGAGGGTCATCTCGAAGCGCTCCGCCAGCTCGCTCACCGTGGCGTCGGTCCGGCCGAGGTGCTCGAGGATCCCGCGTCGGGTGGGATCGGAGAGCGCCGCGAACGAGGCGTCGAGCCGTGAATGCTGAACCATCTAGTTCAGTATTGGCTTCCGGTGTCGCGGTGTCAATGGAGGGGAAGACCAGAACCAAGAGCGGTAGCGTCACAGGTTATGACTGAGCCAGTGAAGGGTCCGGCCTCCTACTTCCCCTCGATCGAGGAGAAGTACGGCCGGCCGATCTCGGAGTGGAAGACCATGATCCGGTCCTCGGATCTGACCAAGCACATGGAGCTGGTCGGCTGGCTCAAGGCCGAGCACGGCATGGGTCACGGGCACGCCAACGCCCTGGTCAAGCACACCCTCGACGAGGACGCGGCCGGCTAGATCGGCCGAGGACGCGAGGGGCTAGGAGGCGGCGTCGTGCTCCCACTCTTCGCGTCCGATCCGGTTGCCGGAGCGATCCTGGCCACGGCGTTCACGGCATTCGTGTTCTCGGAGTTGTGGATCGGGCGTGCCCGGCCCGGCAGCGCCGAGCGCGATCAGGACGCCCGCAGCGGGCTCGCGGTCGGGCTGGGGCTGCTGGTCGCCTACGCCGGTGGGCTCGCGATCAGCCTGCTCGTCACGGCGACCGTGATCACCACGGGCGCGGTCTGGTATTTCGTTGCGGGCCTGGCGATCGCGGCCGCGGGTCAGGGCCTGCGCCTGCGCGCGGTGTACGAACTCGGGGCCGCCTTCACGTTCAAGGTCCAGGTGGCTCCCGGCCAGGCCGTCGTGGACACCGGCCTGTACCGGTGGATCCGGCACCCGTCCTACACCGGCGCGCTGATCTGCGCGCTGGGGTTCACCATCGCGTACACCAACTGGCTCGCCCCGCTGGCGGTGCTGGGGTTGGTGCTCGGCTACGTGGTGCGGATCCCGCACGAGGAGCGGACGCTGTCCGAGGGTCTCGGCGAGCCGTACCGGCAGTACATGCGCCGGACCAAGCGGCTGATCCCGTTCGTGTTCTAGGTGCCGGCCGGATCCGTCTGCCCTCGGCAGACAAATCGATTCGCCACCGCGCCAGGCGGATACAACGGAATGCATGATCGCGACACCAGCCCTGACTTATCGAGACCAACTCACCGACCGGCTGTTCCGGCAGCGCACCGTGCTGCTGACCGGTGAGGTGAACGACGAGATGGCCGAGCGGGCCTGCGCCGAGATGGTGCTGCTCGCCACGGCCGACGCCGAGCGTGACGTCGTCGTCTACATCAACTCGCCCGGCGGCTCCGTGCTGGCCGGGCTCGCCATCTACGACACCATGAAGCTGATCCCCAACGACGTGGTGACCGTCGCGCTGGGGTTCGCCGCCAGCATGGGCCAGGTGCTGCTCGCCTCCGGCACCCACGGGAAGCGGATCAGCTTGGCGCACAGCCGGATCATGATGCACCAGCCGTCGGCCGGCATCGGCGGCACGGCGATGGACATCGCCATCCAGGCCGACAACTGGGAGTACATGAAGCGACAGTCGGAGGAGATCCTCGCGGCCGAGACCGGCCGCACGGTCGAGGAGATCGCCGCCGACAGCGACCGGGACCGCTGGTTCACCCCCGAGCAGGCGCGCGAGTACGGGATCGTCGACCACGTGGTCGGATCCTTCGCACAGATCGCGCCGTTCGCGACCGCACAACGAATGGGGCTGTAGTCATGGCGCAGTATGCGATCCCCAGTGTCATCGAGCGAACCCCCGCGGGCGAGCGCTCCTTCGACGTGTTCAGCCGCCTGCTCAACGAACGGATCATCTTCCTGGGAACCGAGATCGACGACGGCGTCGCGAATGTGGTGATGGCGCAGTTGCTGCACCTCGAGGCGGAGGCGCCGGATCGGGAGATCGGTCTGTACATCAACTCGCCGGGCGGGTCGACCACCGCGATGCTCGCCATCTACGACACCATGCAGTTCCTGCGCCCCACCGTCGCCACCTACTGCATGGGTCAGGCTGCGTCCGCCTCGGCGGTGCTGCTCGCGGCTGGAGCGCCGGGGCGCAGACACGTGCTCGCGCATTCGCGGGTGCTGCTGCATCAACCGTCCGCGCGGGGCGAGGGCACCATCTCCGACCTCGCCCTGCAGGCCGCGGAGGTGCTGCGGGTCCGGGCGCAGACCGAGGAGATCCTCAGCGCGCACACCGGCCAGGACGTGACGCGACTGCGCAGGGACACCGACCGGGACCGGATCTTCACCGCTCAGGAGGCGCTCGACTACGGCCTCGCGGACCAGATCATCGTCACCCGGGACGCGGCGTAGCGCACGGCCCCGCCGATCAGGCGGCCAGCAGCTCCACCCGCGGCGGACCGGTCACCGAGCGCTGACCGGTCCGCCGCGGGACCGCCAGTCGCCGCACGCCCCGGGCCAGCAGGTTCTCCAGCGGCAGGCCGAGTGCGTCGCACACCGAGCGCAGCATCTCCGACGACGGCTCCTTGCGTCCGCGCTCCATCTCGGAGAGGTACTGCTTGGACATGCCAACCGCTCGCGCCACGTCGTCGAGGGTGCGGTCCTGATCGCGGCGCTCGTCGCGCAGGATCTCGCCGTAGACCTGCCGCAGCAGGGGAGCGGGCCCGTCGCCTCGGTCCGGGCGTCGGCCGTCGCGCCGCCTGGTGGCGATGTCGACGACGACCGGCCGGTCCACAGCTGTCATGACCGCAAGCCTGCCACCGGGGTCTGATGTTCGGCGCACGTGTTCACTCAGGGCGGACCCGACGGCGAGATCCGCTGACGCTTGATCGCCGATGTAAAGCGTGCTTGACTCCGTATGACAAGCACGCTTTACATCGGAGGCATGAATGGTGCGAACTCAGCAGGCCGGGCGCGCGTGGCGAGCGCCGGTGTCGCACTACGTGTTGGCGGCGGTCTTCGGCGTGATCGCCACCGCCTTCCTGTCGACGATCTCGGGTCTGACGAACCCCGGCAGTTTCCGGGAGGTGTTCGCGATCACCGCGCTCTGCGCGGCCTACCCGGCTTTCGCGCTCGGCGTGAAGATGTTTGTCACCGGTCACACCGTGACGGTGGATGCCCACGGGGAACAGAGCATTGAGGTGCGGTGGATGGAGCGGGCCGGGGCTGGCGCGTTCCTCGACGTGCTCGTCGCGACGACGCTCGGTGCCGCGGCTCTGCTCATCACCGGGTTCGAGGTCCAGGCGGTCGCGGCGCTGATCGGCCTCGCCGCCTTCTCGGTGGTGGATGTCGGCCTGCGCTATCTCATCATCAAGCGGCAGGCGTCCTAGTGCGGAACGACCTGGCGTCGCGCCGCTCCGAGCGAGGCTGGTCCCAGGCCGAGTTGGCAGCGCGGCTCGGGGTCTCGCGCCAAACCGTCATCTCCATCGAGCGCGGACGGTTCGATCCCTCTTTGCCTCTTGCCTTTTCCATCGCCGAGGTCTTCGGCTGCACGATCGAGGACGTCTTCACGCCTGCCGCACGAAGCGAATGAGCCGCCCTGGCGCGTTCGGTGGCGACCGACCGTTGCGGGGTGGAGAATTCGGCGAGAGCCCGGCCGTCGGGCGCAACGGAAACGGAGACCTGCATGGCACCCGAGAGCAAGGACAGCTTCCTCGTGGAACGCTCCCTCGACGTCGCCGCCAGCCCGACCACGCTGCACGGCTTGATCGAGGACTTTCGCCGCTGGCCCGACTGGTCGCCATGGGAGGAGCTCGACCCCACCATGACCCGCACCTACGGCGGGGCCGACCGTGGAGTCGGCGCCACCTACTCCTGGTCGGGCAACCGCAAGGCGGGTTCGGGATCGATGGTGATCACGGAGTCGGTGCCCGGGCAGAAGGTGGTGCTGGACTTGGCGTTCCTGAAGCCGTTCAAGGCCGAGAACGTCACCACCTTCCTGCTGGAACCGAGCGGCGACGGCACCACGGTGCGCTGGCAGATGACCGGCAAGAAGACGTGGTTCTTCAAGGTGTTCGGGTTCGTGTTCAGCATGGACAAGATGGTGGGCAAGGACTTCGAGAAGGGTCTGGCCAAGCTGAAGGCCCTCGCCGAGGCCGGATAGGCTCCCGTGCCCGCCACGGCGGGCACGTCGGCGGCCGGCGGTCGGTGATACCTTCCGTCGGTGCCGCGGATGAGTCCCCCTGATGCGCAGACGTACTGGATCTCCACCAAGATCCACAGCGACCAGTTCCTGCTCTACTGTTTCGAGGACTCGGCCGACTCGACTGCCGAGATGAGCCGGTCGCTCATCGCGCGCGCGGCACTCGTCGCGGACCTGCGGCTCAAGGTCCGCGACGTCCCGTTCCACGCCGACTATCCGTACTGGGTCCCGATGGACATCGGCGCCGACCACGTGGTGGCCCACGAGCCGCTCGAGAGCTGGCCTGACTGCCTGCTGGCGGTGGGGGAGCTGCTGACCGAACGCCTGGACTCACGCGAATCGCCTTGGCGACTGCACCTTTTCGCGGTCGGCCGCGGTGCGCCGCGGTGCGGTGACGCACCCGCGGTGGTCGCGGTGCTGCAGGTCGCACACGCCCTGGCCGATGGCCGGGGCGCCTCGGCGCTGGCCAGGGCCCTGTTCGGCGGGCAGGCCGCTGCCGCGCGGCGTTCGCCGCGCCCCGCGCCGTGGCGACCGGTCTCGGCGCTCGCGCTGGCGGCCGCTCGACTGCCCGCGCAGCTGGCCTCCCTCGCGGTCGCCGCGGTGCCGGCCCACCGGACCCACCGCGAACTCGAGCGCGACACCGCCGCGGGGGTGCTGCCGCCGCAACCGCCGAGCCTGCCCAAGGGGCCGACCAACGCCCGGCCGGACGAGCACCGGTCGGTGCGGATGGTGGTCCGCGACGCCGCGGAGCTACGCGGGCCCGGCGTCACCGTCACGGTGGGGGCGATGACCGCGATCTCGCTCGCGCTCACCCGGTACCTGGAGGCGCAGGGGAACGAGCTGCCCGCGAACCTCGCCGCGGAGGTGACGGTCGCCAAGTCGGGGCAGGCGCACGCGCGGAACCACTTCCGCAACGTCGCGGTCGACCTGCATCCGGATCTCGCCGACCTGCGCGAGCGCGCCGAGGCGATCGCCGCGTCGATGGCATCGCGCCGGGTCCGCGGCGAGCACTCGGCCGCGGCCGCCGCTGACCGCGCGCTGCGCTCGGTTCCCGGTCCGCTGGTGCGGTGGGGCGTCGAGCAGTTCGATTTCGGCGCGATCCCCGACACCGTCACGGGCAACACCGTGGTCTCCAGTGTCGACCGCGGTCCCGCCGATCTGTCCCTCGGTGGCGGACGGGTGCGTTTCACGGCCGGATTCCCGGCGTTGTCCCAGTTCATGGGCCTGACGCACGGCGTGCACGGCATCGGTGACACCGTGACGATCGGGGTCACCACCAGTCCGTCGGTGCTGGCCGACATCGACGCCTACGAGGCGATGCTGCACGAGGCGATAGACGAGGTCGGCGCCGCACTTGGGCCGATCGGGTGGCGAGGCGCGCCGTCCCCCGATACCCTGCATTCGGTGTCGGAAGCTCCGGCAGAGCAGTGACGACTCGACGAGTCATCGAAGGAGTACCCAGATGTCGACCTACATTTACGATGCACTGGTTCCCTATGTCGGACCGGCCGAGGCCGCGAACCTGGCCACCTTGCTGGCCGTCGGACCGTAAGGACCACACACCCTCACGTGAGGCCCGGTGGAGCGTTCGCTCCGCCGGGCCTCACGCATGTCCGGCTCCTGGGTGCACGCGGGTGATGCCCGGACGGGCCGCCGCGGGATCGGCGTAATATTCCGACGACGAATCTGGTGTCGAGGCCCAACGTCGAGGGCCTCGGCTGTCGAAGGGAATCGGATTGAACGCGCACATCGAGCAGCTCGAATTCCAGGCGGAAACCCGTCAGCTGCTGGATCTGATGGTCCACTCGGTCTACTCGAACAAGGACTCCTTCCTCCGTGAGCTGGTCTCCAACGCCTCGGATGCGCTGGACAAGCTGCGCCTCGAGGCGTTCCGCGACAAGGACCTCGACGTGGACACCTCGGATCTGCACATCGAGATCGAGGTGGACAAGCAGGCTCGCACGCTGACCGTTCGCGACAACGGCATCGGCATGTCCCGCGAGGAGGTCGTGGATCTGATCGGCACGCTGGCCCGCTCCGGCACGGCGGATCTGCGTCGCAAGCTCCGCGAGGCCAAAGATGCGGCGGCGAGCGAGGAGCTGATCGGGCAGTTCGGCATCGGCTTCTACTCGACCTTCATGGTCGCGGACAAGGTCACCCTGCTGACCCGCCGCGCGGGCGAGAGCCAGGCGACTCGCTGGGAGTCGAGTGGCGAGGCCACGTACACGATCGAGTCCGTCGACGACGCGCCGCAGGGCAGCTCCGTGACGCTGCACCTCAAGCCCGAGGACTCCGAGGACCACCTGCACGACTACACCTCCGAGTACAAGATCAAGGAACTGGTCAAGCGCTACTCCGACTTCATCGCCTGGCCGATCCGGATGGACGTCGCGCGCAGCGTGCCGGGGGAGGACGGCGCCGAGGCGACGGTGACCGTCGAGTCCGAGACGATCAACTCGATGAAGGCGCTGTGGGCGCGCTCAAAGGACGAGGTCTCCGACGAGGAGTACCAGGAGTTCTACCGGCACATCGCGCACGCATGGGACGAGCCGCTCGAGACCATCGCGATGAAGGCGGAGGGCACCTTCGAGTACCAGGCGCTGCTGTTCATCCCGACGCATGCGCCGTTCGACCTCTTCCAGCGCGACGCCAAGACCGGCGTGCAGCTCTACGTCAAGCGCGTGTTCATCATGGATGACTGCGATCAGCTGATCCCCGAGTACCTGCGCTTCGTCAAGGGCGTGGTGGACGCGCAGGACCTCTCGCTCAACGTCTCGCGCGAGATCCTGCAGCAGGACCGCCAGATCCGGGCCATCCGGCGCAGGCTCACCAAGAAGGTGCTGTCCACGATCAAGGACATCCAGACCGAACGCCCCGAGGACTACCGCACCCTGTGGACCCAGTTCGGCCGCGTGCTCAAGGAGGGCCTGCTCTCCGACACCGACAATCGCGATGCGCTGCTTGGCATCTCGTCGTTCGCGTCCACCAACAGCGAGGACGAGCCGACCACCCTTGGCGACTACCTGACGCGCATGAAGGACGGACAGGAGCAGATCTACTACGCGACGGGTGAGACGCGGCAGCTGCTCGAGAGCTCGCCGCACATGGAGGCCTTCCGCGCTCGCGGCCTCGAGGTGCTGTTGCTGACCGATCCCGTGGACGAGATGTGGGTCGGCGCGGTGCCCGAATACGAGGGCAAGGTCTTCCAGTCCATCGCCAAGGGTGAGGTCGACCTCGACAGCGAGGAAGACAAGAAGGCAGGCGAGTCCGAGCGTGAGGAGAAGGAGAAGGACTTCGCGGGTCTGCTCACCTGGATGACCGAGACGCTCAGCGAGCAGGTCAAGCAGGTGCGGCTGTCCACGCGGTTGACCACCTCCCCGGCCTGCATCGTCGGTGACGCGTTCAGCATGTCGCCGACCCTGGAGAAGATGTACCGCGCCTCGGGGCAGGTGCTCCCGCCCACCAAGCGGATCCTCGAGCTCAACCCAGAGCACCCGCTCGTTGCGGCGCTGCGGACGGCCCAGACCGAACGCGACGACGATCCGGCGCTGGCGGAGACCGCCGAACTGCTCTACGGGATGGCGCTGCTCGCCGAGGGCGGCGAGCTCGACGACCCCGCGCGGTTCACCGGCATGCTCGCCGACCGACTGGCCCGAACGGTGTAGTCGGGTCGGTCGATTCCGGTCGACCGACCCCCGGTCGCGGCGCGCCGCGCCGAACTCGCGGGATCGCGAATCGGCGCGGCGCTCCGATGCGGCGGCGGCTACAGTGCGGGTATGTCTGTCGTATACAACGTCTTCGTCGCCATCCACCTGCTCGGCATGGCTGCCATCGTCGGTGGCTACTTCGCCGTGCTGGCGGAGCCGCGGGTGTCCGAGGTCATGGTGTGGGGCGCTCGGGTTCAGTTCCTGACCGGCCTGATCATCGTCGGGATCGGCGAGGGTGCGCTGGACAAGGAGTACATCACCGCCAAGATCGCGACCAAGCTGGTGCTCTCGCTCGTGGTGGTCGCGCTCGCCGAGATCGGTCGCGCCAAGCAGAAGCGCGGCGAGGGGAACCCGAACCTGGCGCACGCGGTCGGTGTGCTCGCGATCATCACCGCTCTGATCGCCGCGCTCTGGACGTAGCCGGAGGGGCCGGAACGGCTCCAGGTAGGTCATCTCGGTGAGACCCGAAACCAGAACCCGCACAGAGCGACTCGACGAACTCCCGTTCACCCGTCGGCACGGTAGGTTGCTGGTCGGTTCCGGGATCGGCTGGGCGCTCGACGCGATGGACGTCGGCCTCATCTCGTTCGTGATGGCCGCGTTGGCCGTGCACTGGGACCTGAGCAAGACGCAGCTGTCCTGGGTCGGTTCGATCGGCTTCGTCGGGATGGCCATCGGGGCCAGCGTCGGTGGGCTGCTCGCCGACCGGATCGGGCGCAGGCAGGTGTTCGCGGCGACCCTGCTCGTCTACGGGCTCGCCACGGGGGCCACCGCGCTTGCGGGGTCGTTGGCGGTGCTCATCGCGCTCCGCTTCGTGGTGGGGCTCGGGCTGGGCGCCGAGCTGCCGGTCGCGTCGACGCTGGTCAGCGAGTACGCGCCGCGAAAGCAGCGGGGCCGCATGGTGGTTGCGCTCGAGGCATTCTGGGCGGTGGGCTGGATCCTGGCCGCCCTGATCGGCTACTTCGTGGTGCCGCTGTCCGACGACGGCTGGCGCTGGGCGCTCGCCGTCGGCATCGTGCCCACTGCCTACGCGGTGGTGGTCCGGATGGGTCTGCCCGAATCGGTGCGCTTCCTCGAGAGCCGCGGCAGGTATGCCGAGGCGGAGGCGGCCGTGCGGTCCTTCGAGGAGTCGGCGCCGATCGGCAGGGCGCAGGAGACCGGGACCGAGGTCGCGACCGAGCCGGAGCCCGGGCGATCGGATCCGCAGACAGGCGGCACCGCCGTCGAGTCCATCTGGTCGCCGCGGCTGCGCAGGCGGACGGGCGCGCTGTGGGTGGTCTGGTTCTGCATCAACCTGTCCTACTACGGCGCCTTCATCTGGCTGCCGAGCCTGCTGCTCGCGCAGGGCTTCGATCTGGTGAAGTCCTTCCAGTACACGCTGGTCATCACCCTCGCCCAGCTGCCCGGGTACGCGGTCGCGGCCTGGCTGATCGAGGCGTGGGGCCGCCGCGGCACCCTGGCGACCTTCCTCCTCGGGTCCGCGCTCGCCGCCGGCCTGTTCGGGTTGGCGGACTCACCGACGCAGATCGTCGCGGCGGGTATGGCGTTGTCGTTCTTCAATCTCGGCGCGTGGGGCGCCCTGTACGCGATCGGTCCGGAGCTCTATCCCACGACGGTGCGGGGAGCGGGCACCGGCGCGGCGGCGGCCTTCGGACGGATCGCGTCGATCATCGCGCCGTTGATCGTGCCGTGGCTGCTGACCGGCGGCGGCAACGGACTGGTGTTCGGGGTGTTCGCGGTGTCCTTCGGGTTCGCCGCGACCGCGACCCTCGCGCTGCCCGAGCTCAAGGGTCAGGCGCTGGCCGATCGCTGACGAACCCGGCCTCCTCTCAGGCCATCTCCGGTACGTGTAGATGGGCGATGGCCAGTTCGAACTCGCACACCTCGAGGATCTCGCCGCCCATCTCGCGGACCGCTGCCGCCCTGATCTCCTGGGCCAGCTCGCGGTTGTTGTCCATTGCCTCGTGGCTGTCGAAGGTCACCGAGGACACCGCGCGCCCGGCCGCGTGGTCGACCATCAGGCTGGCGCTGCAGAACCCCTCGAGGTCCTCCATCGCGGGCATGGACACCATCTTGTAGACGTCGATGGCGTGGTCCATCCGGCCCGGCTCGAGCTTGAGCCACACGGCCCGCACGCAGGCACCGTGGCCCGAATGGTGATCGCGGTGCAGGACCGCGATGTCCCAGCGCTCGACCGTGGTGGTGCCACCGAAGACCTTGGCGGCCTCGTCGCGAAGCTGCAGGACTGGCCCCTCGCTCCTGCGCAGCGATTCCTCGTCCATCCAGGAGCTGGTGGCGATGCAGCGTCCGCTGTCGTGGTCGACCAGCAGGGACAGTCCCGCGCAGCCCTCGAGTTCGGCGAGTGCAGGCATCACCGTGTCGCGAATGTGTTTGATTCCCGCGTCGATGAACGACGGGTGGGCCTGGATAGTGGTTGAGCGTGCAAACACGATCCACCTCCTTGTTCTCGAGGCAGCACCCGGCGGGCGCCACCGGTCAACCCCCCTCCATGCCTCACCTTCCTCCCACCGGGTGCGCATGGCAATGGTGGATCGTCAACGACAAAGGCCCGGCGGAGCGTGCGCTCCGCCGGGCCTCGGGTCCTGCCGTCTCAGCTCACAGGCCGGGACGCTTGCCCACCGTCAGGGTGACCTCGCCGGTGTGCGCGAAGAAGTCGTTGCCCTTGTCGTCGACCACGATGAAGGCAGGGAAGTCCTCGACGTCGATCTTCCAGACCGCCTCCATGCCGAGCTCTTCGTACTCGACGACCTCGACCTTCTTGATGCAGTCGAGCGCCAGCCGCGCCGCGGGCCCGCCGATGGAACCGAGGTAGAAGCCGCCGTGCGAGTTGCAGGCATCGGTGACCTGCTTGGACCGGTTGCCCTTGGCCAGCATCACCATCGAGCCACCCGCCGCCTGGAACTGCTCGACGTACGAGTCCATGCGGCCTGCCGTGGTGGGGCCGAAGGAACCGGACGCCAGGCCCTCGGGGGTCTTGGCCGGACCGGCGTAGTACACCGGGTGGTCCTTGAGGTACTGCGGCATCTCCTCGCCTGCGTCGAGACGTTCCTTGATCTTCGCGTGCGCGATGTCGCGCGCGACGACCAGCGGGCCGGTCAGCGACAGCCGGGTCTTGACCGGGTGCTTGGACAGCTCGGCGAGGATCTCGGGCATCGGCTTGGTGAGGTCGATCTTGACGGCGGCGCCCTTGCCGGTGCCCGAGATGCCGTCGGTCTCGGCGTCGAGCTGGGTGTCGGTGACCTCCGGCAGGAACCGGCCCGGGTTGAACTCGAGCTGCTCGAGGAAGATGCCCTCGGGGGTGATCTTCGCCTTCGCCTGGCGATCCGCCGAGCAGGAGACGGCGATCGCGACGGGCAGCGACGCACCGTGGCGGGGGAGCCGGACGACGCGGACGTCGTGGCAGAAGTACTTGCCGCCGAACTGCGCGCCGATGCCGATCTTCTGGGTGAGTTCGAAGACCTTCTTCTCGAGCTCGTGGTCGCGGAAACCGCGACCCGTGATCGCGCCCTCGGTCGGCAGCTCGTCGAGGTAGTGCGCGGACGCGTACTTGGCCGTCTTCAGCGCGAACTCGGCGGACGTACCGCCGACGACGATCGCGAGGTGGTACGGCGGGCAGGCCGCGGTGCCGAGCGAGCGGATCTTGGCCTCGAGGAACTGCATCATCGAGTCCGGGTTCAGGATCGCCTTCGTCTCCTGGAACAGGTAGGACTTGTTGGCGCTGCCGCCGCCCTTGGCCATGAACAGGAACTTGTACGAGTTCTCGTGGCCCTTGGCCGTGTCCGCGTACAGCTCGACCTGCGCGGGCAGGTTGCTGCCGGTGTTCTTCTCGTCCCACATGGTCACAGGGGCCATCTGCGAGTACCGCAGGTTCAGCTTGGTGAAGGCGTCGTAGACGCCGCGCGAGATGGCCTGCTCGTCGTCCCCTGGGGTGAGGACCTGCTGGCCGCGCTTGCCCATGACGATGGCGGTGCCGGTGTCCTGGCACATCGGGAGCACGCCCGCAGCGGCGATGTTCGCGTTCTTGAGCAGGTCGAGCGCAACGAACTTGTCGTTGTTCGACGCCTCCGGGTCGTCGAGGATGCTCGCGAGCTGCGTCAGGTGGTCGGTACGCAGGTAGTGCGAGATGTCGTGCAGCGCGGTCTCGGTGAGCAGCCGCAGCGCCTCGGGCTCGACGGTCAGGAAGGTGCGACCGTCCGGTCCCTCGACGGTGGACACCCCCTCGGTGGTCAGCAGCCGGTACTCGGTGGTGTCGTCACCGATCGGCAGCAGGTCCTCATAGAGGAAGTCGGCCATCATCTCTCCTGTACACGGGGCGTGCGATGCACGTTCAGGCTAGCGGCGTGGCTCCCGGGCCCCGATCCGGGGGCGGGAACGAGCCCGTCGCGGGTCGGGGCGGTCCGTACACTTGATGAAATGCACACCCACCCCCGGCTCCACGCCTACCTCGACGTTGCCGTCGTGGTGCTGGTCCTGGTGGGAACCAACCTGATCGCGCACTTCACCAACGCATGGGCGAGCATCGCCACCGTGCCGATCGCCGCGATCGTGCTGGTCGCGATGATCCGCCGTCGGGGTCTCGGCTGGTCGGAACTGGGCCTGTCGCGGCGTCACTGGCGCACCGGGTCGCTCTACGCGCTCGCCGCGGTCGGCCTTGTCGTCGCGGTCGTCGCGATCGGGGCCCTGCTCCCGATCACCCGGCCGTTCTTCATGGCCGATCGCTACGCCACCATCTCGGGTGCCCTGATCGCGTCGATGATCGTCATCCCGTTGCAGACCGTGATCCCGGAGGAACTCGCGTTCCGGGGGGTGCTGCACGGCACCCTTGACCGCGCCTGGGGCGCGCGCGGGGTGTTCGCCGCGGGGTCCCTGCTGTTCGGCCTGTGGCACATCGCGTCGTCCCTGGGGCTGACGAGCGGGAACCGCGGGCTGACCGGGATCCTCGGCGGCGGGCTGTGGGGGCAGGTGCTCGGGATCGCGGGTGCGGTGCTCGCCACCGCCGCGGCGGGGTTCGTCTTCACCTGGCTGCGTAGCCGCAGCGGCAGCCTCATCGCGCCGATCGCGCTGCACTGGTCGCTCAACGGGGCGGGCGCGCTCGCCGCCGCCGTGGTGTGGCAGATGTCGGTGGCCTGATCCCGGGCCGACGCCCGGCGGGCAAACCGCCGTCGGCGTGCATCGACGCTGACTAGGCTGGCCCAGTATGACGGCCGGCGATCGCCGGCTTCTCGCGGCGACGGGGCTGCGCTCGGCCGGGACCGCCGCGGGTCGCTGGGTGAAGCACGCGAGCTACCTGAAGAAATGGCTGGTGCTCGGCACCGCCATCGGCATCATCGCCGGGCTCGGCGCCGTCGTCTTCTACCTCGCGCTCTCCGAGGCCACCGATCTGTTGCTCGGCGTGCTCGGCGGCTACACGCCACCGGAGGCCGCGGGGGACGGTGGCGGCGCGGGCAGCGGCGACTCGACCCGCCCGTGGGCGATCCCGATCGTGGTGTGCCTCGGTGGGCTGGCCTCGGGGGTCATCGTGTTCACCTTCGCCCCCGAGGCACAGGGGCACGGCACCGACGCAGCCATCGAGGCCATCCACCGGAACCCGCGGATGATCCGCATGCGCGCGGTGCTGGTGAAGCTCGTCGCCTCGGCGCTCATGATCGGCTCGGGCGGCTCCGGTGGCCGCGAGGGCCCGACCGCTCAGATCTCCGCCGGGTTCGGCTCCCTGCTCGCGCGCACCCTCGACCTGTCGCCGAGGGACGGCCGGGTCGCCGTCGCGGTCGGCATCGGGTCCGGCATCGGCGCGATCTTCGGGGCGCCGCTCGGCGGCGCCCTGCTCGCCGGGTCGATCGCCTACAAGGACGACTTCGAGTTCGACGCGGTGGTCCCTGGGCTGATCACCTCGATCGTCGGCTACACCGTGTACGGGTCCCTGCTGGGTTTCGCGCCGCTGTTCGGCTACGCCGCGGCCGACTACCGGTTCGATGAGCCCCTTCAGCTGGTGTGGTTCGCGGCCATCGGCGTGCTCGGGGGGCTCGTCGGTTTGCTCTACAGCAAGACCTTCTACGGCATTGTCGCGGTGTCGGACCGGGTGCAGTGCAGCCGGATCCTCAAGCCGGCGATCGGCGGACTCCTGGTCGGGCTGATGGCGCTGGCGCTGCCCGAGGTGCTCGGCAGCGGGTACGGCTGGGTGCAGCAGTCGCTGGACCGGACGGGCCTGCTCGCGATCCCGCTCTGGGTGGTGCTGGTGCTGCCGTTCGCGAAGATCCTCGCCACCTCGCTCTCGATCGGGACGGGAGGATCGGGGGGCATCTTCGGGCCCGGCATGGTGATCGGCGCCTTCACCGGCGCGGCGGTGTGGCGGCTGCTCGAGCCGATCGCGCCCGCGGTCCCTGACTCGCCTGCGCCGTTCGTCATCGTCGGGATGATGGCCTGCTTCGGCAGCATCGCCCGCGCGCCGATCGCGGTGATGCTGATGGTCGCCGAGATGACCGGCAGCCTCACCATCCTCACGCCCGCGATGGTCGCGGTCGGGCTGGCCTACCTGATCGTGCGCCGCTCCGGCGAGACGATCTACCGGGCCCAGCTGGGCACCCGCGAGGACGCCCGCGCGGCGCGGCTGATGGCGGGGATGCCGCTGCTGGGCCGGGTCGGCGTCGGTGAGGCGATGTCGCCCCCTCGGCTGGTCCTCGACGGCGGAATCGATGTCGCCGACGCACTGGTGCGGCTGCGGGATGCAGGAGTCCCCGGGGCGCCGGTCGTCGACGGCGAGGGGCGCTTCCTCGGCGCGGTCTCGCCGTCGGAACTCGCGGGCGCGGCACCGGATGCGACCCTCGCGGGGCGGGCCGACGCGGGGGCGCCGACGGTCGACGTCACGGCGAACCTCGACGAGGCGCTGGAGGCGTTGCCGGACGAGTCCCGGTGGCTGACCGTGCTCGACGGGAACAGGCGGGTGTGCGGCATCGTGGCCGTGCCGGACGTCGTCCACGGCTATCGGACCGAGGTACTGGCCGAGCAGCGGCGGGTGGAGCGGGTCGGGACCCATGTCGAGGTGCTGGAGGTGCGCGCGGCAGACGACTCGCCCGTGCTCGGGAAACGGCTGGTGGACAGGGCCCTTCCCGGGGGCTCGCTGGTGGTCTCGGTGCGGCGCGGAGACGCGGTGCTGCCCGGCACCGCGGCGACCCGACTGCGCGCCGGTGATCTGGTCACCGTTCTGGTTCCGCCCGAGCGGAGCGAGTCGGTCCGTCTGATGGTCGAGGGCGGATCCGCGGACGGCGACCGATGAGCGCCGCGACCGCCGTCACGGTGTTCCACCGGACGCCCGACGCCGCGGGTTTCGCGGGGTGGGCCGACCGGATGGCCGCCGCCGCGCGGGGCGCCGACGGCTTCGTCGACGCCAGGATCGCCGCCTACCGGGCAACCGAACTGGACTGGGCGGTCGCGGTGACATTCGATTCCGAGGAGCACCTGCACCACTGGCTGGACTCGGCCGGACGGGCGGGGCTGATCTCGGCCGGGGCGGGCCTGGGATTCCGGAGCGCGATTGCGGACCTGATCCTGCTCGAGGGTTGTCTGCCGCCAGGGACCGCGGTCTTCGAGCACCCGGTCGCGCAGGGGCGGGAAGCCGCCTTCGAGGCGGCGCAGGTCCAGCTGTCGGCCTTGGTCGCCACCTTCCCCGGGTTCCTGGGCACCACGGTGCTTCGCCCGCAGGGTTCGGGCGCCTGGATGTCGGTGCTCCGGTTCCGCACCGACCGACAGCTGGCGGACTGGATGCACTCGAAGCAGCGCACCGAGGCGCTACCGGAGCTCCGCTCCCACCTGTTGGAGGATTTCTCGGTGGTCGCGCGGAGCACGCCGTTCGGGTCGATCCTGCGGGTGCAGGACGGCACAACGCGGATCACGCCGCAGTGGCGGACGGCCATGCTGGTCCTGCTGGTGCTCTACCCGACCGTGATGACGCTCTCGCGATTCCTCGGCCCGCTGCTGAACGAGCGGGGTGTGCCGCCCTGGCTGGCGATGTGGCTCAGTCAGATCGTCAGCGTCGGACTGATGACCTGGCTGCTGATGCCCGCGGTCACCCGGTGGTTCCGCCGTTGGCTCGATCCTGTGGACGGCGCGGGGTCGCGCGTGGGCCTGATCGGGGCGGCCGCGGTCGCGGTGGTGTACGCGGCGACCCTGACCACGTTCGCGTCGGTGCACTGGCTGCAGTTCTGGGACTACATGGACTGAGCGTCCGGCCCGAGCGACGAACGGGCGGTTTCCGCGCATCCGTCGGGTGACGGAGCGGGAAACCGCCCGTTCGCGGCTGCTCAGCTCAGCGGAGCACCTCGCGGTGTTCGTTGGCGTACGGCACGTGCTCGTCGACGCGTCCGTCCTGCAGCTTGTTCACCCACTCCGGGTCGGCGAGCAGCGCCCGTCCGACGGCGACGAGGTCGAACTCCTCGTTCTCGTACTGCTCGAGCACGCGGTCGATGCCGACGGTGTTCGAGGCGGCGTCGGCGGAGAACGCCGTGGTGAACACTTTGTCGAGCCCGACAGAGCCGACCGTGATCGTCGGCAGCCCGGACAGCTTCTTCGTCCACCCGGCCAGGCCGAGCTTTCCGTCGGCGCCGCCCTGCTCGGCGAACGCGGGTTCCCAGTGCCTCCGGGTGGACGCGTGCAGCACGTCGACGCCTGCGGCGACGAGCGGGTCGAGGACCTGCTCGAGCTCGGCGGGTGACTGCGCGATCTGTGCGTCGTAGTGGTTCGACTTCCACTGGGAGAAGCGGTAGACGATCGCGAAGTCCTCGCCGACGGCGGCGCGGATGGCCGCAACGACCTCGGCGGGGAACCGGGTCCGCGACTGCAGGGAGCCGCCGTATCCGTCCGTGCGCTGGTTGGTGCCTGCCCAGAGGAACTCGTCGAGCAGGTAGCCGTGCGCGCCGTGCAGTTCGATGCCGTCGAATCCGACGTCCTTGGCGTTGACCGCGGCGGCGACCCAGGCCTCGCGCAGGTCGTCGAGGTCGCCCGTTGTCAGCGCACGCCCGACCGGCGAGCCGTCCAGCCCGAGGCCGGACGGGCTGACGGTGGCCGCCTCCGGGTTGAGGTGTGGGGTCTGACCGCGCTCGGCCCCGAGGTGCCAGAGCTGCGGGATGATCGCGCCGCCCTCCGCGTGCACCGCGTCGACAACGCCGCGCCAGCCCGCCAGGCTCTCGGTGCCGTAGAGGTGCGGCACCCGGGTGTGCGGGCCAGCGGCCGGGTCCGGGATATAGGTCCCCTCAGTGATGATGAGGCCGACCCCACCCGCGGCGCGGCGACGGTAGTACTCCGCCACGTCCGCACCCGGGATCCCGTCGGGCGAGAAGGCGCGCGTCATCGGCGCCATCGCAAAGCGGTTCTTCAGGTTCAGGGACTTGACCGCGAACGGTTCGAAGAGTCCGTCGACGGGGAGGGGGACGTGTGATTCGGTCATGACCCTGGGTAACTACGTGCAGACGCAACTTATTCCAGGTGCCTGGACATCACAGCTAGTCGAGGTCGCGCTGCCGGCTCTCGCGTTCGATCTGCTGCTGCTTGGCGATCCGGCGCTGTTCCTCGGCTCGCTCGCGGCACTGCCGCAAGAAGGCCTCGTCGTCATCGGGATTCTGTGGGAGCTGGCGGCCCGGGCGGTCGTACTCGGCGTAGGCGGAAGCGTACGGTCGCCCGCTCTGTTGGCGCGCCCCGCTCTGCGGGCGGCCGAGGATCAGCCACAGCAGTGAGCCGACCGTCGGGATCAACAGCACGATCAGGATCCAGCCGATCCGGGGGAGGTGGCGTACCTGGTGGTCCTCGCAGGTGAGCACGTCGACGATGCAGAAGACCCACAGCGCCAGCATCACGAGACCGAAAGCCGCGTACGGCATGAAAAACGTCCTCCCCAGTTCAGCGCGGCGCCCTGTTGCGCCGCGTCACCCGGCCGCGCGCGGATGGCGGCGGTGCCGAGATGACCCCCGCGGGGAGGATACGTGCCGAGGGCGCCCGATTCGTGAGCTTTGCTCAGATTGTGGTCGGGTCAGCCCTCGTCGAGGGCGATCCACTTGCCGAAGGGCGGTGGTCCCTCGCCGTGGACCTTGATTCGCTGCTCGGTGGCATCGGGGTGTTTGACGTGCATCCACTCATAGCCGTGCAGGACATGTTCCTCGGCCGCGGATTCGTCGACCACCACCATGTCGCCGTTGGGGCGCTGCTCGAACGCGAATCCACTCTCGGGCGCGATGACCCACCACGTCTGATTGCCCATGACCTCGAGTCCCATCCGGGAGAAGTTGTGCGGACAGGTCAGACGTTACCGCCGATCGACGCCGGGCGGGCGTCCCGATTCGGCGTCGAAGGGCCTCTACGCTGCGGCGACGCCGTAACAGGTGTTGCTAGAGATACGAATGTGACTGGCGACACCAGAGTGATTGTGATGGAATGGCCGAAACCATCCAGGTCACCGTGGCCCCTCGTCGGCAGGCGGGTGTGCCGGTGACGACAGCAATCAGTGATGTGAGGGCGTCGTGCAGGTTTCCCGTCGAGAACTCTTCAAGTACGTGGCCGCCGGATCCGCCGCTCTCGGCGTCACGGCGCTCGGATCCAACTCCCTACTCGCGCAGGCCTCCCCGAACCTCGGCACGCTGATCGACTACGCGGGCGGGGTTCCATCCGCGGAGGCCATCCTCGCCGCCGGACACGTAGGGGCCATCCGTTACGTGTCGGACCGTCGGCCGGGGGCGCAGTGGATGGAGGGCAAGCCGATGCTGGAGGCTGAGGCGACAGCGCTGGCCGAGGCCGGGCTTGAGGTCGTCTCCTGCTACCAGTTCGGCAAGGCGGACACCGCGGACTGGCGGGGCGGATTCGACGCGGGTGTCGAGCATGCCGAGCGCGGGCTCGAGCTGCACCTGGCCGCGGGCGGTCCGGAGAACCGGCCGATCTACGCCTCCATCGACGACAACCCGAGCGAGGACGACTTCACCGAGCTGATCGCCCCGTACATCCAGGGTTGGGAATCGGTTGTCGGGCACGAGAACACGGGCGTCTACGCGAACTCCCCGACCCTCGACCTGCTGGTGGCCGAGGGCCTGGGGGCGTTCTACTGGCAGCACAACTGGGGCACGCCTTCGGGTTTCGTGCACCCCGAGGCACATCTGCACCAGTTCGAGATCGACAAGCGCGCCGTGGACGGGGTCGGCATCGACCTCAACGCGATCCTCAAGGCCGACTACGGCCAGTGGTCACTGGCCTGACCGAACGCCGAGCCCCGGCGGGCTCGGCGGGGCCGGGCGGTCAGCAGGCCGGCTTGGCGATGTTGTAGATCTGCTGTGCCTGGTCCGGGGTGGCCTTGACGCCGTTGTTCTCGGCGCTGGACTCGAGACCGGCGACGATCTCCTGCTCGGACTTGCCGGAGTCGATGGCGGCGCAGGTCTGCGCGAGGATGTCGGCGATGGCGTCGTCGTCGAGGCCCGCGGCCAGGTCGGGATTCGCGAGCTTGAACGCCGCGGTGAAGGTCGCGACCTTCGCGCTGTCGAGGGCGCCCTTGGCCTTCGAGACGGCGGTACTGGCCGCGGCATTCGCCGAGGACATGGCGCCCTCCGCGGCGTTGGCGGCTGAGGTCATGGCACTTCCCGCGGCGCCTGCGGCGGACGACATCGCGGCCGATGCCTTGTCCTTGGCGGTCTGGGCGTTGTCGCTGGTGTCGTCGGAACTACATCCGGCGAGGGCGAGGGCGAGGGCGGTGGTGGAGACGGCGAGCACTGCTGCTGCTTTTCTCATGCGATCGAGCCTAGCCGCGACGGCAAGGGATTCGGCGCAGTCCGATCACGACTCGATGACAGACTTCTCGCATGGGTATCGGTCGCTATGCCGCCTTGCTGGCACACCAGCCGGTCCGCAGGCTGATCCTGGTCGGGATGATCGCGCGGCTGCCGCATTCCGCGGCCGGGCTCATCCTCACCCTGCACGTCGTGCAGACCCTCGACAGGGGATACGCGGCCGCTGGACTCGCGGCGGCGGCCCTGACCATCGGCATCGCGGTCGGCTCGCCATGGCGTGGCAGGTTGATCGACCGGATCGGGCTGCGAAGGACGTTGCTGCCCTCGGTGATCGCCGAGGGCGTGCTGTGGCCGATCGCCGCGTTCGTGCCCTATGAGGCGCTGATCCCGGTCGCCTTCGTCTGCGGGGCCTTCGCGCTGCCGATCTTCACGGTGGTCCGCCAGAGCATCAGTGTGCTCGTCGGCGAGGCCGATCGGCGGACCGCGTACGCGCTCGACTCGATCGGTACCGAGCTGGTGTTCATCGTCGGCCCGGCGACCGGGGTCTATCTCGGTACCCACTTCAGCACCCGGTTCACCCTCATCGCGATCGGTGCGTCCGTCGTGATGGCCGGGCTGTTCCTGATGTGGTTCAACCCACCGACCCGCAGCGAGACCGCCGCCGTCGCTGCGGGTGCCGAGGCGGCGGTCGCACCCGCGGTCGACGACGCGACGGCCGCCACCCTCAGCGCCGCGGCGCGCCCCGGCTGGCTCACCGCGGCCACTGTCGGGGTGTTCGCGGCCTCGGCGGGCGCCACGCTGATCCTGGCGGGCACGGACGTCGGCATCCTCGCCGCCCTGCGGGCGAGCGGGGAGGTGCAGTCCCTCGGCGTCGTGTTCTTCTTCTGGTGTGCGTCCTCGATCGTCGGCGGCCTGATCTACGGCGCGATGCACCGTCCGGTGAGCCCGGCGCTGCTGCTGTTCCTGCTCGGCCTGTTCACGCTCCCGATGGCCTTTGCCGGCTCGACCTTCACGCTGGCGGCCCTCGCCATCCCGGCCGGGCTGTTCTGCGCGCCGGTGATGGCGGCGACGGGCGAGGCGATCGCGGACCTGGTTCCGGAAGACCGGCGGGGCGAGGCGATGGGCTGGCAGGGCACCTCGTTCACCCTCGGCGGCGCGGTCGGTTCGCCACTCGCGGGCGCGATGGTCGACCGTGCCGGACCGGCGGCCGGGTTCACCGCGGTCGCGGTGGTCGGCATGGTGATCGGCTTGGCGGGGTACGTGGCCAGGCTCTGGGTCAGGGCCGTGCGCGCCGGCCGACACGACCGCGGGTGAGCACCGCGGTCGGGCCAGGGCCGGTAGCGTCAGCGGAACCGATACGAGAGAGGGACAGACGTGGAAGCACTCATCAACATCCTGTACGCCGTCGCGGCGAACATCTACGACAGCGTGTCCGGGTCGAGCGGATCCGCGGCCCCGCAGGAGCCGCAGAACCCCTAGGGCACGCGCCCTAGGCGCCGCCCACCGCGGAGAGCCACTGGCGGGCTTCGTCCGGAAGTCCTCCGGACGACTCCGCGGCGCGGCACCATTTCTTGGCCATCTTCAGGAACTTCATCGGGTTGTAGACGTCCTCCTCGCAGGACCACAGCCCGTCGCCCGCGTAGTGCAGGATCGTCAGGTTCGATGCCTCGTGGAGCGTGCCGTCGCCCGGATCGCGCATCGGGTTACGGATCTCGCAGATCACCCAGCCGCGCTCCTCGTCGATCGTGTGCCAGGCCGCGGGGAACTCCGTCATGTGGCTGCCGGGGAAGCTCGTCATCGTCCGGATCACCCACTCCCGGATCTCTTCACGGCCGTTGAAGTTCCCATAGGCGTGCTCGATGTAGGTGGCGTCCTCGGTGAACATGTCCGCGAACAGGTTCCAGTCGCCCGTCGCGGTGGCCTTCTCCACGGTGCGCTGGTAGCCCTCGAAGGCCGACTCCAGTTCGGCCCTCGTCCACGTCCGGTTGTCGGTCTGGTCCGCCTCGGTCACGTGCATCCTCCGTCGAATTGTCTTGTGCGGCTGTCGGGTTCTGAGTGAGCGGCGTCGGTCTTGCTCAGGTCTGGGTGTGCGAGGTCGGCGATTCGGCGAGTCCTGGTTCTTCCGCCAGCACGTGCAGCGGGCGGTCGGCCGGGCTCGCCATGTCGGCCCGCCAGGACAGCACCGACCACTTCGACAGTCCGGACAGCGCCGAACCCAGGCTGCCGAACGAGCCGGAGGACAGGGCGGAACCGGCCGAGCCGATGGAGCCTATCGAGAGGATCGAGCCGACGCTGCCGATCGAGAGAATCGAGTAGGCCGAGCCGATCGAGAGGATGGAGCCCTCGGATCGGATGGACAGGATCGAGCGTCGCGAGTGCACGGACTTCCTCGAGTGCGTTGCGGGGGCCATCGCTGAGGTTTACCACAGGGCCGGGCAAAGCAGAAGGGCCCCTTCGCGATGCGAAAGGGCCCTTCTCGGATGACTGGTGACCTAGGGAACGACAACCATTCCGACGGTCGGCAGGAAGCTGCAGGTGATCGGCGCGGCACCCTCGGCCTGAGTGGTGAGGGAGCCGGAGATCACCGCGAGAACGCGGCCGCGGCCGGTGTCGGCGATGGCGGACAGGGTGGCCGGTCCGTCGGGGTTGATCTTCGAATCGGAGGTCAGGTTCTGGGTCGCCGACTTCTGGTTGTCGATGTTGACCCAGCTGACGGTGAGCGGGGTCGGCTGCACGGCGGCGGGCTTCTTGGTGCCCAGCGCGGTGAAGACGAACCCGGCCTGGCCGGCCTTCGGTCCCGGCGGGGGCAGGTGCGCGGGGCCGGGGACGGCCAGCGCGGTACCCACCGAGTCGGCGGTGGCCGAGATGCAGCCCTTACCGAGGGTCGGGTAGAGGAACTGGGAGATGACGGGGCCGTTCTCGGGCGGGAGCTCCGGTCCGCCGCCGCCGCTGCCGTCGAGGAAGGTGATGACCTTCGCGAGGGTCGCCTTCGTGGACTCGGGCAGGTTGGAGGACTCGAGCAGCGTGCGCGCCTGGGCGAGCAGGTCTGCCTGCGGTCCGCCTGCGATGTCGGACGGGCCGGCCGCGGCACCGATGATGGCCGGCGCCAGCGAGGCCAGGGCCTCGATGTTGAGGCCCTCGGGGAGCACGGGCGCGGGCTGCGCCACAGCGTTGGTCGGAGCAGCCAAGGCAGCGGCCGCGGCTATCGCTAGCGCGGTGATCGTTCTGCGCGGTCCTCGCGTACGAAGCACAGTCGTCCCATCCTTATTTCTTCAAGCGTCGGTTGGCCTGCAGGCCCCCAGCGGTAACGAGGGGCCACTCTATGCAGGCCATCAGGCGGTTGTACAGCGCTAGCCGAGACAACCCTGTTATTTCATCGTCACCCGAGGGTGACGTCGTGTGGGGAGTCTATGACAATGCTGGGCCGGATGATGCTTGCCCGGTGACCATATCTTGTGACTAGAGTGAAAATTGAGATTGTTGATGCAACTGTTATCGACAATTTTCGGGGAGATTCAGCGGCCGCCGCGGCTGCCGTTAGGCTCGCTGTCGAACGCTTCGGGTTCCACCCGTCGGCCCACACCACACGGGAGAACGCGAGACGTGTCCGAGATGCCAACCGCACCGCAGACTCGGGATGCTCGCACCGGTAGCCGGTCGGCATCGATCCTCCGCTTCGCCCCGCTGCTGCTGGCGGTCTCCGTCGCGGTGCGGATGGCGTGGGTGTTCCTGAGCCCGAACGGCATGAACCTGGTCGACCTGCACGTCTATGTGGACGGCTCGGCCGCGCTGCTCAGCGACAACCTCTACGACTTCACCTACGCCGAGCTGACCCCGGACTTCCCGCTCCCGTTCACGTACCCGCCGTTCGCCGCGTTGGTGTTCTTCCCGCTGCACTACCTGCCCTTCCCGGTGGTGGGGGTGTGCTGGACGCTGCTCACCATCGCGGCGCTGTTCCTGGTGATCCGCATGAGCCTCGAACTGATCTACGGCGCGGCGGCGAGGGAACCCCGCTGGACCGCGATCGCCCTGACCTGGACGGCGGTCGGGATCTGGACCGAGCCGGTCCGCACCACGCTCGACTACGGGCAGGTCAACGTGTTCCTGGTGCTCGGCGCGATGGTCGCCGTCCGCAGCACCCGGTGGTGGATCGCGGGCGGGCTGGTCGGCGTCATCGCGGGCATCAAGCTCACCCCCGCCATCACCGGCCTCTACTTCGTGGCGCGCAGGCAGTGGAAGGCCGCCGTCTTCTCCGCGGTCTCGTTCGGGCTGACGGTGGCGGTCAGCTACCTCTTGATCGGCCCTGCGGCGCGCGAATACTTCGAACACCTGCTCGGCGACGCGTCTCGGATCGGTCCGGTCGGATCGGTGTGGAACCAGTCGGTGCGCGGCGCCCTGAGTCGGGTGCTCGGGCATGACGTGGAGAGCGGCTGGCCGTGGCTGGTCGCGGTGGCGGTGGCGGCGCTGTTCGCCTTCTTCGCGTGGCGTGCGCTCGGCGCCGACGACCGGCTCGGCACCCTCGTCGTCGTGCAGCTCTTCGGACTGTTGATCTCGCCGATCTCGTGGTCGCACCACTGGGTGTGGCTGATCCCGATGCTGATCTGGCTCGTGCACGGACCGCTCGCGGGGCTGCTGGGGTCGAAGATCCTGGCCGGCTGCTGGCTGGCGTCGACCATCATCGGGGTGCCGTGGGTGCTGTCCTTCTTCCAGGACTCGATCTGGCTGATCTCGAGGCCGGCCGTGCTGGCCTGGCTGGGTGCCGTGAACGTGGTGGGCGCGGTCGCCTTCTACGCCTGGGTGATCTACGCCGGACGACTCAGTCCTCGGCAGCCAGACGATCGATCTCCCGCGCAAGGCTCACGTCCAGATCGGTGATCCCGCCCATGGAGTGGGTGGCGCAGGTGAAGGTGAGCGTGCGCCAGCGGATGTCGATGTCCGGGTGGTGATCGCGGCTCTCGGCGGCAGCCGCGACCCGATCGACCAACGCGATGGCGGCGGGAAAGGTCGGGCATTTCAGTGTTCGGGTGATCGACGCGCCCGCCCGCTGCCAATCGGGTAGCGATCCCAGCGCGGCTTCGACCTCGGCGTCCGACAGCAACTCGGCCATGACAATGATGGTGCCATGTATGGAGCCCGGGTGGACACAAATGCGGTGCGGGAGGTCGCGGCGGCGGCGATCATCGCGGGCGGTCGGCTGTTGCTCGCGCAGCGGGTGGCGCCGCCCGAACTGGCCGGCATGTGGGAGCTGCCCGGCGGCAAGATCGAGCCGGGGGAGACCCCGGCGCAGGGCCTGCGCCGCGAGCTCCGTGAGGAGCTGGGTGTGGACACCGCCGTCGGCGGCCGGATCGGGGCGGACGTGCCGCTGCCGAAGGGCATGGTCCTGCGCGCATACCTGGTGTCACTGCGCGACGGGACACCGACCGCGCTGGAACATTCCGCGGTGCGCTGGGTAGATGCGGCCGAACTGGCCGCCGTCGATCTGGTGCCGAACGACAGGGCGTGGCTGGCCGAGTTGACGGCGGTCCTGCACGCCGGCTAGCGGTGGGCCGTTGGCGCGTCTATCGCGTGTCGCGTCGGGAAAACCGTGGCCCCAGCCGCTTCCATGCCACGCTGATACCCGTCCATCGGCGAATCGAGGGAGGGCGCCAGCCATGAGGCGATCGGCGAGAGTAGTTCTGGGACTGGTGGTGGCGTCGGCCGCCGCGCTGACCCTCGGGGTGGCACCCACGGCGGCCGCCGAGCCGCTGCCCGGCCCGATGCCGTTGGCGGACAACTGGTTCCAGGGGCCCGCCGACCTCTCCGGGTATGCGAACGGCGACGTGATCCGCAGCCGTCCCGTGGAGGTCCGCTTCCCGGCGAACACGGCCTGGCCGGTGGTCAAGACCACCCAACTGCTCTACCGCACCTCCGATTCGTTCGGGGCTCCGGTGACAACGGCCACGACGGTGATGATCCCCGACCGCCCGTGGACCGGCCCGGGGGCGCGCCCGCTGCTCTCGCAGCAGCAGGCCATGGACGCCCTCGGCCTGCAGTGCAATCCGTCGGTGACCCTGCCCGCGGGCAAGTCCCAGGACCTGGCCCTCATCTCGCCCATGCTCGCGCTCGGGTACGCGGTCGTCACCTCCGACTACCAGGGCCCGGAGATGGCCTGGATTGCCGGACGGCAGACCGCGCACGGCGTGCTCGACGGGATCCGCGCCGCGCAACGCTTTGAGCCGCTTGGACTCTCGCAGTCTCCGGTCGTCCTGTACGGCTACTCGGGCGGTGGGCACGCGACCGCGTGGGCGGCGGAGCAGAAGGCCACGTACGCGCCGGAACTCAACATCATCGGAGCCGCCGAGGGCGGGGTCCCGGGAGACCTGGCCGGGCTCAGCGAGAAGCAGCCCGCGGTCGGCTTCACCGCCTGGGGCACCCTGCTCGGTTTGTCGCGGGAGTACCCGGACAAGATCAGGCCGCAGGACTACCTCAACCCCGAGGGGATCGAGTTCGCCAAGGCGTTGACCGACGGGTGCCTGCCGGACCTGCTCGGCAAGACCAAGGGCATCAGCCTTGCCCAGTATTCGAAGGTGGGGGACATCCTCACCATCCCGAGCGTCAAGGCCGTGATCGAGGAGAACTCGTTGGCACGCACCGCCGCCACGCCGGACATGCCGCTGTTCGTCTTCCATGACACCAAGGACGTGTTGATCCCGGACTGGGGGATGACCGGCGTGGTCCGCGAGTACTGCAACCGAGGGGTGGACGTCCAGTTCGCTCCCGGGCTCGGCGTCGATCACGTCGGTGGGGCGTTCGTCGGGATGCCGCCTGCCTACAAGTGGCTCGACGATCGCGTCGTCGGCCGTCCGACCACGCCCAACTGCTGAGTCCGAGGGCACATCACGGGGAGGGGCTCAGGAGGCGCGAGCCTTCTTGAGCCCCTTCTTCAGGTCCTTGCCCTTGACGCCCTCGTTCTCGAGCTTCTTCATCCGCATGATGACGACAGGACACTTGAGGCACCGCGTCTTGCTGCGGCAGCACTTCTTCTTCGGCTTGAGGCTCGAGACCTTCTTCGCCTTGACCTTGCCCATGTCGGCACGGCCCTCCTGCCCGGTCGGAAACCGGATCATCTCCGGCCTTCCCGAGGTTAGCGCAGCCTCAGGAATCGGCTCGGACGAGGTGCGCCGACTGGCGCGGCCGGTACGGACGGGCCTCCACCCGAGCGCACCGGCCGATCCGTCAGCCCCCGACCGGGTAGTTGCCCCGAACCAGCCCGGCGGGATCGGTGGACCGCTTGATGGCCCGGAGCCGCGCGATCGTGGCGTCGTCGAAGGCCGACGATGCGGGGTCCCCGGAGCTGAGCATCGAGAGCACGGACGGGCCGGATGCCCACGGGCCGAGCGTGTTTCGAAGCGTCGACAGTGCAGCGGCGACCGGATCGCGCAGTGCGGGATCCGGCAGCATCGCGAGCGCCACCGCCAGATAGTCGCCGTGGATCGGTCCGGCGCAGCCGCGACGGGCGCGCCGCAGCGCCCCACCGAGGTGGCGCAGCTGCACCTGGAACAGCGGGGTCGCGACGCCCGCCCCCGCGAGCCCGAGAACTCGATCGATGAGGTCGTCGTCGACGACCGTCACCGCCATCGCGGTGTGGGTGGCGGCGGAGGGGTCCTCGGGCTCCTCGCAGACCGCCCCGAGCTCGGATGGCAGCAGCGGCCGGACGGTGTCGCGGAGCATCGGGCCCGCCGCCCGGATCGGCGCCAGCAGGGCGCCCAGTTCCTCGGGCCCGCCGAGGTGGACCGCGTCCACGAAACAGAAGGAGCGTCCGCGGATCTCCTCCGGCAGGAACGGCAGCGGCGGGAAATGGGTCACCGACGCCCACAGGCTGAGCGTGTCCGGCGCGACGCTGGTCACCGCGCCGAACGCGCGCAACACGTCGCCTGCGTCCTCGACGGGGAACGCCAGCCGTCCGCCGGTGATCTGCGGAGCGGGGAACAGATCGATTTCGACCGCGGTGACGATCCCGAAGTCCCCGCCGCCGCCGCGCAGTGCCCACATCAGGTCCGGGTCCCGTTCCTCGGTGACCCACCGGTGCATGCCGAGCGGGTCGACGAGCTCGACCGCACGCAGGGAGCTCGCACCGGTACCGAATCTGCGTGAGAACCACGACATCCCGCCGCCGAGGCAGAATCCGACCACGGAGATGCCAGGGCTCGAGCCCGCGAGTCCGACCAGTCCGGTGCCGTCGAGGGCCTGCATCAGCGCACCCCAGGTCACACCCGCGCCCACCCTGGCGACCCGGGACCGGGCGTCGATCCAGACGTCGTCGAGGGCGCCGGTCCGGATGAGGACGGCGTCCTCGAGCGAGTCCGTGGCTCCGTGGCCGCTTGGCTGCGCGCTGACCCTGAGCCCATGGGTGTGTGCGAATCGGACGGTCCGCACGACGTCCTGGGCGGTCGAGGCGAGCACCACGGCCTGCGGGCGCTGCTCGACGCTCCTGTTCCACGGGGCGGCCGACTCCTGGAAGTCCTCGTCGTGCGGGCGCAGGACCGTGCCGTCGAGCATCGGACCGAGATCGGCGAGCGCGTCGACGGCGGAGAGGACCGGATCGCCCCCGCGGGGAGATTGCTGTGTGAATGTCATGGATCAACCGTCGCGGAGCAGGCAGCCTCGGACCATCCCAGTGGCAGGGGGAACCGGACCCCCAGAATTCTGGGGTTCCCCCCTGCACGTTCGGCGGCGCAGAATTTCCTTCCATGGCGACCATGCGCGCGGAGACCGTCCGCACCCGGCTCGACGCGTTGTCCCGTGCGGGACTGTCGTGGGGTGAGTTCGGCGAGAACGCACTCGAGTTGCTCACCAAGGCGGTGCCGTTCGACTCCGCGTGCTTCGGCACCATCGATCCGGCGACGGCGATGGTCACCGGCTCGGTGAAGCGCGGTCTGGACGACCCGTGTGAGGCGGCGTTCGCACACCACGAGTACGTGGAGGACGACGTCAGCCTCTTCTCCGACCTGGCCCGCCGCGACGTCGGCGTGAGCATCCTGCACGAGGAGACCGGGGGCGACCCGCGCAGGAGCTCACGATTCCGCGACCTGTTCGAGCCGGTGTTCGGCCTCGGACACGAGATGCGGGTGACGCTGAAGACGGGCGGCGACATCTGGGGTGGCCTCGCGATCTATCGGCGCTCCGGTGGCAGCGGTTTCAGCCCGGCGGAGGCGGACTTCATCGACGGGCTGTCCGGGATGCTCGCGCTCGGGGTGCGGGCTGGCCTGCTCGTCGGTGCCACCCAGCGCCCTGAGCTGCGCGACTCGGCGGACGGCCCCGCGGTGCTGACGTTCGATCACACTAACGCCGTCAGTCAGGCGACGGTGGCGGCGGAGAGGCGGATCGAGGAACTCGGCGGCAGCGCCTGGGGGGAGTTGCCCCAGCCGGTGCTCGCGATCGTCGCGACCGCGCGTGCGCTGGGAGCGGGCCGGCTCGGGGTGGTGCCGAGCGTGCGGGTGCGGTCGCGGGCGGGCCGGTGGCTCACCGTGCATGCGTCCCCGCTCAGCGGTCGCGGCGACACCCCGACGCAGGTCGTGGTCACCATCGAGGTGTCCGGCGCCCCCGAGGTGGTGCCCCTCGTGGTCGCCGGGTTCGGGCTCACCGCGCGCGAGCGGGATGTGGTCGACGGGGTGCTGCGCGGCGCGACAACGGCCGAGATCGCCAAGTCGCTGCACCTGTCGCCGTACACGGTCCAGGACCACCTCAAGGTGGTGTTCGACAAGGCCGGGGTGTCCAGCAGGAGGGAGCTGACGTCGAAGGTCTTCTTCGACCACTACGCCCCGAGGGTCGGCGGCTCGCTGAGTCCGTCCGGGTGGTTCGCCGACTAGCAGATCCAGGGTGATTAACAACTCGTTTTCGGCGGAATTGCCGAGGACGGGTAGTATCTAGCTGGCCGCAATGCCTGCACAGGCCGTCCTGTGCTGATGGATTCGCATTCGCGACGCGGCCGCCCGAGCCGTGCGAGCCTAGGTTTCGCGTGGCTGAATCAAGCCAGCCAGGAGACCGCAGCGTGCCCAGCACCACCTTCCGCAATGTTGCCATCGTCGCACACGTCGACCATGGCAAGACCACCCTCGTCGACGCCATGCTCCGGCAGTCCGGCGCATTCGCCGAGCGTGCCGAACTGGTCGACCGCGTGATGGACTCCGGTGACCTGGAGCGCGAAAAGGGCATCACCATCCTCGCGAAGAACACCGCCGTGCATAAGCACAACGAGGACGGTTCCGTCACCATCATCAACGTGATCGACACCCCCGGCCACGCCGACTTCGGTGGCGAGGTCGAGCGCGGCCTGTCCATGGTCGACGGCGTCGTGCTGCTGGTCGACGCGTCCGAGGGCCCGCTGCCGCAGACCCGCTTCGTGCTGCGCAAGGCGCTCGCCGCATCGCTGCCGGTCATCATCGTGGTGAACAAGACCGACCGTCCCGACGCCCGCATCGAGGAGGTCGTGGCCGAGTCCCAGGACCTGCTCCTCGACCTGGCGTCCGACCTCGACGACGAGGCCGCCCAGGCCGCCGAGGCCCTGCTGGACCTGCCGGTCCTGTACGCGTCGGGTCGCGAGGGCAAGGCATCGCTGAACCAGCCGGAGAACGGTCAGGCTCCCGACGCCGAGAACCTCAGCGTCCTCTTCGACGTGCTGATGGAGCACGTCCCGGCCCCGAAGGGTGACGCCTCGGCGCCCCTGCAGGCTCACGTCACCAACCTCGACGCCTCCGACTTCCTCGGCCGCCTCGCGCTGGTCCGCATCCACAACGGCGAGCTGCGCAAGGGCCAGACCGTCACGTGGATGCACGCCGACGGCGTCAAGAACGTCAAGATCACCGAGCTGCTCAAGACCGTCGGCGTCACCCGTGAGCCCGGCGAGAGCGCGACCGCCGGTGACATCGTCGCCGTCGCGGGTATCCCGGAGATCATGATCGGCGACACCCTCGCCGACACCGAGAACCCGGTCGCGCTGCCGACCATCACCGTCGACGAGCCCGCGATCTCCGTGGTCATCGGCACCAATACCTCGCCGCTCGTCGGACGGGTGAAGGGCCACAAGCTGACCGCGCGCATGGTCAAGTCCCGCCTGGACTCCGAGCTGATCGGCAACGTGTCGCTGCGCGTCCTCGACATCGGACGCCCGGACGCGTGGGAGGTGCAGGGCCGCGGCGAGCTGGCGCTGGCCATCCTCGTCGAGCAGATGCGCCGCGAGGGCTTCGAGCTCACCGTCGGCAAGCCGCAGGTGGTCACGCGTCAGGTCGACGGCAAGGTGCACGAGCCGTTCGAGGAACTGACCATCGACACCCCTGAGGAGCACCTCGGCGCGATCACCCAGCTGCTGGCGAACCGCAAGGGCAAGATGGTCCAGATGACCAACCACGGCACCGGCTGGGTCCGTATGGAGTTCATCGTCCCGTCGCGTGGCCTGATCGGTTTCCGCACCGACTTCCTCACCGAGACCCGCGGCACCGGCATCGCCAACGCCGTCTCGCACGGATACGCCCCGTGGGCAGGCGAGATCCGCGCCCGCCACACCGGCTCGCTGGTCTCCGACCGGACCGGTTCGGTCACCCCGTTCGCGATGATCCAGCTGTCGGACCGCGGCACGTTCTTCGTCGATCCGGGCGCGGACACCTACGAGGGAATGGTCGTCGGCATCAACCCGCGTGCCGAGGACCTCGACATCAACGTCACCAAGGAGAAGAAGCTCACCAACATGCGCTCCGCGACGGCCGACGTCACGGAGACCCTCGCGAAGCCGATCGAGCTGACCCTCGAGAGCGCGATGGAGTTCTGTGCAGGCGACGAGTGCGTCGAGGTGACCCCGGAGGCGATCCGCGTGCGCAAGGTGCACCTGTCGCAGACCGACCGCGCCCGCGAGCGTTCGCGCGCGAAGTCCCGCGACAAGGCCGCGCTGTAAAGTTGCGCTTCGCGCACTGTGCGCGCGTCTCACCCCGATCGGGGTGAGACGCGCGCACAGGCGGCGCAGCCGCAATTCGAAAGGGACAGCCAGTGCACGAAGCGGGACCAGCCGGGCGAAGATTCCGACAGATCCTGCCGATTGCGACAGTCCTCGTCGCCGGCCTCGTGCTGGCGGGCTGCACCGCGAACCCGCCGCCCCCGGTGGAGAGCACCGACAGTCCCAAGCCGACGACGACGGTGCCGACCAAGAACACCGTCGTGGTCGCGATCGACGAGTTGGGCCTCGGCTTCAATCCGCACCTTGTCTCCGACCAATCCCCGGTCACCTCGGCGGTCAGCTCGATGGTGCTGCCGAGCGCCTTCCGTCCCGTGCCCAGCCCGACCCGGCCCGGAGGCACGGACTGGCTCCCCGACGAGTCCCTGCTGATCTCCGCGGACGTCACCTCCCAGAATCCGTTCACCGTCACGTACCAGCTCCGCAACGAGGCGCAGTGGTCCGACAGTGCGCCGATCGCCGCCGAGGACTTCCGCTACCTGTGGCGGCAGATGATCAGCCAGCCAGGGGTCGTCGACCCGGCAGGCTACGGCCTCATCACCGACGTCGGCTCCTCGGGCGGCGGCAAGACCGTCACCGTGACGATGAGCTCGCCGTATCCGGCCTGGCGGGAGCTGTTCACGGACCTGCTCCCCTCGCACCTGGTGAAGGACTCCCCGGGCGGGTTCACCCGGGGACTGGCAGAGAACATCCCCGTCTCCGGCGCCGACTTCCACATCAAGTCCATCGACCGCGGCCGCGACGAGATCCTGCTCGAGCGCAACGACCGGTTCTGGGGTAAGCCCGCGACCCCCGACCAGATCCTCATGCGTCGCGGTGGTTCGTCCGCGCAGTTGGCGGACTCGATGCGGTCCGGTGACGCCCAGGTCGCGCAGGTTCGGGGCAACGGCCCCCTGCAGGCGCAGTTGGCCGCCATCCCCTCGGTACGCGCCGCCGTCACCCCCGCGCCCCGGGTGCTGGAGCTGACCATGAACGGCAGGGTGCCCGCGCTCGCCGACCAGCGGCTGCGCCGCGGCCTGATGGGGCTGCTCAGCCCCGACCTGCTGGCCTCCGTCGGTACCCCTACCGGCGCGAACGCGACGCCTGCCCGGGCCCAGGTGCTGGCGCCGTCCGATCCGGGCTACGTCCCGACCGCCCCGCCCGCGCCGAGCCGCGAGCAGGCGCTCGGCTTGCTCGCCGAGGCGGGCTGGGTTCACGCGTCCGTCGACGGCCCTGGCGGGACGGCACAGTCCACGATCACGAAGGACGGCGAACAGCTGGCCCTGGTGATCGGCGCACCGGAGGGCGACGACTCGGCCATCGCCGTCGCGAACACCGCTGCCGACCAGCTGCGCGGCGCCGGGGTGGATGCCACGGTGACGACGATGCGTCCGGACGAGCTGTACGGCAAGTCGCTCGTCGAGGGCGAGATCGACGCCGTGGTCGGCTGGGTGCGCGCCGGCTCCGATCCGGCGACCTCGATGGCCTCCCGGTTCGCCTGCCCGCCGCCTGCGGTGCCTGCCCCGGCTCCCTCCGGCACCGCCGAGTCGACGGACGCCGAGCCCGACGTCGTGCCCGATCCGCTTGCCCCGAGCAACCTGTCGGGGCTCTGCGATCCCGCCCTGCAGGTGGGCATCGACGAGGCGCTTCGCGGGACCGCGGACGTCGGGCACGTGATCGCGCAGGCCGAGCCGAAGCTGTGGGATCTCGCTGCCGTACTGCCCGTCCTGCAGGACACGACCGTGGTCGCGGCCGGGCCGGGCGTCCAGGGCGTCTCGCTGACCGGCGCGATCCAGGTCGGCATCTTCGCCGACGCCGCCGGCTGGTCGAGGAGCCCGCAGTGAGCGACCGTCGACTGCTGCTGGTACACGCCCATCCCGACGACGAGACCCTCACCACAGGGGGCACCATCGCGCGGTACGCCGCCGAGGGCGCGCGGGTGACCGTGCTGACCTGCACGCTCGGCGAGGAGGGCGAGGTGATCGGTGAGCGGTGGGCAGGCCTCGTCGCCGACCGGGCCGATCAGCTGGGCGGCTACCGCATCCTCGAGCTGACCGAGGCGCTCGCGAGGCTGGGTGTCGACGGCCCCAGGTTCCTCGGCGGGGCGGGACGCTGGCGGGACTCCGGGATGATCGGCACTCCGTCCGCCGCCAACCCGCGCGCCTTCGTGAACGCCGACCCCGAGGAGGCGATCGAGGCCCTCGTCGCGGTGATCCGGGAGGTTCGTCCGCACGTGGTGGTCTGCTACGACCCGGAGGGCGGCTACGGCCATCCCGATCACATCCAGGCGCACCGCTTCACGATGGCCGCGGCCACGGTCGCGGGCACAGACGCATACCCCGACGCGGGCACGCCATGGGCGCCGGCGAAGGTGTATTGGACTGTCACCGAGGCGAACTCGCTGTCGCAGGGGATCGAGTGCATCACCGAGATCCCGTCGTCGTGGCGGATGCCGGAGCCGGGGGAGTTGCCCTGTGTGCCCGACGAGACGGTGACCGCCGCGGTGGACGTGCGGGCGGTGCTCGATGCCAAGCGGGCCGCACTGGCCGCGCACGCGACGCAGGTGACCGTGTCGGGGACCGGCTCGGAGTACGCGCTGTCGAACAATGTCACGCAGCCGATCCTGGTCGAGGAGCACTACGTCCTGGCGCGCGGCGTCCGCGGCGAGGCCGACGCCGACGGTCGCGAACGGGACCTGTTCTCCGGCATCGCTTTCTAGAGAGCGTGATCCCGGAGCTTCGCGTCCGGCCCACGGGGTGACCCGATCCGGGTTACCCTCGGGGTGCTTCATCAGTCGTTCCTGAGTTCTTTCGCACGTGTTTGCAGATCGAGTGTCGATTTCGCCGATCACGGAGGGATGAGCCCGATGGCGTTGCACAGGGTCACCGACAGGGGCGGGGACGTCCAAGACATCTACTCGACGCCGCTCAGCCGAGAAGTGCTGCCGAAGTACCAGATGCCGGACGGACCGTCGGACCCACGGATCGCCTACGCGCTGATCCACGGCGAACTCCAGCTGGACGGCAACTCCTCGCAGAACCTCGCGACGTTCTGTTCGACCTGGTCAGAGGACGAGGTCCACCGGCTGATGAACGACTGCCTCGACAAGAACATGATCGACAAGGACGAGTATCCGCAGACCGCGGAGATCGAGTCCCGGTGCGTGCACATGCTGGCGGACCTGTGGAACTCGCCGGCCGGACGCGACACCATGGGGTGTTCCACGACCGGATCGAGCGAGGCCGCCATGCTCGGCGGGCTGGCCCTCAAGTGGCGCTGGCGCCAGCGGCGGCAGGCGGAGGGCAAGCCAACGGACCGCCCGAACCTGGTGTGCGGGCCGGTGCAGATCTGCTGGGACAAGTTCGCCCGGTATTTCGACGTGGAGTTGCGGCAGGTCCCGCTCGAGCCGGGCGCGACGGGGATACGTCCGCACCAGCTGCGGGAGTACGTCGACGAGAACACCATCGGTGTCGTCGCGATCCTGGGCGTCACGTACACCTGCGACTACGAGCCGGTCGAAGAGATCGCGGCGGAGCTGGACGCGATCATGGCGGACACCGGGCTGGACGTGCCCGTCCACGTCGACGCGGCCAGCGGGGGGTTCATCGCCCCGTTCGTGCAGCCGGAGTTGGTGTGGGACTTCCGGATCCCGCGAGTGGCCTCCATCAACACCTCCGGTCACAAATACGGGCTGGCCCCGCTCGGGGTCGGCTGGGTGGTGTGGCGGTCGGCGGACCTGCTGCCAGAGGACCTGGTGTTCCGGGTGAGTTATCTCGGCGGCGACATGCCGACCTTTGCACTCAACTTCTCCCGGCCGGGCGGCGAGATCGTCGCCCAGTACTACCTGCTGCTTCGCCTCGGCCGCGAGGGCTACCGGATGATCCAGCAGACCTGTGCCGAGATCGCCCAGGCCCTCGCCGAGGAGATCAAGACGATGGGGCCGTTCACCTTGCTCTATGACGGGACCGGCGGGTTGCCCGCGGTGTCCTACACCCTGACCGACCCGGCGACCGCGGGCTTCTCGCTGTACGACCTCAGCGACGAACTGCGCAGGCGCGGCTGGCAGGTGCCCTCGTACCCGTTGCCCGCGAACCGTCAGGAGACCGTCATCCAGCGGGTCCTGGTCCGGCACGGGATCTCCCGCGACGTGATCTCCCTGCTCGCCGAGGACATCCGCCGATCGCTGGCGCGGCTGGCCGGGGGCACACCGTCCGACGAGGCGCGGTCCGGGTTCCACCACTGACGGGTTCGGGTACCCCCGGGGCGAGGGGTCGGCTGTGGCGGCCGGCACTCATCCGACTAGACTGTGACATGGGTCATAGCCGGGTCGGGCTGACGGAAGGGTGTCGATGTACAACTGGAGTGTTCAGAACGCGATCGTGGCATTCGTGGATTCGCTGCGCCCCCACGCGGAGGAGCATCACGAGATGTACATGAACGCGCTGTACAACTTCGTCGACATGCAGAGCCACCTCCTCACGCTCCTTGGCTACCCGCCGGTGGGCTGAAGCCCCCGGCCTACGATTGGTGCCATGACTTCCGGCACCAGCCCCGCACCGACCGGGCGTCGCATCCTCGACTCGGCAATTCTCGGTCTGCTGATGTTCGACGGCGCGCTCACGGCCGTGCTGGCCGTGCTGTTCCTGCCCACCTACCTGGGTTCGGTGCCGTTTCCGATCAGCGCGCTCGTCGCGGGCGTCGTCAACGTGTTGCTGGTGCTCGGGGCCCGTACCGTGACCGACCGGGCATCGATGGCGGCGCTTCCGCTGGTCGGCTGGTTTCTCGGCTTCGTGCTGTGCATGTTCGGCGGTCCCGGCGGGGACGCACTGTTGCTGGCGAGCCCGCTGACCCTGGTGCTGCTCGGCTTCGCGGTGGTCCCCGCCGGGCTGCTCTTGCTGAGGTTCGCCTCCGAGGAGGCCGTCGCGCGCGGCAACTCCGCAAGGCGGGCCTAGCGCGCTCGGCGGCGGTTCGATTCGCCAATCGCCGGTCGGAGTGCCGGACGGACTGTTAGCGTGCCTCGACCGCGGCAGTGCGACGAGTGGAGCAGACAAGTGACCGAGGCTTCGAGCCCGTTGATCGGTGTCCGTCGGATGGGTTGTGCCGCAGCGACGATGGCGGCCGCGGTCGCCGCAACTCTGCTGGGCACCGGCGTGGCCGGCGCCGTCCCACAGCCGGCGGGCCTCGACGAGGTCCTGTTTGTCGGGAACAACTGGGAAGGTACCGCCGACGTCATCGAGTCGACCGGCGGCTACGCCAAACTCGGTCGGGTCAACATCATCCCGGACAAGGAGGAGCGGCTGCGGGAGATCTACCTGAACCCGATCAAGCTGGGCTTCTTCCTCGGGATCCGCGAGACCGCTGGCGAGGGGCACGACCAGTTCGTCGACGACATGTACACCACCCCGGACGGGTCCGCGGTCGTCGCGTCCCGGCCAAGCTTCGCCGACGTCGTCTCGATCGACCTGGTCAGCGGAAAGGTCAACTGGCGCTTCCCGGTATCCGGTTTCCGAGCAGACCACATGGCCGTCTCGCCGGACGGCGGCCGGGTCGCGGTCTCCGCGTCGACCAGCAACACGGTGCACGTGCTCGACATCCACACCGGCGCGCAGGTCGGGTCGTTCAGGACGGGGGACAAGCCGCACGAGAACGTCTTCACCGACGGCGGCCGGTACCTGTGGAACATGGCCATCGGCGAGGTGAACACCCCGCTGGACGCTCCCTCGCAGGACTCGACCAAGGGCGATCGCCGGATCACCGTCGTCGATGCCCAGACCTTCCAGACGGTGAAGGTGATCGACATGCGGGATCGGCTGGACGCCTTCGGTCGGAATGACCTCTCGGACTCGGTACGGCCCGTCGCGTTCGCCCCGGACGAGAGCAAGCTGTACTTCCAGGTGTCCTTCTTCAACGGCTTCGTCGAGTACGACATCGCCTCGGACACGATCACCCGGATCAAGGAACTGCCGAAGAACCCGAACACCAATCCGGATCGGACCACCTGGGTCAACGACTCCCGCCACCACGGCATGTCGATCAGCCCGGACGGCCGCAAGCTGTGCATCGCCGGGACGATGGACGACTACGTGACCGTTGTCGACACGGCCACGTTGCAGGAGACCCCGACCGTCCCGGCCGGAAAGCCGTACTGGGCCACGGTCAACGGCGACGGCACGCACTGCATCATCTCCGAGAGCGCCAACGACTCGGTGAGCGCGATCGACTTCGCGACCGGCCAGAAGGTGGCGACCGTGCCCGTGGGTGATCACCCGCAGCGGGTGCGCATCGGGCACGTCCCCGACGGCTGGGCCGGTACCCCCGATGGGGGGACGGGCACGGGCAGCCTCGAGGGTGCGCTGGGAAGCGTGGGCTCCTAGCTACTCCTGCGGCAGCAATCCCGCCGCCCGACCGGCGTCGGACAGCACCGCCTCGACCATCGCCGGGGTGAGCCGACCGGTGAAGGTGTTCTGCTGGCTGACGTGAAAGCAGCCGAACAGGTGCAGATCGTGCCCGTTACCGGGTGCGGGGAGCACGACGTGTGCGCCGTGCCCGAACTTCGGCCGCGGCCGCGGGATCGGCCACCCGGTGTCGGCCAGCGCGGGCAATAGTGCCTGCCAACCGAATCCGCCGAGCACCACCACCGCCCGCAGGGTTGGGGCGAGCAGCCGCAGTTCCTCGTCGATCCAGCGCCTGCAGGTGTCCCGCTCGGCGGGGGTCGGTTTGTTGTCCGGGGGCGCACAGTGCACCGGTGCAGTGACCCGGGTCCCGCGCAGGGTCAGGCCGTCGCCGATGCGGGTGGCCGTGGCCTGGTTCGCCAAGCCGACCGCGTGCAGCGCCGCGTACAGCACGTCCCCGCTGCGGTCGCCGGTGAACATGCGGCCGGTCCGGTTCCCGCCGTGTGCGGCGGGGGCGAGGCCGACGATCAGTAGTGCCGCGTCATCCGGTCCGAAGCCGGGAACGGGCCTGCCCCAGTACGTCTCGTCGCGGAAGGCGGCACGCTTCTCGACGGCCACGCGCTCGCGCCACTCGACCAGGCGTGGGCACAGCCGGCACTCGACAAGCTCGCCGTCCATCTCGGCGAGCGTGGCATGGGCTTCCACAGATCCGACGGTACCCGCGCGGTTGGCGCGGAGTTCGGATCTACCCGGAGCAGGGGATGGTGCCGGCGAGCGTCGGGTCGAGGGCCTTGCGGGCGAGGAAGATCGGAGCTGAGTGTTCGAGGAGCCCCGCCTGGGGGTTCGGGCCGGTATCAAAACTCTTTCGAGAGTGCCCGAGGAAGAGGTCCTGGTTCTGGCACTCGTCCTGTACGTACATGTTCTGGACGGATGTTCCGGGGGCGGCATTGAGGAACGACCCTGTGTACGGGGTGATGGTCCTGTCGGTTCTGGACGCGATGACGGTGTAGTCGATCCCCGGGAAGGTCTCCTGTCCGGCGTTGAGCCTGGCCAGGAACTCCGATCCGATGATCTGCTGCTGCGAGGACTTCGAGGCACCCGCTGCCCTGGCCGCGTCGACGGTCGGGTACTGGCCGCGGTAGCTCGTTCCGTGGGTCGACGGTGCGAGCATGGCAAGGGTGTGAACCTTGTTGTTCGCGGGGTTCTCCTGGTCCGCGCCGCCGGCGAACCGGAGGTACTGCCGGGTCACCGTGGCGCCCTGCGAGTGCCCGACGACGTCGACCTGCGCGGAGCCGGTTTCCGCACGAACCTTCTCGATGAACCCATCCAGTTCGACCGCTGCGTCCTCGATCGCTGCGTGTCCCCACCAGTCCCGGTCCGCCGGGATGGGTATCGGGCCGAGGAAGAGGGAGGGGGCGAAGCCATAGTTCAGCGCAAAGACGCAGTACCCGTCGGCCTTCAGTGGCTTGATCAGCGGGCCCTGGTCATTCGGGTTCTCCGCGTTGCCCCAGCTTTCCTGCATGCTCCTCCCGGTACCGTGCACCAGCACGACCGGTCGAGGGTGCTGCGGCGACGGCTCGCATTCCCAGTCGTTCACGCCGGCGAGTGTGCCCTGTTCGGGCGCCCCGGCAGAACCGGTCACAGAGGACTGGGCTGACGCGGTGGCCGGCGGGAGGATCGCGGTGGTGAGGGCGAACAGTGCGACGGTCGCGACGCTCGTCGCGACCGCGCGGAGCCGGTCGTTCACGTGAGTAACTCCTGAGGCTGGGTCCGGGAAGTGCGAAACAGTGCAGCCGTCATCTGTAACACCTCAGCGGGGGGCGGCGCAGCAGAATGCCCCGTTCGGTCAGTCCGATGCCGCGTGCACCCGCAACGTCAGCACCTGGAACGGCCGCAACGTCACGGTGATCGCGTCGCCGTCGAGGGCGACGCCGGTGGGGGCGTCGACCGGTCGCTCGAGCAGGTCCACGAAATCGACGCCCGAGTGCGGGAGGTCGAGGTCGATCCGCGCGGTCGACCTGGCACCGGTGGATTCGTACAGCCGGACCACGACGTCGCCGCTGCGGTCCTCGGCGAGCTTGACGGCCTCCACCACCACCGCTGGATTCGACACCCGCAGGAGCGGTTCGACCGGCGCGCCACCCGTGATCGTGCGCGGCGGGAGGTTGATCCGATAGCCCTCGGTGACCGCATCGCCGATCGTGGCACCCGGACGGACGGAGACCCGCAGCGTGTGCGTGCCCTGATCGGAGGTCGGGTCCGGGTACAGCGGCGCGCGCAACAGAGACAGGCGCACGGTGGTGGTGCTGCCGCCGTCCGGCCGGGCGGAGCGTGCGATGTCGTGGCCGTAGGTGGAGTCGTTGGCCACCGCGACGCCGTACCCGGGCTCGCCGACGTGCACCCAGCGCTGCGCACAGATCTCGAACTTCGCGAAGTCCCAGGAGGTGTTGGAGTGCGTCGGACGGAAGACGTGGCCGAACTGTGTCTCCGCGGCGCTGCGATCGGCATGCACGTCGAACGGGAAGGCCAGCTTGAGCAGCTTCTGCCGCTCGTGCCAGTCGATCTCGTTGCTGATCTCCAGCGCACGGGCGCCGGGGGCGAGCTCGAGCCGTTGCACGATCGTCGAATCGCCGAACGACCTGCGCACCACCACGGCGTCGCCGTCACGATCGACGGAGTCGGCGTCGCGCAGGTCGGTCACCGTGCGGCGGTAGAACTCGTCGATGTCCCAGGCATCCCACTGGTTCGGCACGTCCCGGTGCAGCTGCAGCAGGTTGCCGACCGCACCCGGCGCGATGGCCTCTCGGCCGGTGTCGGCATCGGTCAGCGACGTGACCAGTCCGTCGCCGTTGATCGTGGCCCGGACCAGGCCGTTGTCGAGGACGAAGCCCTTGCCGCGCTGGGTGATCCGGGTGGGCCGGGTGTCGGGGTCGGCCGTCGCGATGCCAAGTGCGGGCACGCCGTCGCGAGCGAGGGGGCCCGCGTTGAGGGTGAGTGTCGCCGAGCCCTCTCCGGTCAGTGCCCGCGCCGCATCGGCGATGATCTCCTCCAGGCCCGCGGCGACGGCGGCGTAGTTGCGCTCGGCGTCGCGGTGCACCCACGCGATCGAGCTGCCGGGCAGGATGTCGTGGAACTGCTGCAGCAGCACCAGATGCCAGAGCCGCTCGAGTTCGTCGTACGGGTAGCGCGCCCCGGCCCGCACAGCGGCCGTGGTCGCCCACAGTTCGGCCTCGCGCAGGAGGTGTTCGCTGCGCCGGTTGCCCTGCTTGGTCCTGGCCTGCGAGGTGTAGGTCCCGCGGTGCAGCTCCAGGTACAGCTCACCGGACCACACGGGTGGACAGGGGTACTCGGCCTCGGCCCGGCGGAAGAAGTTCGCGGGCGAGTCCAGTGTCACGGTGGGTGAGCCCTCGAGCGAGCGGGTGCGCTCGGCCGCGGCCAGCATCTCGCGGGTCGGTCCGCCACCACCGTCGCCCCACCCGAACGGGACAAGGGACACGGTGCCCGCGCCCTGCTCCCGGTAGTTGCGCTGGGCGTGACCGAGGTCGTGGCCGGACAGGTCCGAGTTGTACTTGTCGACCGGAGGGAAGTGGGTGAAGACCTGGGTGCCGTCGATGCCCTCCCACCGAAAGGTGTGGTGCGGCATCCGGTTCGTCTTGTTCCATGAGATCTTCTGGGTGAGGAAGTACCGCGACCCCGACAGGCGCACCAACTGGGGCAGCGCGGCGGAGTAGCCGAACGAATCGGGCAGCCAGACCTCGGGGGTGTCGACGCCGAACTCGTCGAGGAAGAACCGCTTGCCCGCCACGAACTGCCGCGCCATCGCCTCGCCGCCGGGCATGTTGGTGTCGGCCTCCACCCACATGCCGCCGACCGGGATGAACTGGCCCGCCGCAACCTTGTCCCGGATCCGCTCGAACAGCTCCGGGTAGCCGTCCCTGACCCAGGCGAGCTGCTGCGCGGACGAGCAGGCGAACCGGAAGTCCGGGTGATCATCCATCAGCGCAACGACATTGGCGAAGGTGCGGGCGCACTTCCTGACGGTCTCGCGCACCGGCCACAGCCAGGCCGAGTCGATGTGCGCGTGCCCGACCGCGACCAGGTTGTGTGCGCTGGCATAGGCAGGTCGCGAGAGCACCTCGCGCAATTGCTTGCGTCCGGCGGCGGCGGTGCCTGCGATGTCCTCCGGGTCGACGGTGTCGAGCATCCGCTCGAGGGCGCGCAGGATCTCGTGCCTGCGCGGCAGGTCGAACGGCAGCGCGTGCATCAGGCCGCTGAGCGCCGCGATGTCCTGCGTCAGCTCCCACACCGTGCGGTCGCGGAGCGCGAAGTCGACCTGGCGGAGCTGGTAGATCGGATCCTCGCCCGCGGTGCCCAGGTCACCGAGCGGGGTGGGCTGGAAGCCGAAACTCCGTGCCACATCGGGATTCGCGGCCAGCTCGAGATAGAGGTCGACCGGTCGGTGCGGATCCACGGGAAGGTAGGTGTTGAACGGGGAGATCGCCTTGACGACGGTGCCGTCGGGGCGGTAGGCGAGCGCCTCGGCGTTGAAACCGGGGCCGCCGGTGAATCCGGGATCGACCACCAGCTCCACCACGACGCCGTCGCCGAGGTCCGCGAGCCAGCGCTCCGGCACGCGTCCGGTCACGTGCAGCCACATCGTCCCCCACGGCCTGCCCCAGCGGGTCCCGATCGCGATGGGTGCGAACTCCTGCCGCAGTGCCTCCGCCACCGGCACCGGCTCGCCCGGCACCTGCCACGCGCTGAGCTCGGCAGGCGCGGTGTCCCGGTAGAGCGCCGCGCCGAGCCGCTGATCGACGAACCGCCGCAGCCGCTCCTCCACGATTTCGCGATCGTCGTGCATCGGTGTCCTCCGTGCGTCGATGAGGGGTTGGGGATCAGTCGGTGCGGCTCCAGATGTCGCCTGCGCCAGGGGTCACCGTCTCGATCAGGGCCCAGGCGCGGTCGGCGGGCAGGTCGAGCACCTCGTAGTGGCCTGCACCGGCCGGGGTGGCCGCCACCACGGTGGCGACCCCGGCACGCCGCTGGAAGTAGGTCTGCCGCACGGTCCATCCGATGATGCCGTCGGCCTCGAGGCTGGCCCGGCTGCGGTCAAGCGAGCCGCTGCGGGTGATGAGCCATCCGGGCGGCGTGGCGTGGCCGAGGCCCCGATAGCGGTCCCAGGCCAGCGCGGTGGCGGCAACGGCAAGGGCCGCGAGCCCGGCCCACAGCGGCCACCGCAGCGTCACGCCGAGCGCGGACGCGACCGCGGCCGCGGCGCCGAGCGTCGCCACCGGGATCAGCGCCCGGGTGTACCGGCGGCGCCTGGCCGCGGGGCCGTGTTGGGTGAGCGGCACGGGGGAGTGGGCGCCGCCGAGGACCACGGCCGCCACCCGCTCGGCCTCGGCCCGCGGCGACTGCGGCATCAGCAGGGTGGACTGTCCCTTCCCTGCGCTGATCCCGGTCATGATCGCGTCGAGGTGCGCACCACCAGCGGCCCGCAGCAGCAGCGGCTCGCGCAGCGAGGTGCCGCGCAGCCGGGCCCGGTCCAGGGTGGTCTGCCTGGTCTTGAGCAGGCCGTGGCTGACGTGCAGCACCTTGCCGTTGTCGGTGACCAGGAGGTTGCCGAACGCGATGAGGTAGCGCACGCAGGCGAGCCCGCTCGCCACGACCAGGAGCACGACCAGCGCGAGCGCGACGGCGGCCGCGATGCCGAGGTGCTGCAGCGAGTCCACCCCCCTGGTCACGGTCGAGGAGTCGGCGATCCGTTTGCCGAGCCCGTATTGGAAGGCGAGGCCGATCGCCGCGGCCACCGTCAGCACCCCGGTGACGGAGAACGGTGCGTAGCGGACCCAGGCGGCGGTCCAGTGCGCGATCTCCGTTTCCCGGTTCGGCGCGCCCGCGGCCGCTCCCACCTGCGCCGTCTCGGCGTCGGCGGCCGCCGGTGCCCGGTGTCCGGCCAGCAGGGCCGCGCGCAGCGCGGGGACGAGGGCGGAATCGAGCGCGTTGAGCTCGAACCTCTTGGAGTCGCCGTGCCCGGACTGCTGCCCGGTGCCGATCCGGACGACGGACAGTCCCAGGAACCTGTGCAGCACACCGGATTCCACGTCTACCGACCGGATCCGGTTGCGCGGCACCGAGAGCAGGTTCTTCTGGAACACCCCGGTGCGCAGCTGTACGTGGACCGGGCCGATCCGGTAGCTGGTGGTGAACCAGCGCAGCAACGCGTAGGCCACCAGGACGGCGACGACGATCAGACCGAACGTGTGGTTGCCGCTCTGGGTGCCGACGACCAGTGAGATCAGCAGCACCGGGAGCAGTTTGACGACCTCGTCGACCGGATGCACGAGCAGCATTCGCTTGTCGAGCCGCAGCCACGGCTGTTCCTGCTCGGCCGCCAACGCGGCGGCGCCTGAGGCCTCCGGCGGGGCTGTGCCCGGCGCGGGGTACTGCGTCGCGTAGTCCGGCGGGGCCGGATGCCCAGGCGAGCTCACGTCGCATCCCCGACGTTGCGGCCCGCGATCTCGGTGAGCTGCGCGACCGTCCGGTCCGCGACCTCGCGGTCGAGCGCGGTGATGGTGACCGCGCCCGCGGACGAGGCGGTGGTGACGGTGACGGTGGCGAGGCCGAGCATCCGGTCGATCGGTCCGCGCTCGGTGTCGACCGTCTGCACCCTGGAGATGGGGGCGATGCGGCGCTCCTGGGTGAACCATCCGGTCTTCGTGTACACCGCGTCGGCGCTGATCTCCCAGCGGTGCACGCGGTAGCGCCACTGCGGGACGACCAGGACATGCGTCAGCGCGACCGCGAGGCAGACGACGAACACGGCGATGTGCGGCCACGTGGTCCAGCGCCCGTCGACGAATCCCCAGACGATCTGCGCGATGAAGACCGGGATCCACATCAGTGCGGCGTTGATCGCCCACAACTGCGGGGCGCGGGTGCTGGGTCGCCACTGGGGGTCGGCCATGGTGACGACGGGGGGCGGGGGAGTGCTCACCTCTCCAGCCTGCCCGATCCGGTGCCGTCACCGCGTGATCATCCGCCGGTTTCGGTGGATGTGGCCCCCTCCCGCGGGTCCGCAGGAGGGTTAGCCTGAGAGAGCGAGGGAAGGAACGACCATGGACCGATTCGATCCCGCCTCCGAACCCGAGGTCCCCGAGGCCGACCGGGTGGAGCAGGAGACACCGGTGGGTGGACCGGACGACGCCGAAACCAACGACGAGTCCGCGCAGAAATCGGCCGCCGGCTCGCTCGAGGTCAACGACGCGGACGCGGCCGAACAGGCGCGCGTCGTGCCGGACGAGGACGAGTATCCGCACGAGTGATCGAGCGCGCACGCCGCGACCGGAGGCCTCCCCCTGGCAGGTCCCACGGGTGATGGCGCATGATCGAACGCGTGAGCCCTGACGACGCCCCCTCGATCACGCCCGCGATGCTGCCCGATCCCGCGATGCCGTCGGGATCCGCGAAGGCGGGTGCCCCGGCTCCGCCGGACGGGTTGGCGGCCCCGTCGCCGTCCGCGATGCGCCGGGCGCTGCGCCGCGCCCGCGACGGCGCCACCCTCAACGTCGACGAGGCGACGGTGCTGCTGCACGCGCGCGGCGCCGATCTCGACGACCTGACCGCCTCCGCCGCGCGGGTTCGGGACGCGGGGCTGGAGGCGGCGGGCCGGCCGTTGACGGTCAGCTATTCGCGGAAGGTCTTCATCCCGCTGACCCGGCTGTGCCGGGACAAGTGCCACTACTGCACCTTCGTCACGGTGCCGGGGAAGTTGCGGGCCGAGGGGCACGGGATGTTCCTCGACCCGGACGAGGTGCTCGACATCGCCCGGCGCGGCGCGGAGCTCGGCTGCAAGGAGGCGCTGTTCACCCTGGGTGACCGGCCGGAGGACCGCTGGCCCGAGGCGCAGGAATGGCTCGACTCGCGCGGCTACGACTCCACGCTCGACTACGTGCGGGCGATGGCGATCCGGGTCCTCGAGGAGACCGGGCTGCTGCCGCACCTGAATCCGGGCGTGATGAGCTGGGAGGAGATCTCGCGGCTCAAGCCGGTGGCGCCGTCGATGGGGATGATGCTCGAGACCACCTCGACCCGGCTGTTCACCGAGAAGGGCGAATGCCACTACGGCAGCCCCGACAAGGATCCGGCCGTGCGGCTGCGCACCCTCACCGACGCGGGCAGGCTCTCGGTTCCGTTCACCACCGGCATCCTGGTGGGCATCGGCGAGACGGTGGCCGAACGCGCCGAGTCCATTCTCGCGATCCGCAAGTCCCACAAGGCATTCGGTCACGTCCAGGAAGTCATCATCCAGAACTTCCTTGCCAAGGACGACACCGCGATGCGCGACGCGCCGGACGCGGGCATCGAGGAGTTCCGGGCCACCATCGCCGTCGCCCGGTTGCTGCTCGGTCCCGGCATGCGGATCCAGTCACCGCCGAACCTGGTGTCCGCGGACGAGTGCCTCGCCCTGATCGCCGCGGGCGTCGACGACTGGGGCGGGGTCTCGCCGCTCACCCCTGATCACGTCAACCCGGAGCGGCCGTGGCCGAACCTCGACACGCTGGCCGCGATCACCGCGGAGGCGGGTTACACGCTCATCGAGCGGACGGCCGCGCAGCCGCCGTACGTGCTCGCCGGCTCGCCGTGGATCGACCCCCGGATCTCCGCGCACGTGCAGGCCCTCGCGGACCCGGTGACCGGGCTGGCCAGGCCGGACACCCGGCCGACCGGTCTGCCCTGGCAGGAACCGGACGAGGCGTGGGAGTCGGCGGGGCGTGTCGACCTGAACACCGCGATCGACACCGAGGGCCGCAACACCGAGACCCGCAGCGACCTCGGCAGCGCGTTCGGCGACTGGGACTCGGTCCGCGAGCAGGTCCTCGAACTGTCCAACCAGGGCGCGCCCGTGCGGCTCGACTCCGAGGTGCTGGCGGCGCTGCGCAGCGCCGAGCGCGACCCCGGTGCCTGCACCGACGACGAGTACCGGGCCCTGGCCACCGCCGAAGGCGAGGGCCTCGAGGCGATGGTCGCGTTGGCCGACGCCCTACGCCGCGACGCCGTGGGAGACGACGTCACCTACGTGGTGAACCGGAACATCAACTTCACCAACATCTGCTACACCGGCTGCCGGTTCTGCGCCTTCGCGCAGCGCAAGGGCGACGCCGACGCGTTCACCCTGTCGACGGCCGAGGTGGCGGACCGGGCCTGGGAGGCGCACGTCGCCGGGGCCACCGAGGTCTGCATGCAGGGCGGCATCGATCCCGAGCTGCCCGTCACCGGCTACGCGGACCTGGTGCGCGCGGTCAAGGCACGGGTGCCGTCGATGCACGTCCACGCCTTCAGCCCGATGGAGATCGTCAACGGCGCCTCCCGCGGTGGCCAGAGCGTGCGGGACTGGCTCACCGACCTGCGCGCCGCGGGCCTGGACTCGATCCCCGGCACCGCGGCGGAGATCCTCGACGACGAGGTGCGCTGGGTGCTCACCAAGGGCAAGCTGCCGACGAGCACCTGGGTCGACGTGGTCACCACCGCGCACGAGGTGGGCCTGCGGTCCAGCTCGACGATGATGTACGGGCACGTCGATCAGCCGCACCACTGGGTGGGGCACCTCAACGTGCTGCGCGGAATCCAGGACCGTACCGGCGGATTCACCGAGTTCGTGCTGCTGCCGTTCGTGCACCAGAGTTCCCCGCTGTACCTGGCAGGCGCGTCGCGGCCGGGGCCGACCCAGCGGGACAACCGGGCCGCGCACGCGCTGGCGCGGATCATGCTGCACGGGCGGATCCACAACATCCAGACCAGCTGGGTCAAGCTCGGGGTCGCGGGGACCCAGGCGATGCTCCAGGGCGGCGCCAACGACCTGGGCGGCACCTTGATGGAGGAGACCATCTCGCGGATGGCCGGTTCGCAGCACGGATCGGAGATGACGGTGGCGGAGCTGCGGGCGATCGCCGAGGGGATCGGACGCCCGGCCCGTCAGCGCACGACGGGATATGCCGAAAGGGTGGGAGTGGCATGAGCGAGAAGGATCCGATCGGAGACGGCAGGGTCGTCGCGGTGCTCGACCGCGCGGCCTGGGGGATCAACCCGGTGCTCGACCTGATGAGCACCGATCCGCTGCGGATCAAGGCTCGTACGTTCACGCCGACCGCCGAGCAGCGCTCGCTTCTCGAGAAGGCGCTCGACGCGGCGGCCTGGCTGCTCGATGTCGCCGAGGTGCCCGGCACCGCCGCCTGGGAGCGGGCGAGCGACGAGCGCCGCGCCCGGTGGTGGGTGACCCGCCTCGGCGCGCTGAACACCATCGCGGTGGCGTTTCCCGGCGTGTTCGGTCCGCTGGCCCGGCGGCTGCCGATCCAGGACCTGCTGGCGTTCGCGAATCAGACGCTGGTGCTGGTCGCGGTCGCCAGGGAGCTCGGCGTCACCGATCGCAGCGCCCAGGTGGATCTGCTCGCCTCGGTGCTCTGTCGCAGGCAGACCGACGCCAGGACGCTGCTCGCGCACCCGGATGCGACGCCGCCCGAGGCCGGGTCGTCCTGGCGGCCGTTCGCCCTGCTCGGCGCGATGTGGACCACCTCCCGGATGCTGCGGGCGATCCCCGGTGAGCTGGGGAAGCGTCCGAAGCCGGGCCAGCCCTATCGGACCATCGGGAAGCTGCCGCTGGTCGGCGCGGTGGCGGACTACTTCGGTGAGCGGGGCGCCCTCGCAAGGGCGGCAGCGCAGGGTCAGCGCTGGATCGACGGCCACACGGTGCGGACGGCGGCGGGCCGATCGGGCGTGCAGGGCCTCTCGAGCGTCTGACTTTCGACCCGGTGCTGCGGCCCGCTGCCCAGTAGTCTGTGAGAGCTCCCCGGTTTCGCACCGAATCCGACGGTCAGGGCACCCTAAGCGGGTGTGCCCGGCCCGGGGAGGAGATACTGGTAACTCCTGGGCGGACATGGGGGTTCGCCCGGCGTAATGGTCTTTACGAAAGGCAGGGAGAGCAGCAGTGCCCTACACGATTGCTGAACCGTGCGTGGATGTTCTCGACAAGGCGTGCATCGAGGAATGCCCTGTCGACTGTATCTACGAGGGTGGCCGCATGCTCTACATCCACCCCGATGAGTGCGTGGACTGCGGCGCCTGCGAGCCCGTCTGCCCCGTCGAGGCGATCTTCTACGAAGACGACGTGCCCGATCAGTGGAACGCCTACGTCAGCGCGAATGTCGATTTCTTCGTCGACCTCGGATCGCCCGGTGGTGCCGCCAAGCTCGGCAAGGTCGACTACGACCCGCCGTTCATCAAGGCGCTGCCGCCGATGGGCGAGCACTGAGTTGCTCGGTACCGCCGTGACCGCCCGCACCCGGGTCCCCGTGTCCGCGGGTTTGCCCGACTTCCCGTGGGACTCGTTGGCAGGAGCCAAGGCCAAGGCCGAGTCCCATCCCGACGGGATCGTCAACCTCTCGGTCGGCACGCCGGTCGATCCGGTGGACCCGCTGATCCGCGAGGCGCTGGCCTCCGTGTCGGAGGTGCCGGGATACCCGACCACGCACGGCACCCCCGAGCTGCGCGCGGCCGCGGTCGGTGCGCTGGCCCGGCGGTACGGGGTCACCGGGCTCGATCCGGCGGCCGTGCTCCCCGCGCTCGGCACCAAGGAGGCGATCGCCTGGCTGCCGCGGCTGCTCGGGCTCGGCGCCGATGACCTGGTCGTCATCCCCGAGGTCGCATACCCCACCTATGAGGTCGGCGCGCTGCTCGCCGGTGCCAGGGTGCTGCGCGCCGACGGCACCATGCGGCTCGGCCCCGAGAGCCCGTCGCTGATCTTCATCAATTCGCCGTCGAACCCGACCGGCAAGGTGCTCGGCATCGACCACTTGCGCAAGGTCGTCGACTTCGCACGACAGCGCGGCGCGATCGTCGTATCCGACGAGTGCTACCTGGGCCTGACCTGGGAGGCCGAGGCGTACTCGATCCTCGACCCCCGCGTCTGCGACGGCGACCACACCGGTCTGCTGGCGGTGCACTCGTTGTCGAAGACCTCGAATCTGGCCAGCTACCGGGCCGGCTTCATCACCGGCGATGCCGCCCTGGTCGCGGAGTTGCTGGAGGTGCGCAAGCACGCCGGGATGATCATGCCGTTCCCCGTGCAGGCCGCGATGACCGCGGCGCTGAACGACGACGCGCACGAGAACGAGCAGCGCGAGCGGTACCGCGCGCGCCGCGAGGTGTTGCTGCCCGCCGTCCGCTCCGCTGGGTTCACCGTCGACAACTCCGAGGCCGGCCTGTACCTGTGGGCCACCCGCGAGGAGGCCTGCCGGGACACGGTGGACTGGTTCGCGGACCGGGGCATCCTGGTCGCGCCCGGCGACTTCTACGGTCCCGGCAGCAGGCGGCACGTGCGGATCGCGCTCACCGCGACGGACGAGCGGATCGCGGCCGCCGCCGCACGGCTCGCAGCCTGATCGCTGTTACCTGGCCGGGGACCCTGCCACGGCGCTAGCCTGGGGGCGGAGTTCCTCGTTGCCGGGGTACCGCCCCTGCAACGTCCCCTCGGGGCAGGAGGCAGCATGGACGCGGTCACTCGGGTTCCCTCGCCCAGCAACGAACCGGTGTACTCGTACGCCCCGGGCAGCCGCGAGCGGCTGCTGCTCACCGCCAAGCTCGCCGCGCTGGCCTCGGAGCCGGTCGAGCTGCCGCACGTGATCGGCGGCGTGCACCGGCAGGGCTCGGGTGAGCGGGTGGACGTCGTTCAACCGCATCGGCATTCGGCCGTGCTGGGGACTCTCACCACCGCCACCCACGAGGACGCGGACGCGGCCATCGAGGCCGCGATCGCCGCCGCGCCCGGCTGGCGGGCCCTGTCCTTCGACGACCGGGCCGCCGTGCTGCTGCGGGCCGCGGACCTGCTCTCCGGTCCATGGCGAGAGACGCTGGCCGCCGCGACCATGCTCGGTCAGTCCAAGTCGGTCCAGCAGGCCGAGATCGATGCGCCGTGCGAGCTGATCGACTTCTGGCGGTTCAACGTGCACTTCGCCCGGCAGATCCTGGCCGACCAGCCGGTCTCCGGTCCTGGGGTGTGGAACCGGCTCGAATACCGGCCGCTCGAGGGATTCGTCTACGCGATCACGCCGTTCAATTTCTCCGCCATCGCGGGCAACCTGCCGACCGCGCCCGCGCTGATGGGCAACACCGTCGTCTGGAAACCGTCGACCACGCAGACCGTCGCCGCGTACTGGACCATGAAACTGCTCGAGGAGGCCGGGCTGCCGCCGGGGGTCATCAACCTCGTCACCGGCTCGGGCGCCGCGGTTTCCGATGTGGCGCTGGGTGATCCGCGCCTGGCCGGTATCCACTTCACCGGCTCCACCAGGACCTTCCAGCATCTCTGGCGGGAGGTGGGGGCCAACATCGATTCGTATCGCGGTTACCCACGGCTGGTCGGCGAAACCGGCGGCAAGGACTTCGTGGTCGCGCATGCCTCGGCGAATCCCGAGGTGCTGAGCACCGCGCTGGTGCGCGGCGCCTTCGAGTACCAGGGCCAGAAGTGCTCGGCCGCCTCCCGCGCCTACGTCCCGAAGTCGGTGTGGCACAGGATGGGAGAGGCCTTCCTGGCCCAGGTCGATCAGCTCACCTATGGCGACGTGACCGATCTGTCGAACTTCGGCGGGGCCCTCATCGACCGCGCGGCCTACGACAAGAACGTCGCCGCGATCGAGCGGGCGCGCGACGCCGCAGGCGTCCAGATCGCCGTCGGTGGGAAATACGACGACAGCGAGGGGTACTTCGTCCGGCCGACGGTGCTGCTCGCCGAGGACCCGCGCGACGAGTCCTTCGCCACCGAGTACTTCGGACCGATCCTGTCGGTACACGTCTACGACGACGACAAGCCGGGAGCCTTCGAGGACCTGCTGGCGGTGGTGGACTCGACCGCCCCCTACGCGCTCACCGGGTCGATCATCGCAGACGACCGGGTCGCGGTCGACAAGGCGGCCGCGGCACTGCGATTCGCGGCGGGCAACTTCTACGTCAACGACAAACCGACCGGTGCCGTTGTCGGACAGCAACCCTTCGGCGGGGCCCGCGCCTCGGGCACCAACGACAAGGCCGGCTCGCCGATCAACCTGCTGCGCTGGACCTCCGCCCGGACCATCAAGGAGACCTTCGTCCCGCCGACGGACCACCGCTACCCGCACATGGAGCCGGAAGAGTAGCCGTGGTGGCGCAGGTGTTCGAGAACCCGCTGCGACCCGCGATCCTGGCCGCCGCGCGATCGACGACGCTCAAGGCGGCGATCACCAAGGCGCCGGTGACCCGATCCATCGTCACCCGGTTCATCGCGGGGGAGACCAGAGCGGAGGCCTTGACCGCCGCGCGCGCGATCCTCGACACCGGCAGGCTGATCAGCATCGACCACCTGGGGGAGGACACCACCGACGAGGCCACGGCGCAGGCCGCAGTCACTGAATACCTGGCCCTGCTCGCCGACCTCGCTGAGCTGCCGGAGGCGAAGGTGCCCGGCGGTGTGCGCCCACTCGAGGTGTCGGTGAAGCTGTCCGCGCTGGGGCAGGCGCTGCCGGTCGACGGCCGCGAGATCGCGCTGGCGAACGCGCGGACGCTCTGCGCCGCGGCGGAGCGTGCCGGGGTCTGGATCACCGTCGACGCCGAGGATCACACCACCACCGACTCGACCCTGTCGATCGTCCGCGAACTGCGGGCCGACTACCCGTGGCTGGGCGCTGTGCTGCAGTCGTACCTGCGTCGTGCCGAGGCGGACTGCCGCGAACTAGCAGACGCCGGTTCGCGGATCCGGCTGTGCAAGGGCGCCTACCGGGAACCGGAATCGGTCGCTTTCCAGGCCAAGGCGGAGGTGGACGCGTCCTACCTGCGCTGCCTGCGGGTGCTGATGGAGGGCGCCGGCTACCCGATGGTGGCGTCCCACGACCCCGCGATCATCACGGAGGCGGACTCGATGGCGGCGGGGTCGGGGCGGGGTGCGACGGACTTCGAACACCAGATGCTCTACGGGATCAGGGACGGCGAACAGCTCCGCCTTGCCGGGCTCGGCGCTCAGATGCGGGTCTATCTGCCGTACGGCGGCCAGTGGTACGGCTACTTCATGCGCCGGCTCGCGGAACGGCCGGCGAATCTCGGCTTCTTCGTGCGCTCAATCCTCACGAGGGACTGAACCCATGTGATCGCGGTCGAAACGGGTAACCGCCCGCTGGGTGGGAACAGTCCTGGAGAACACGTTCTAGTGCAAGGAGATTGAGAAGAGCTGTGATCGGCATCACCGCGGCCCAGCCCGGCCGCTGAACGAGGAGACGCTTCATGACCAACGTGGACACCGAGATCACCGACGAGGTTCGCATCATCGACAAGGGTGCGCCGCCCGCTCGCTTCGCGCGTGGCTGGCACTGCCTCGGGTTGGTTGAGGAGTTCCGGGACGGCAAGCCGCACTCGGTGGAGGCGTTCGGGACCAAGCTCGTGGTGTTCGCCGACAGCAACGGTGCCATCAAGATCCTCGATGCCTACTGCAGGCACATGGGCGGCGATCTGAGCCAGGGCACCGTCAAGGGCGACTCGATCGCCTGCCCGTTCCACGACTGGCGGTGGGGCGGCAACGGCAAGTGCACCGGCATCCCCTACGCCCGCCGGGTTCCGCCGTTGGCCCGCACCCGCACCTGGCAGACCATGGAGCAGGACGAGCTGCTGTTCGTGTGGAACGACCCGGAGGGCAACCCGCCGCCCGCCGACGTGACGATCCCGCAGATGTGCCCCGAGGGCACGGAGTGGACCGACTGGGTGTGGAAGTCGATCGTCATCGACACCAACTGCCGCGAGATCATCGACAACGTCGTCGACATGGCGCACTTCTTCTACGTGCACTACTCGTTCCCGACGTACTTCAAGAACATCTTCGAGGGGCACGTCGCGATCCAGGAGTACGAGGGCGTCGGCCGCGAGGACATCACCGAGTGGGACGAC
>NZ_JMLO01000036.1:0-56270 GCF_000686785.1 Rhodococcus sp. UNC363MFTsu5.1
CCGCGAGATCCCGTGCGTGGAGGAGTTGTTGGTGCCCTTGTCGTTGGTGGCGCCGTTGAACGGCCCGGCCTCGCCTTCCTTGGTGATGCCGGTGACATCGGCGGTGACCGTGCCCGAGACCCACGCCGTGCGGCCGGCACCGTTGGCGGCCAGCGACGGGGAGATCAGGGCGCTCTCGCCGGTGCGGGAGACGACCGCTCCCGGTCCGGCCTTCTGCCCGTCGGGCAGCGGCACGAAGGTGTCGGCGTGGGCCGCACCGGTGGACATCAGGCCGATCGCCATCGCCGCGGCGGCGCCTGCGCCTGCGATGCGGGCGCCACGGCGCGGACCAGAGTTGTTGGTGTTCATGGATTTTCCTTTTGGTGAGGGCCGAGGACCGGCCGACGGGGGACTGGGTGGTGGCCAAACAGCGCTCCACGGTCGTGGACTCCGGGCGCCGCGCGGGGACAGCGACCCGTTAATGGTAACCGTTATCGATAAACATTGTGAAGTGCCCCTCGATCAATGTCGACGACATCGTCCGCGAGCGTGTTCACGATGGTGGCATCGTGGCTGATGACGAGCAGGGACAGGTCCTGGGTTCGGGTGAGGCTCTGCAGGATCTCGAGCACGCGCTGTTGTGCGACGGGGTCGAGACCGGTGGACATTTCGTCGCAGATCAGCATCGACGGTGCCGCGGCGATGGCGCGTGCGATGGCGGCGCGTTGCGCCTCGCCGCCTGAGAGCGCGGAGGGTCGTTCCCGCGTGATCTGCTCGTCGAGTCCCACCTGTTCCAGCGCGGTCCGGGCGGCCGCTGCCGCCTCCCTGCCGGTGGCGCCGCGGAGTCGGACGGGGCCGCGCAGGATCTGTTCCCACACGGTGCGGTAGGGGTCGAAGGCGGCTTTGGCGTCCTGGAACACGTATCCGATGGCGGCGGACTGCTCCCGCGTTCGCCGCCGCGTCGTGCCGGCCAGCGGTCGGCCGTCGAGGAAGACGCGGCCCGCGGTCGGCGGGTGCAGCCCGGCGAGGACCCGCGCCGCGGTGGTCTTACCGCAGCCGGACGGACCCACCACCGCCACGCATTCACCTGGCTTGATCGAGAGCGAGAAGTTCTGCAACACAGCGGTGTTGCGGAACCCTGCGGTGATGTTCTCCATGGTCACCCGGTCGGTGGTCGGCGCGATGATCCGCGCCGTGGTGCGGTCGGTGGTGTCCTTGCGCCCCGTTCGGGAGTGCGCCGCGACCAGTGCGCGGGTCTGCGTCTGCGTCGTCGTCAGCAGCATCCCGGTGGTACCGGTCTCGATGACCTGCCCGTGGGCCATGACGATCACGTGGCGGGCGACCGAGTGGACGGCCTCGAGGTCGTGGGTGAGGAGCACGACGGTCAGGCCCTGTTCCGACAGCCTGGTGATCTCTCGGAGGATGGCCGCCCTGTTGGCGGGGTCCTGCCCGGTGGTCGGTTCGTCCATGATCAGGCAGGTCGGGCTCGTCAGCAGGGTTTGCGCGATGACCAGGCGTTGCTGTTGACCGCCCGAGAGTTGATGGGGATAGCGGCGCAGCATCTTCGGGTCGCTCGGGAAGCCGGCCCGTGAGAGTGCGTCGGGTACGGACACCCGGTGTCCTGCGCGGTGGGCGGCGAGCTCGATGTCGCGGAGCACGGTGCCGATGCGTAGGGCGGGATTGAGGACCGTGGAGGGTTGTTGTGGCACATAGCCGAATCGCACTCCCTCGGCGTCGCGGCAGTCCATCGACAATGCCACCCCGGGTCGGTGCTCGCCCATCAGGGCCAACGCTGTGGTGGTCTTTCCGCTGCCGGAGCTGCCGATGATCGCGGTGACCGCGCCTGCGTGGATGTCGAGATCGACATTGTCGACGAGGACCCGTCCTGGGGCTCGCGCGCTGAGCCCGCGAACCCGGATGGCGCTACGCCGAGTGGTTTCGGCGACGGTTGCCGTCATTGTCTCGGTCATCTCGAACTCCTCGGGGAGAATTCTCGCGTCGCCGCGCGGGCGCCCGCGTCGAACAGCAGATTCACGCCCATCGCCAGCGCGATGATCGTCACTGCGGGCAACACGACCCCCCAGGGAACCAGCGCGATGCCGCTGCGGTTGCGGTCGATCATCACCGCCCAGTCGGTGCCGGTGGAGTCCGCGGTCAGACCGAGGAAGCTCGCGGAGGCGACCAGGTAGATGGCGCCGACGAACCGCAGTCCGGCGTCGGCGGCGACAACCGGGAGCAGTGCGCGCCCCAGATAGCCGAGGTTTCGGCGCCACCAGGTTTCACACTGGAGGCGCAGCGCTTCCATGGCAGGGGTGTGCGCGGCGTGCAGGGCCGATGCCCGTATCAGGCGCGCCGAGTCCGGGAACTGCAGCACCGCCACCGTCGCTGCCAATACGAATGGGTTGGCCTCAGTGAGGGCGACCACCAGCAGGAGCAGCAGCATCGAGGGCAGTGAGAGCAGCAGATCCAGCGGCCGCATCAACGACTCGTCGATCACCCGGCGCCGTGATGTTGCGGCCGTGACCCCCCACGGCACCGCGATCAGGTACGTCAGCAGGACCGCTGCTGTGGCCACCAGCACCAGCGAGCGGCCACCGAGAAGCAGTTGCGTCAGTACGTCGCGGCCCTCGGAATCGGTGCCGGCGAGCCAGTTCTCGCCCTGAGTGAAGGCGGGACCGCGGGCACCCTGCTCGGCTATCAGCGGACCGAGCAGCGCGACGAGGAGCGGCACGGCGGTGAGCACCGCGCCGAGCAGGAAACGTGGGCGTGTGCTCATGCGGCCTCGCCCGCCGTGGGATTGAGCCGGTACGCCATGATGTCCGCGATCGTGTTCACCATGACGGTGATCAGGCCGAACAGCGCGACCAGACCCATCAGCAGCGGGATGTCGCGGCTACGGATGGCGTCGACCAGGACTTGTCCGAGTCCGCCGATGGCGAACACCGCTTCGATGACGACGACCCCGCCGAGCAGCCAGTCGGCTACCCGGGCGAGATGCTGGATCGCCGGGGTGAGCGACCCGGGAAGGGCGTGCCGCCACACCACTCGACGCTCCGGCACACCCAAGCGCAGCGTGTGCCGGACGTGCTCGGAGTCGAGTGTGGTGATCATCGACGCGCGTACCAACCGCGACAGCGAGCACACCGGGCGGATCACCAGCACCGCCACCGGCAACACCCAGAGTTCCGGCTGCAGCAGAAGTGACCCGCTGGCGCCGACCGCCGTGGGGGCGAACAATCCCAGCCCCACCGCGAACACAGCGACCAGGATGATCGCGAGGGCGAACTCGGGTGCCGCGTAGAGGGCCACGGCCATCCCCGAGATCGCCCGGTCGATCGGCTCGCCCCGCCGCACCGCGGCGGCGACGCCCAATCCGACCGCCAGCGGAACAAGCGCCGCCAGCGCGAGTGCCGCCAGCGTGAGAGTGGGCGCCAGCGCAGAGGACAGCAGGTCGGTCACCGGGCGGCCGGAGAGCGCGGACGTGCCCAGATCGCCGCATAGCAGCCCGCTCAGCCAGTCGCCGAACTGGGTGAGCAACGGGCGATCGAGCCCGAGGGAGGTGCGCAGCTGCGCAATTCGCTCCGGGTCGGCATCGTCCGCAGCGATCACCACCGCCGCGTCCCCTGGCAGCACCGAGGCCACCGCGAAGACGATGCCGAGCACACCCAGCACCTGAGCCACCCCGAGCGCGACTCGCCCGCAGGCGTACCGGGCGAGGATCAAGCCAGCCACGCCTTGTCGAAACGGGCGTACCCCAGGGTGTTGGTGGGAGCGCTCTGCGCCATCCCTGCCAGCTTCGGCGCGAGTCCGTGCAGGCTGTCGGAGAATCCCCACACCAGCAGGCCGCCCTCGCTGTACAGCTGTGACTGCATCTGCTGGTACGCGCGGGCGCGTACCCCGTCGTCCGTGCTCTGGCTGGCGGTGGCGAACAGCGCGTCGAAATCCGGTCGCCGCCACTGGGTGTAGTTCTTCGACGAGGTCGACAGCATCCGCTGCGCCGTATGCGATTCGATGGGCATGGCACCGGAGCGGAAGCTCGACAGCACCCCCTCGTCGAGGGTTCGTGTCCAGTAGGTCGACCCTTCACCGATCTTCACGTCGACCTTCAGTCCGGCGCGGCCGGCCTGCTCGGCGAAGATGTTCGCCGCCTCGACGAATCCGTTGGTGGCACCGGTGGTCTGCAACTCCACGGCCAGATTCTGCGCGCCGGCCTTACGGATCAGCGCCTTCGCCTCGTCCAGATCGACCCGGCGCTGCGGCAGATCACCGGCGTAGTACTTGGTGTCCTTGCCGAACAGGTCGTTGCCGACCACCCCCGAGCTGCCGAGCACGGTGGACACCAGCTCGTCGCGGTCGACCAGTGCGAACATCGCCCGGCGCAGGTCCAGGTTGTCGAACGGGGGGCGGTCCACCTTCATCGCGAAACCCGACATCGCGCTGCGCGGCGAGCGCAGGATCTGCACCCTCGCATCGGTTTCGTAGGTGCGCGCCGACGTCACACTCAGATCGTCGGCGTACTCCACCTGACCGCCGAGCAGGGCGTTGACCCGGGCCGTCTCGTCCGGGGCGGTGAGGATTTCGAGCTGATCGATGTGCGGGGCACCGTCCCAGTAGTCACCGAACCGTGCGGCGACGAAGGACCGGCCCGGCTCGAACGAGACGAAGGTGAACGGCCCGGACCCGATCGGGTGGCTGAAGTCGGTGGTTCCCTCGGGAATGATGTAGGCGCCGAAGGCCGCCAGCACGTTCGCCAGGTCTCCGCAGGGCCGGGAACACACGAATTCGATGGTGCGGTCGTCGATTTGACGGGACCGGGCGATGTCGATCACCTCGAGGGAGGCCCGCGGGCGCAAGGCGTTCTTCGGATCGACGATGCGCTGGTAGGAGTACAGCACGTCCGCGGCCCTCACCGGCCTGCCGTCGTGGAACACCGCCGGGCGCAGCTCCACCGTCCAGGCGGTGGCGTCTCCGTTGGGTCGCCAGGCGGTGGCGAGCCGCGGCACCGGCCCGAGATCGTCGCCGTATTCGACGAGCTTGTCGAATACGGCGTTCGAGCGGGCGACGTCGGCGTATAGGTTGGCCTTGTGCGGGTCGAGTACCTCCTGTGCGCCGCCGCCGGCGAACACCGCGCGCAGCCGGCCGCCGTCTCGCGGAGCGGCCGTGGCGGTTGCGGTGGCGGAGGTTGCGGTCTCGCCCGAGCTGCAGGCACCGAGCAGCACGGCTCCGGTGGCGGCGGCGCCGAGGCCGAGGAAGGACCGTCGTGTCAGGGCCGGCAGTGGGGACTGGATCGATCGGTGGAGCGGATTCATCGGGGTTTCTCCTTGAGAGGTAAGGGCGCGCAACTGGTGGGCGCTGGTCAGATCGCCTGGGCAACGACGTGCAGTCGGTCCCCGGACATCGGGCTCTCGCCGAGGTCGGCGAGGGCGGCTCGTCCGGTGCCGGTTGGCCAGCCGTCGTCGGTGCGGGGGCCAGGGGTGTCGAACATCGCCCGCACCGCGAAGCCGGCGCGGCGCAGGTGGCCGGTCAGCTCCAGCGGGAACAGGAGCCGCCACGCGGAGGTCTGGACGAGTTCGTCGGTGGTGTCGGGGAGGCGCCAGCGACGGCGGCGGCGCAGCAATTGGGCGGCGTGGTCGATCGAGAGGGCGGTCTCCGCCCGCCAGGTGCTGCCCTGCCATTGAAAGGACGAGTGGGAGAGGCCGTCGAGCAGTTCTGTGTTGCCGAGGAAGAAGGCGCCGTTGCGCATCTCCGCGATCAGCAGGCCTCCGGGACGTAGATGGGCGCGGGTGCAGCGCAGGCACGATTCCAGCTCGGTGTCGGTGTGGCAGTACAGCAGTGAGCTGTCCAGACAGATGACCGCGTCGAACCGCTGGCCGATCTCGAAGTCCCGCAGGTCGCCCACCGCCGCGCTCACGCCTGGATAGCGTTGCTGTGCGTAGTCGACCATCGCGGGGGACTGGTCGAGTCCGTGGCAGCGGTACCCGAGTTGGGCCAGGTAGCCCAGGTCGCGGCCCGTCCCGCACCCGAGGTCCAGCACCGCGGCGGGCCCGGTCCGCGAGCCCGCGGTCGCGTCCGGAAGGTGCGCCTGGAGGACATCGTCGATGAACCTGCCGGCGGTGTGGTCGGGGTCGGGAAACCGCGCCTCGTACAGTGCGGGGTTGTCGGTCAGCAGGTTCCGGGACTCGGCAGTCGTCATGCCTTCACCCCGGCGGGATCGGCGAGCAGGCCCCGGCGCTGCAGCAACCAGATGCCGGCCGCGGAGCCCACGGCGAGTGCGATGCACACCACGGCGCCGGGCCACCCGTTGCCCAGCTCGATGCCGTAGCCGATCAAGGCGTTGCCCCCTGCCGCCGCGATGCCGGACACCAGGTAGAACATCCCGAACAGGGTGCCCGACATACGGGAATCTCCATACGCCGGAATCAGTTCCATCACAAATGGCTGGGCGATCATGATCCCGGACTCGAGGATCAGGGCCGAGACCACCAGCGGCGCCATCGCGAGCGCCACCTGTCCGGCGGTGTGCCCGGGTTCGGTCCACAGGACGGGCAGCAGCAGTGCGAACGCGCCACCCATCAGGGCCAACCCTGTGGTGATCGCGGCGCCGCGACTGGTACGGGCATCGAACCAGCGGGTCAGCCGCACTTGGAACAGCAGGCTGAAGATGGTGGTGCTCAGGAAGAGGACCGCGACCGCACCCGGCCAGCCGGTGATCCGCCCGGCCAGCGCCGGGTACACCAGATACATCTGGGTCTGCAGGACGAACATGCCGAGCATGGCGACGGTGAACAACACGAATCGGCGGTTGGCCAGCACCACCCCCCAGCCGCGGAGCACCGTCGTCGTGGAGGGTTCGACGGCGTGGGCGGGCAGGAACCGCAGTTGCGCCAGGGTGAGGGCGGCGAAGACCGCCGCCGCTGCGATGGCGACGGTGCGGAAATCCACCGCGAGCAGGGCGCTGCCGATCAGTGGCCCGGACAGTGCACCCGCCTGCGCGAAGACGTTGAACATCGCGAACGCTTCCGCGCGCCGCGTCGGTTCGGCGACCGCGATGTAGGAGCGGACCGCCGGATTGAACAGTGCCCCCGCCAGTCCCGAGAGGGCGGACGCGAGCAGCAGCAGCGGCACGCTGGTGCCGAAGGCGAAGACCGCGAAGCCCACCGATCGCAGCGCGCAGCCCGCGATGATGACCCGATGGGGTCCCAGCCGATCGGCGGCGGTGCCGCCGATCAGGAACAGTCCCTGTTGGCTGAGGGTGCGGACGCCGAGGACGAGGCCGGTGACCGTGAGGGTCAGGCCGAGGTTTCCGGTCAGATGCATCGACAGGTAGGGCACCAGCATGTAGAAGCCGGTGTTGACCCCGCACTGGTTGAGCACGAGCAGTTGGACGGACCGCGGGAAGCTGCGGAGCAGGGCAAGTGTCCCCGGGCCCGAGGGAGTCTCGGTCACCGATCGCCTCCTGCGCGGGGGTGCACGCCGAGGCCGATGGCGTCTCTTGGGCGCAACACCCCGTCCTCACCGCCCAGCCCGGTCCACGGATCCCATGCGAGCAGCAGGTGCCCGTCCAGGTCGCACCACCGCGCCAGCGAGGCCAGATGCACAGCGGGAGCGATACCAAGCGAGCTGCTCACCAGGCAGCCGAGCATGACGTCCATCCCGCGTTCGCGGGCCGCGGTGGCGATCTCGTGGGCGTGATAGACGCCGCCGCACTTCGAGAGTTTGACGTTCACGGCATCCGCGAGGCCGGCGAGCGCGTCCAGGTCGGCCAGCGTGTGGATGGCTTCGTCCGCGATCACCGGAATGTCCGTGCGGCTGCGCAACTCCCGGGTTCCGTCGCGGTCACAGGTCGCCAGCGGTTGTTCGAGCGCCACCAACGGCAGTCCTCTGGTCTCGTGGAGTACCCGCAGCGCGGTCGCGGCGGTCCAGGACTCGTTCGGATCGACGATCAGATCAGCCCCTGGAGCGGCTTCGGTCACCGCCGCCAGCCGCCTGACCGAATCGGCCGTGTCGGCGTCCGTCTTGACCTTGAGCAACCGGATTCCGCTTTCGGCCAGGCCGGTGGCCACGGCGGCCATCTCGTGGGGTGACCCGATGCCGACGGTGCGGGAGATGGGAACCTCGGTCGGCAGCGGCAGTCCGAGATGCGCCGCGACCGACATCTCGGCCGTACGAGCGCGGTGCTCGGCAATCGCGGACCACAGTGCGGCAGCGACCGCGGGATGCACATCCGCGAGAGCCGACTCCGGGCCGGTGTCCACGTCCGCGCACCGGTCACGGACCATCCGCAGCTGTGCCTCGATTCGGTCGCGGTCCAGTTCGGCGTACACCGAGGTGACGACCTCGCCACGGCCGACGACGTCGGAGTCTGTGTCGGTCACGGTCACCGTGACCGCCTCGCGCGCGGACATCACGCCGCGGCTGATCCGGAACGGGCGAGTCAACCGGAGGGTGTGCGTATTCCAGGTCAGTTTCATCTCGCTGTCGCCTCCGTCCTGGCAGTGACGCTTCCGATCGGCGAGCGCACCGATTCACACCGGGTCCAGCACCCGGTGGGGTCTTCGCAGTCGTCGATTTCGTGCGGCTGCGTGTGCGGCGGCTCGAGTAGGCCTCTGCGGTGGCACCAGTCGTCGTCGAAGATGGTGCGCAGGTAACGATCCGGGCCGTCCGGGAAGATCGTGATCACGCTGCCCGGCCACCGGGCGGCCGCCCAGCCGGCGACGGTCGCGGCCGCACCGGTCGACCACCCGCCGGTGTGGAACCCGCCGCGTGCCAAACCGCGGCAGGCGTGGACGGCCTCGTTCGGGCCGACCCAGTGGACCTCGTCGAACAGGTCGTAGCGGACATTGCGTGGGTGCATGCTGCTGCCCAGTCCACGCATGACGCGGGCGGTGGCGGGTTGACCGAAGATTCTCGATCCGAGTGCATCTACGCCGATGATTCGCAGGTCCGGCCACAGTTGTCGCAGCCGGTGCCCGATTCCGCTGCTGTGACCTCCCGTTCCCACGCTGCACACCAGCACCTCGGCCCGCTCGATGCCCGCGGCGGCGAATCCGCTGACGATCTCATCGGCGAGGGCGTGATAACCCGCGGCGTTGTCCGGATTGTCGTATTGGTTGGGCCAATACGCGTCGTCGCCCGCCAGGATGCGGTGCAGGGCGTCGAGTCGGGCCTGCTGCCACCCACCCTCGGGATGGGGTTCATCCACGACCACCAAGGTGGCCCCCAAGGCCCGCAACAGATTCCGCATCGCCGGCTCGAGTTCGCTGTCCACCACCAGCGTTATCGGGTGCCCCAGTGCTTGGGCAACGTATGCCAGGCCCACGCCCAACGTGCCGCTGGTGGATTCGACGATCCGGGCGCCGTCGCGCAGCTCTCCACGCCGGCGTGCGCCTGCCAGCATCGACTGCGCTGAGCGCGCCTTGAGTCCGCCGATCCCCAGTGACTCGATCTTCGCGAAGTAGCCGGGATGGGGCTGCGGCACCGGGGTGGTGATGCGCACGAGCGGGCTGTGTCCGACACGCTCGAGCGGTTCGAAGACGGTCATCGCGGACACGCCGCCCGGTACAGATAGATCGCGCTGGTGTCGCCGGTCAGCCAGAAGAACGGGTACGGCTCTGCCGAGAGGGCATCGACGCCGCGCCCGAGCAGCTCCCGGGCCACCGCGGCCCCGCTCTGCGCAAACAGCGTGACCGGCACTGGTCGTCCGCTCGCCGCCACCAGTTCGAGCAGCGGGTCGAGGGTGCCGTTGCCGAGCATCATTCCGCTGGCCAGCACCGCATCAGAGCCGTCGAGTCCATCGGCGAAGTCGGTGACGATCGGCTCACCCCACTCGGTGGTACCGCCCTGCAGGTCGCACGGCACGTACCGCAGGCCGCGCTCACGCAGGCACACGAGCAAGGAGTTGACCACCCCGATCACCAGCACCCGGCCGCCAGGAGGTGTGTCGATCAGCCCCGTCACTGCCCTGGCCCGGGTCAGTGAGCGCTGCAGTGAATCGCCGGCGTCCACCTGGACGGCTACTGCGCGGGCATCGAACGGGTGCGGGCGCAGGTGCGCGAGGTAGGCGTCGAGCGCGGCGACCCGAACGGCCAGCTCGTCGTGGTGCAGTAGCTCGATGACCGGCCTTCCCGCGCAAGCGTGGACCACTTCTGGGTCGATCGATCCGGGCTCGACGGCACACGATCCCGTCGTCGTGCCCACCCGCAGGCTGATCACGTGATTGTGGTAGCCGCCGCTACGCCCGTTGTGCCGCACGCATTGTGAGGTGGTGAATGCCACCGAGACCGTGTCGTCGACCGGGGGCATCAGGTCGGGATCGCTGCGGTAGCGGTCGAGGAGCGCGGTGACGGGCCCCGACTTCGCGGTACCGATCTGTGCGGTGGTGGTCACGGGGTGAACTCCTTGCCGTAGGTGAGGGAGATCGACGCCAGCAGGTCCTCCGCGAGGGGCCGGGCACCGGCCCGATCGGGCGAGACGGTGATCACGGAACCCAGGTAGCTGTTGTTGTCCACTCCCACAGTCGTTTTGTGCCCCGCGGCCTTGAACGACGAGGACACCACCGCTGGGTGATCGGCGAACGCCGCCGTGCCGTCAATGCTGGTGAGGATGCCCTCCTCGGTTGGTACCAACATGCACACCGCCGCACTCTGTGGCCGCTGGGTGGCCTGCCGGGCCGGTGGGGACGCCAGGTGGTGGGGTGTGTGGCCCAGCGCGAGCTCGACCGCGACTGTCGGCAAGTCGATGCCGGTGACGTGCCTGATCAATTCGGTGATCTGGTTGCCGGCCGGCCGAGGGTTGATCTCGATGATGCGCGGTCCGGCCGCGGTGAGCCGCAGTTCGGTGTGCACCACGCCGTGATCGAGCCCGACCGCGCAGAGCGCGGTCTCCGCGGTCGCCACCAACTGGGCGCGCACTGTCTCCTCGACGGCGGCGGGGAACATGTGCCCGGTCTCCACGAAACCTGTTGCGCCGCCGAGGCTCTTGTCGGTCACCCCGACCGTGTGGATCGCGCCGTGTCGAATCCAGCTCTCGACGCTGAACTCAGGTCCATCGAGGAACTCTTCGAGCAACACCGCGGGATCCCGTCGTTGTCCGCGCGCATTGACGGCGAATCGACGCAGGTCCCGGGCTGCGGTTTCGAGCGCGGCCCAATCGTCGGCGCGCTGCACGAACATTCCGGCGCACAAGTCCGTTGGCTTGACCACCAGTGGGAAGCCCACGATCTCTGCCGCTTCGCGAAGTCGGGTCGCGTCATCGGCCGGCGCGGTCGCGTGGCGCGGTCCGGGTAGGCCGACGCGGTCCAACGCCGCTCGGGTCAGCGCCTTGTTGCAGGCGGACTCGACCGCTTCCGGGGTAGGGCCGGGAAGCCCAAGGGCATCGGCGATCCTCGCTGCGGTCGGGAGGTAGTAGTCGCAGCTCGTGAGGACTCCATGGATCGGGTTGTCGGCGTGGATTCGTCGCGCGGCGTCGAGTGCGGCGGCCGGGTCGTTGGTCTCGGCGGTGATTACGGCGCGGCCGAGTCGAAGCGGATGCGGTGAGCCGTCGGGCGTGCGCTGTGGGTAGTGCTCAGGGTTCCTGGTCAAGAACGTGAACTCGGCACCGAGTTCGTTTACCGCCCTTGGCATCAGCGTTCCCATCGCACCGACCCAGCTCTCCACTAGCAGTAGGTGTGGCACCCGTGACTCCCCGTCTTTCCTCGGATTCAGAACGCGAACAGTAATGAGAATCGTTATCAATATCAAGAGCTGGATCAAACCTGCTCGCGCCGAGTTGCCCTCTCCTTGGCAAATCCGGTTCTCGGGCGCGTCCTCCGGGTGGCCTGTGCGGCCATCTGGCGTTGTGAAGTCCTGGACGGATGGTGTGCGGGTGCGCGCGCTCGAAGCGTGGGGCGAGTGCGCGGACGTCGTCGCCGACTGGGGTGGTCGCGCCACCGGGTCGCTAATTGACAACGAAAGTCATGTCAATCGGCGGGATCGAAGTGTTTAACTTCTGAGTCGGAGCGCTCTATGGTTTCATCGCACACGGCGAACCCACACCCTCCCGGAGCGCCCACGTTCGGGACGGTATTGGATCGCAACAGGCAGAGAGAACGGCTCGGGACCGCGGCTGCCAGTGGGTACTGATGGTCCACACCGGTCGGATCGGAGACCCGCGCCGCGGAGGTGCAGCTCGAGATTCGAGGTCGGATTCCGCCGGCTCGCCAACTCGATAGGCATGCGGCCATTTCCCCATACGGGCCGGTTGCCCGCTCGGCGCAAACTGCATGTCCGTGGAGGGTCGTGGATCGACCCGCTGCTCGGTCAACCCAATGGCGATCGTCCGAGGCGATCTGCCACACGCCATAAGTCACACATCACGCTGATCGGGAGTGCACATCACATGACACAACACGGCGCGCACCTTCGCCGGCTCACCCAGGCGCTTTGCGCCGCGATGGCACTGATCGTCGGCGGCACCGGGATCGCGGCCTCGCAGGCCACCCCCGCGCCGGCCTCGCTCGGCGACAACCCGGTGTTCGGTTTGGTGAACGGCTGCTACGCGGTCAAGTCCGAGCAATCCGGCACGTTCGTGCGCCGCGACGGCGGCGGCTACCGGGTGGACGGCGCCGACCTTGCCGCGGCCGAGGGGTTCCGGATGCACGCCGCGCAGCTGGGCCGGTTCATGTTCTACGGCAAGGGTGGCGACATGCTCGCCCACGACGATAAGCGTGCAATCGTCGCGACGCGCGACGCGCTGCCGACCACCGACTGGACGCTGACGCACACCGACGGCACCTACGCGATCACCGCGACGGACAACGGCGGCCAGCTCACTGCCGACGGCACCGGCCTGGGGCTGACCGATCCGGGGACCAACCCCCTGGGAGGCCGGTTCAGGGTCGTTCCCACGTCGGGCTGCGCCGACTTCCCCGATGCCGAGGTGAACGCCACCGGCACGCCGCTGTCCGGCACCGGCCCGAACGGTGAGGTGCGCGGGTTCATCGACGCGCACGTCCACCTCAACTCCAACCTGTTCATCGGCGGCCAGGTGCACTGCGGCAAGCCCTTCGACCCGCAGGGCGTTTCGGTCGCGCTGCGTGACTGCCCCGACCAGGGTGCCAGCAAGACGTCGGCGCTGCTCGAGAGCATCCTCTCGGGCGGCTCACCCCTCGATGGGCGCGACACCACCGGCTGGCCGACCTTCAAGAATTGGCCCGCCCACGACTCGCTCACCCACGAGCAGACTTACTACAAGTGGATCGAACGGGCATGGCGCGGCGGACTCCGCATGTTCAACGACCTGCTGGTGAACAACCGGGTGCTCTGCGACCTGTACCCGTACAAGAATCGCTCCTGCAACGACATGGACACCATCAGGGCGCAGGCCAAGCAGGTGCACGAGATGCAGGACTACATCGACGCCCAGTACGGCGGCCCCGGCCGCGGCTGGTTCCGTATCGTCAGCAACCCAGCGGACGTTCGCAAGGTGATCGGCGAGGGCAAGCTGGCGGTGACGATCGGCATCGAGACCTCCGAGCCGTTCGGCTGCGGGCTCCGCGACGGCGTGCCGCAGTGCAACGAGGCCGACATCGATCGGGGCCTGGACGAGGTGTATGCCCTGGGCGTACGGCAGATGTACGTCACCCACAAGTTCGACAATGCGTTCGGTGGTACCCGGTTCGACGCCGGCACCACGGGCGTCGCCGTGAACGTGGGCAACTTCCTAGGCACCGGCAGGTTCTGGGAGGTCGAGCCGTGCAAGGGCCCCGAGCACGATCAGCCGCTGATTCCCGTCGCCGAGGGTTCGGCCGAGGTGCTCGCGGCGCTGCCGACCGGCAGCGCCATGCCGGTCTACCCGTCCGGGCCGATGTGCAACACCCGTGGCCTGACGAAGCTGGGCGAGCACATGGTCCGCGGCATGATGGCGCGCGGCATGATCGTCGACATCGACCACATGAGCGCCAAGACCGCCGAGGACGCCCTGCGCATCCTCGAGGAGGCCAAGTACTCCGGCGTGGTCTCCACCCACAGCTGGACCGACCCGCTGAACCACAAGCGGATCTACGCACTCGGTGGCTTCGTCGCCGGCTACGCGTCCGGACTGGGCGGTCACTCGGAGGACGGCGATGACCACGGGAACTTCATCGACGCCTGGCGGCAAGCCCGAGCCGACCGCAGCGACAAGTACTACTTCGGTTTCGGCTTCGGAGCCGACACCGGCGGGTTCGCGCCGCAGGCCCCGCCCCGCGAGGACGCCGACACCAAGCCGCTGCAGTATCCGTACAAGACCTTCGACGGCGGCACGACGATGGACCGCCAGCGCACCGGCGAACGGGTCTTCGATCTGAACAAGGACGGCGTCGCGCACTACGGACTGATCCCGGACTGGATCGCGGACATGCGGAACGCGGCAGGCGACGACGGTGACCAGATCATCGACGACATGAGCCGCGGCGCCGAGGCCTACCTGCAGATGTGGGAGCGGGTCGCCAAGTAGGCGACCCGAAGCCGCGGACTGCTCGCTCCATGCGAGTGAACGCGGCGATGAACCCCTCGGGTACGTGCAATGAACATCCGGCGATCTGCCCCCGTGGCGCGAGTTCCCGGCTCGCGGGGGTCGACCGGCGTCGATACAGTCCGGCCATGCACGTCTTGTTCGTCTGCAACGGCAACGTGTGCCGCTCGGCGATCGCCGAGCGCCTCGCGGTCGCCATTGCCGCGGAACTGGGACCGGCCGCGCCGGGTGCGAGGACGCTCAGCGCGGAGAGCGCGGGGACGAGGGCGCTGGTCGGGTTCCCGATGGAACCGGTCGCGGCCGAGGTGGTCCGCGGGCTCGGTGGCGATCCGTCGGGTTTCGTCGCCCGTCGGTTGCGGACCGAGCTGATCGAACGGGCCGACCTCGTGCTGGCGATGTCGGAGTCCGTGCGCGACGAGGTGGTGCGGCTGGTGCCGGAGGCCGCGCCTCGGACCTTCACGCTGCCGGAGGCGCACCGCATCGTGTGGCTGACCGGGGCCAGGACCGTCCGCGAGATGGCCGCGGGTCGCGACAACGTCCGGCCCGGTGGCGAGTCGATCAGCGATCCGGTGGGTTTGCGCCGAGAAGCGTTCGAGCGGGTGGGGGAGGAGATCGCGGAGGCACTGCTGCAGGTGATCCCCGCCCTGCACGCCGGCGGGTGGTCCGAGGTCGCGTGACGGGCGGGGTCGCCTGGCATCTGGTCACCCGGTGACGCGCTCCCTGGTGCTCGAGCCGTCGATCGGCAGGCCGGCGGACTCCCAGTCCGCGATGCCCTCCCGGTACTTGCGCACATTCGTGTACCCGAGCGCGCGCAGTCGGTCGGCCACGATCTCGCTGTTGCGGCACGAGATGTTCGCGCAGTAGGTCACGATTGCCGCGTCTCGGTCCGGAAGGACTTGCGGTGCCATCGATTCCACGTCGGCCTCGACGAGGTTCAGCGCGCCGCGGATGTGTGCCTTGTCGTAGTAATCGGCGGGGAGCGTGTCGAGGAGCACCACGGAGTCGGTGCGGAGCGCGGCGGCCAGTTCGTCGCGCGTGATCAGCTCGGTCATCGTGTCACCTTCCATCGGGTCGCCGCACTCATGTGCGTGCGTACGCACATTTAATATCAATGTGCGTACGCACGCAACTGATGGGGTGGATCCGGTTAGACTGCCCCGGTGGCAGCGACACGGAATTCCAGGAGGCGTCACCTGGAGACGAGCGCGTGGGGCGCGCTCCTGCAGGTCCATGCGCAGCTGGTTCCCGAGCTCGACGGTGACCTGAAGCGCACGACGGGCTTGCCGCTGGCCTGGTACGACGTGCTGCTCGAGCTCTCGGGAGCGGGCGACACCCCGCTGCGCATGAGCGATCTCGGGGAGCGTGTGGTGCTCAGTCGCACCCGGGTCAGCCGCCTGGTCGCCGAGATGGAGACCCACGGGCTCGTGCAGCGGGGCGCGAACCCCGACGATCGCCGGTCGGCCTTCGTGACGATCACCGATGCGGGCAGGCGCCGATACCGGGAGGCCGCGCCGATCTACTTGCGTGGCATCGCGGAGCGCTTCGCGGAGCGGCTGGCCGACGAGGAACTCGCCGCGATCACGGCGGCGTTGCAGAGGGTGCTCGAGCCGGCCGACGACGGCGGCGACCGGGCGGGATCCCGGCCGGCCTGACCGTCGGCGAGGTCCGAGCCGGCGGTCGCGGCGTCACCGGTGGACGCCGCGACCGCCGGTCCGGTCAGGCGCCGAAGCGCTCCTCGACCTCGGCGGCGGTGAGCCCGAACTCCTCGAGGGTGTACTTGTGTGCGGGCCGCCGGTCGCCGGACCGGCTCTCCTCGTGCATCGCCTCCATGGCCTGCTGTGCCTGTGTGGTCAGCGGGATGTCGAAGCGGGAGTAGATCCCCTCCACGATGCCGAGCGGGTCGGCGACGAAGTCCTGGTACTCGACGTCGATGAACTGGGCCGGATCGTGTTTGGCCCGTGCGGCGTTGAACTGCTCGAGGCCGCGTGCCCACAGCTCGAGCTGGCTGCGCCCGATCACCTCGCCCTTGAACTTGTTCGACCAGCCGTCGGTGGCCTGCTCGGCCAGGCTGCACACGGACGGGATGATCGTGGTAGGCGGCCGGTGGGTCTGGATGATCAGCGCGTCCGGATACACCGCGAGCAGTTCGTCGAGCGCGAACAGGTGGCTCGGGTTCTTCAGCACCCACCGGCGGTCCTGATCCGGCAGGCCGATCAACTGCAGGTTCTTCTTGTGTCGCGCATAGGCATTGGTCCAGTCCTGCCCCTCGAGCCACTTCGAGTAGGTCGGCAGGTTGGCCAGGCACTCGTAGGACACCGACTTGAAGGTCTGGCGCAGCAGCTGCCAGCACTCCTCGACCTCGCCCGCCGACATGTAGTGCACGCCCATGAACTCGGGGTGCTCGATGTGGTGCTTGCTGAACTGGGCCTCGATGCCCTGGAAGACCGGGTTCGACTCCCAGCTCTCGCGCGGCGGACGTGGCTGCGGCATCTCGGTCAGCCACATCTCCAGGCCCTGGTGGGCGGGATCGACGGTGAGCAGCCGGTGCAGCGCGGTGGTGCCGGTGCGAGGCAGTCCGGTCACGAAGATCGGCCGCTCGATCGGCACGTCGGCGTGCTCGGGGTGCTGCTTCCACGCAGCCTCGCTGAGCAGTCGCGCGACCAGGGCGCCGCGCAGGAAGACCCGAGAGATCTTGCTGCCGAACGGCGTCAGGTCCTCGTCGCTTGCGTAGGAGTCGAGCAGGACGCCGAGCGCCTCGGTGTAGTCGTCGGTGCCGAAATCGGTCATGCCGGTCATTCGGGTGGCGGAGGCGTGCAGGTCCTCGACGGTGCCGACGGTGGTGCGTTCAGTCATGTGGTGCCTTCTCTGTGTTGTCCGGTCGTTCCGCGGGCCGCACTCCTAGTGGTGGAACTCGCCGCAGTTGACATCGAGGCACTGGCCGGTGATGGCGCTGGCCATCGAGGAGGCCAGGAAGATCACCGCGTCGGCGATCTCCTCCGTCTCCGGCAGCCGCTTGAGGTCGGTGGCCGCCGCGGTGTGCTCGTAGATCTGCTCGACGGTGATCCCGAACTTCTTCGCCTGGTGCTCGAAGTACTGCTTGAGGGTGTCGCCCCAGATGTAGCCGGGCGCTACCGAGTTGATCCGGATTCCCTTGGGGCCCAGCTCGGTGGCGAGCGACTGCGACATCGCCAGGAGGGCGGCCTTGGCCATCTTGTAGCTGCCGTAGCGCTCCTGGGAGTGGCGCAGCACCATGGAGTTGATGTTCACCACCGCGCCCTTGCTCTCCTCGAGGGCGGGGGTGAACAGCTGGGTCAGCCGCAGCGCCCCGAGCACGGTCAGCTCGATGCTGTCGCGGATGTGCTGGTAGTCGGTGCGGGCGAGCGGCTTCATCGACGGAATCGAGAACGCGTTGTTCACCAGCACGTCCACCCGGCCGAAGGCCTCGACGCTGGCGGCGACCAGGTTCTCGGCCGAGGCTTGGTCGGTGATGTCGGTGGACACCGTCACCGCGCGCCTGCCGAGGTCGGTGACCTCCTTGGCGACCTCGTCGAGCCGGGACTGGGTGCGGGCGGCCAGCACCAGGTCGGCCCCGGCGGCTGCGGCCTGCAGCGCGAGGGTGCGGCCGAGTGCGGGTCCGACACCCGAGATCACAACGACTTTGTCCTGCAAGAGATTTGTCATGGTCGTACTACCCCAACATCCGGTCGGCGACGGCGGCCTGACGCGCCGCGATGCGGGCGGTCCAGTCCTCCGGCGTGATCTTGTTCTGTTCGTGGAAGGGAAGTTTCGCGGCCACCTCGTCGATGCCGACGACCTCGACGGTGGGGCCGTCGGCCGGGGTGAACTCCCGGGAGGTGCGCTGCCAGCGGAACTGCAGGATGCCCCGAGGGTGACCGACGGTCTCGATCCAGTTGGTGACGCCGGGATTGCGCTGCGAGACCACCATGCGGATCATGCCGTCCGGGTCCGCCTGGGCCTGGGTGTTGTTCAGTGAGGTCTGGTGCCCGGTGTAGTCGAGCGAGATGTACCACATGCTGCCGAGCTGGAAACCCTGGTACGGCGCATCGGATTTCGGGACGGTGATGATCATCGCCTGGTCGTCGGCGAGCTCGTAGTGCCCGACCGAGGAGAACTGCGTCGCCAGGCCGCCCGGCGTCAGCCGCGGCGAGGTCATCGTGTTCACCGGCAGCTTGAGGTAGAACCACTCGGGGAACTGCAGCCACGTCTTGACCCTGCTCACCAGGGCCTTGCCGGCGCGGGCGTACCGCTTGGCCGTCTCCTCGGGCGTCAGGGCGTCGAACGGGACGCCGCGGCGGTCCACCCGTTCGATCCGGACGGTGCCGCGTCGCTGGGACCAGTCGCTGTAGACCTCGCGCACCACCAGCTGCGACGCGCCCGGCGCGAGCGTGAAGTGGTTGCGACACCCGGCCGCATTCTCGGCCCAGGCGCCTCCCGCGGGCCCGAACCGGACCTCGAAGTGGCCGTCGGCGTCGATGTCGATGTCGCGGTCGTCGAACGCGGCGTCGCTGCCGGGAACGTTGGAGTCGGTGTAGTTGCCGCTGAGCACCTGGAAGCTGAGATCGCAGGTGGTCCCACGGGTTCCGGTGACGACGTACTCGGCATCGTCGTTGACCCGGGCGCCGAAGTACAAGGTGTCCGGGTTGTCGAGGCCCATCTTCATGTACGGGCCGGTGCCCTGGATGAAGGTGGGGTGCGTCTTCTCGGTGGCCCATGCGGCGTGCACGGTGGCCAGGATGCCGCCCGCGAGGTACTGGTATCCCTCGAGCAGGTCCTGTTCGGACCGGATGTGTGGGGCGGCCTCGACCAGCTTCTCGGCCTCGGCGATGGCCTCGGCCAGGGGTTCTGTCAGCACTCCCGCTCCTCGCGTTCAAGTGGTACAAATATGTACCTAGGTGGTAGACCGGTGATGGTCCGACAATAGAACGTGTTCTAAGGAGTGGTCAATGGCTGAAGAGCAGGACACCGTCGCCGGGCGCCGATCGCCCCCGACCGAGCGGGTGGTGCAGGTGCTCGACTACCTGGTGGCCCGCCAGGATCAGCGGTTCGGCCTTTCCGAGCTCGCCCGCGCACTCTCGATCAGCAAGCCGACCTGCCTCGGGATCCTCTCCGCGCTGGTCTCCGGCGGCTATCTCACCCGCGATCCGGCGTCGAAGACCTACGGGCTCGGCCCCGCGCTGATCGCGGCAGGGCGGGCGGCGCAGCGTGGCTTCGCGGTCGGCCCGATCGCGCGCACCCACCTCGACCGGCTCGCCGCCGAGTTCGGGTCGGTCTGCACGGCGTCCGCGGTGGTGGGCGACCGGATCATGATCCTCGAGGTGGCCACTCCGTCCGGCATGAAGGGCGGGCGGACCGCCGTCAAGGTGGGTCAGGCGTACCCGTTCGCGCCCCCGGTTGGTCTCATGTACGTGCTGTGGAGCGCCGACCACGACCTGGAGGCGTGGCTGCGTCGCGAACCGACGCTGCCGGTGGTGCTCGACCGCGACCTGTTGCGTGAGGTCGTCGAGGACTGCCGGGACGCGGGCTACCTCGTCGAGCGGTTGACCCCGATGGGGCGCAGGCTCTTCTCGCTCATGCAGGGCGTCGCCGGGCACGACCTGCCGTCCGAGATCCGCGAGCTGCTCGGCGAGATGGTCTCGAGCCTGGGGGAGCGGGTGTACCTGGGGCGTGAGTTGGCCGCCGACGCCGAGTATCCGGTGAGCCTGATCGCCGCGCCCGCCTACGACGCCGACGGGCATCAGTCGCTGGTCCTGACCCTGGACGTGGGCTCGTCGATCAGCGGCGCCGAGGTCGAACGCCGCGGGAAGGCCCTCGCCGCCGCGGCCGACGCGGTGACGGCGGAGGTGGGCGGGCGGTGGCCGGACCGGCGCGCAGATCCGGGTCCGTCGTCGATCGGCGGAGGGATTGACCCGATCTAGAACGCGTTCTATTGTCGGCTCAGACTTCAAATTCGAACCGCCCCGGTACAAAAATGTACCGATGGCTCGGACCCCGATCAGTCGAGGAGCCGCACATGACAACCCGACATGCCCCACCCGCCTACGAGCTGTCCCACCTGGGCGCGCTCGAGGCGGAGGCGGTGCACATCTTCCGTGAGGTGGCCGCCACCTTCGAGCGCCCCGTCCTGCTGTTCTCCGGAGGCAAGGACTCGGTGGTGATGCTGCACGTCGCCGCCAAGGCGTTCTGGCCCGCGCCGCTGCCGTTCGCGGTGATGCACGTGGACACCGGTCACAACTTCGACGAGGTGATCGAGTTCCGGGACCGCGTGGTCGAGGAGTTCGGCCTCCGCCTCGTGGTCGCGCGGGTGCAGGACGACATCGACGCGGGCCGCGTCGCCGAGGAGCAGGGGCCGCGGGCCAGCCGCAACCGGCTGCAGACCGCCGCGCTGTTGCGCGGCATCCGCGACAACGAGTTCGACGCGGTCTTCGGTGGGGCCCGCCGCGACGAGGAGAAGGCTCGTGCGAAGGAGCGGGTGTTCAGCTTCCGCGACGAGTTCGGGCAGTGGGATCCGCGCGCGCAACGACCCGAGCTGTGGAACCTCTACAACGGCAGGCACCGCAAGGGCGAGCACATCCGGGTGTTCCCGCTGTCGAACTGGACCGAACTCGACATCTGGCAGTACATCCTCGAGGAGGAGATCGAGCTGCCCGCCATCTATTACGCACACCGCCGCCAGGTGGTGCCGCGCGATGGGATGTTGCTGGCGCACACCAGGTTCCTGACGCTGCTCCCGGGCGAGGAGCCGTACGAGGAGCTCGTCCGGTTCCGGACCGTCGGCGACGCCACCTGCACCGGCTGCGTGGAGTCCTCGGCGGCCACAGCGGCCGCCGTCGTCACCGAGGTGGCGGCCAGTCGCATCACCGAGCGTGGGGCCACCCGCGCCGACGACCGGATCTCCGAGGCCGGGATGGAAGATCGCAAGAAGGAGGGGTACTTCTGATGTCGCAGTCCCACCACGCCCTGCAGCTGCTCCGCGTCGCCACCGCGGGCAGCGTCGACGACGGGAAGTCGACGCTGATCGGGCGGCTGCTCTACGACTCCAAGTCGATCTTCGAGGATCAGCTCGAGGCGGTCGAGCGCAGCAGCCGCGAACGCGGCGACGAGTACGCGAACCTCGCGTTGCTCACCGACGGGCTGCGCGCCGAGCGGGAACAGGGGATCACCATCGATGTCGCGCACCGGTACTTCGCCACCCCGCACCGCAAGTTCATCATCGCCGACACCCCGGGTCACGAGCAGTACACCCGCAACATGGTCACCGGGGCCTCCACTGCGGACCTCGCGCTGATCCTGGTCGACGCGCGCAAGGGCGTGCTGGAGCAGACCCGCAGGCATGCCTTCCTGTCCACCCTGCTCGGGATCCCGCACCTGGTGCTGTGCGTGAACAAGATGGACCTGGTGGACTGGTCGCAGGAGCGCTTCGAGGAGATCAAGGAGGAGTTCCGGCAGTTCGCGATCAAGCTCGACGTGCACGACCTGACGTTCATCCCGGTCTCCGCGCTCAAGGGCGACAACATCGTCACCAGGACCGAGAACATGCCCTGGTACGAGGGCTCGTCGCTGCTGCATCACCTCGAGGACGTGCACATCGCCTCGGACCGCAACCTCATCGACGCGCGGTTCCCGGTGCAGTACGTGATCCGGCCGCAGCGCCAGACCGACGCCGAGCTGCACGATTTCCGCGGCTACGCGGGCACCGTCGCCAGCGGCGTGTTCAAGCCGGGCGACGAGGTCGTCGCGCTGCCGTCGGGCTTCACCTCGACGATCGAGGCCATCTTCGGCCCAGGCGGCACGGTGATCGAGGAGGCGTTCGCGCCGTCCGCGGTGACCATCTCGCTCGCCGACAACCTGGACGTCAGCCGAGGCGACGTGCTCTGCCGGCCGAACAACCGCCCGCAGGTCGGCCAGGAGATCGACGCGATGGTGTGTTGGCTCACCGAGCAGTCCTCGCTCTCCGAGAACACCCGGTACACACTGCTGCACACCACCAAGTCGACCCGGGCCCAGGTGGTCCGGCTCGACTACCGGCTCGACGTCAACACCCTGCACCGGGACGAATCCGCGCAGTCGTTGTCGCTGAACGAGATCGGCCGGATCCAGCTCAAGACCCAGCAGCCGTTGCTGTTCGACCCGTACCGGCGCAGCCGGGTGACCGGCAGCTTCATCCTGGTCGACGAGTCCACCGGCAACACCGTCGCGGCAGGCATGATCCTCGGGCCGACGCTCAAGGAGTCGAAGGTCGTCTGGCACGCCGCGTCGGTCTCCAGGGCCGAGCGTGCCACCAAGGGCGCGACGGTGTGGCTGACCGGGCTGTCCGCGTCCGGGAAGTCCACGGTCGCCGTCGAACTCGAGCGACGACTGGTGGCCTCCGGCGTGCCCGCCTACCGGCTGGACGGGGACAATCTGCGGCACGGGCTCAATTCCGACCTCGGGTTCGGCGCCGCGGACCGGGCCGAGAACGTCCGACGCGTCGGTGAGGTCGCCCAACTGCTCGCCGACGCCGGGATGGTCGCGGTCGCCTCGCTGATCAGTCCCTACCGGGAGGACCGGGATCGGGTGCGGGCCCAGCACATCGCGGCAGGCCTGCCGTTCATCGAGGTGTTCATCGACACCCCCGTCGAGGTGTGCGAGGCCCGCGACCCGAAGGGCATGTACGCCAAGGCGAGGGCGGGTGAGATCACCGGCTTCACCGGCGTCGACGATCCGTACGAGGCGCCGACGAACGCCGAACTGGTGCTGCGACCCGAGGACGGCGATCCCGTCGCACAGGCCGCCACGATCATGGAGTATCTGAACCGATGACTACCGATGCCGCGCTCGCAGGCGAACTGGCCACCCGTGCGGGCGAACTCCTCCTGGAGCTGAGGAACCACGAGCTGGGCGAGACCCCGCTCGAGAAGACGCAGGCGCGTGAGCTCGGGCGCAGGGGCGACAAGGAGGCGAACACGCTGCTGCTGGGGCTGCTCGGGGAACAGCGTCCCGCCGACGCCGTGCTGTCCGAGGAGTCCGCGGATGACCGTGCCCGCCTCGACAATCCGCGGGTGTGGATCATCGACCCGCTTGACGGCTCGCGGGAGTACGGGTTGCCGGGACGTCCGGACTGGGCGGTGCACATCGCGCTGTGGGAACGCGGCGTTGGGATCACGGCGGCCGCCGTCGCCCAGCCCGCGCTTGGTGAGGTCTATGTGAGCGGGTCGGCCGGACCAGCGGATCCGGCCGGGCGGGAACGCCCGCGAATCCTGGTCAGCGACAGTCGCCCACCCGAGTTCATCGGGGCGCTGGCCGAGCGGATCGGCGCCGATGTCGCGCCGATGGGCTCGGCCGGTGCCAAGGCGATGGCGGTGCTGCGCGGCGAGGCCGATGCCTACGTGCACGCCGGCGGCCAGTGGGAGTGGGATTCGGCGGCGCCCGTCGGGGTGGCACAGGCCGCGGGCCTGCACTGCTCGCGGATCGACGGGACACCGCTGATCTACAACGAGGCGCACCCCTACCTGCCCGACCTCGTCATCTGCAGGCCAGAACTAGCCCGGCCGCTGCTCGACGGGATCGCCGAACTGACCGGCGCGCCCGCCGACAGCCCACGGGTGGCGATGGCGCGCGAGTACCTGGCCTCCCTGGTCAGCCACGACGCGAGCAAGGTACGGCTGTCGGCGGACTGCTTCCGGGTCGAGAACGGCCAGCGGACGGGCGATTCCGGGCCGGAGATCATCGCCGAGCTGGAGCACGGCGAGCAGTACAAGCCGATCACCGGAATCCGGGATCTCGAGTTCCGGGAGTGGGGTCCGAACGTGGTCGCGCGGTTCCTGCTCGACATGGGTGCGGGCGAGCACGTCATCAGCGTCGCCATCACCGAGCATTTCGCGGTGCCGGGCGGCGAGATCGAGTCGATCCTGGCGATCATCGAGCCGCACGCAGCGGCCGGGTGACGGCCGCGTGAAGGTCTTCACCGGGGCGGATCCACGGATGGGCCTCGGCGACGTCGCGGCGTATGCCCGGCGCGTCGAGGCCGCGGGATACGACGGCATGCACGTCTCGGAGACGGTGCACGATCCCTTCCTGCTCGCGCTGATCGCGTTGCAGAGCACCTCCCGGATCGTGGTGCGGACGTCGGTTGCGCTGGCCTTCGTCCGGAGCCCGCTGCTCACCGCGTACACGGCGTGGGACCTGGCGCGGATGTCCGGCGGCCGGTTCCACCTCGGGCTCGGCAGCCAGATCAGGCAGAACATCGAGCAGCGGTACGCGATGCCGTGGGCGGAGCCCGCGGCGCGGATGGCGGAGTACGTCCACGTGGTCCGGGCGGCGTTCGAGACCTTCCGGACCGGGAAGCTGACGCCCTTCGAGGGCGAGCACTACGGCTTCACCCGGATGCAGCCGTACTTCAATCCGCACGACGCGACCGACGCGGAGGTGCCGAGCCCACCGATCTACCTGGGCGGGGTCGGCCGCAAGATGTGCACCGTGGCGGGGGAGGTGGCGGACGGCCTGATCACGCATCCCACCGGCTCGAGCCCGTGGTTCCTGCAACAGGACGTCCGCCCGGCGCTGGCGGCGGGCGCGGCGGCCGCGGGCAGGAACCCCGCCGACTGCGAGCTTGTCGCCGGATTCCAGGTGATCACCGGCGAGACGGAGGCCGACCTCGACGCCGAGCGTGAGCGGCACCGGCGTCAGTTCGCCTTCCTGTACTCGACCCCGGAGTACCGCCGCGAGCTCGAACACTGCGGCCTCGGCGAACTCCGTGAACCGTTGGCACGGATGGTCAGGGCGAACGACTGGGGCCGGCTGCCGGAACTGGTCACCGACGAGGTGCTCGACGCGATGTTGCCGTCGGCGCGCTACGCGGAGCTGCCCGAGCTGATCCACGACCGGATCGGCGGGCTGGCCGACGCGGTCACCCTGCCGCTGCCTGCGGATCCGGCGCGCGATCGCGCGATGGCCGGGGTAGTGGGGCGGCTCCGCCGCCTGTGAGTGTGTTGCGCCCTCATCGGGGGTACAACACGCGCACGGGCGGCGCAGCCGCGTGAGAAGGTTTCCGCACACGAACACCACCATCGAAGGGGAACCAATGAATCCGGAGTCCGTCGTCACCGAGTTCTGCGCGCTCTGGGCGCAGGGCGATCCCGATGCGATCGTCGAGTTCTTCGCGGAAGATGCCGTCTACCACAACATTCCGATGGAACCGATCGTCGGGAAGCCCGCGATCAAGGACTTCATCACGAGCTTCATCGGATCGTCCGGCGGCATCGCGTTCAACGTGCACCACCAGGTGGCCAACGGCTCGATCGTGATGAACGAGCGCACCGACGTCTTCGCCATGAACGGCAAGCAGATCGACCTGCCGGTGGTCGGTGTCTTCGAGATCGCACCGGACGGCAAGATCGTGGCCTGGCGGGACTACTTCGACATGACGCCGCTGACCGCGCTCGGCAGCTGACCGGAACCGCCGCCCTTGCGCTCACATTCCGTGGGCGCAATGGCGGTTTCCGCGCTCTTGCGTCACACAGTGTGAAGAAATTCCGCTGATCGCGGCTGAGAACTGCACCAGTCCATCGATGGTGATGGTGGTGCCCCCGGCAGGATTCGAACCTGCGGCCTTTCGCTCCGGAGGCGAACGCTCTATCCCCTGAGCTACGGGGGCGCACCGATACTTCCGGTGTGCCATTGGGCGGGGTTAGCGTAACCCACGATTGGCCGGATCCATATTCGGACCCCCCGGATGGGTAAAGTGCCTGGTACGCACCCGGTGTCCGCTACGAATACCGAAGGGCTCGTCGATGGCCGATCAGTATTATCCCGATGCCGAACTCGACCTGGACCTGCGCTGGTGGGCGGCCGCCAACTATCTGACGGTCGCCCAGATCTACCTGCGGGACAACGCATTGCTGCGAGAGCCGCTGCGCGCCGAACACATCAAGCCGCGGTTGCTCGGACACTGGGGGACCAGTCCCGGACTGTCCGCGATCTACGCCGTGCTCAACCGGCACATCCGCCGCACCGACGCGGACTGGCTGTACGTCACCGGTCCGGGTCACGGCGGCCCGGCGCTGGTGGCGGCGACCTACCTCGAGGGCACCTACTCGCAGGTCTATCCCCAGGTCAGCGCGGATGCGGCCGGGATCGAACGGCTGTGTCGGCAGTTCTCGGCGCCGGGCGGGGTGCCGAGCCACGTGAGCGTGCAGACCCCGGGCAGCATCCACGAGGGCGGCGAACTCGGCTACGCCCTCGCGCACGCCGCAGGAGCCGCGTTCGACCGGCCCGACCTGCTGGTCGCGTGCGTGATCGGGGACGGGGAGGCCGAGACGGGCCCGATGTCCGCCTCCTGGAAGCTGCCCGCCTTCCTCAACGCGCGCCGCGACGGTGCGGTGTTGCCGATCCTGCACCTGAACGGCGCGAAGATCGCCGGACCGACGGTCCTCGGGCGCAGCGCCGACACCGACGTCGCCGCCTACCTCTCCGGGCAGGGGTGGGCGCCCGTCTTCGTCGAGGGCGACGACCCGAGACTCGTGTTCCGTGCGCTGTCGGCTGCGGTGGACCAGGCGTATGAGGCGATCACCGCGATCCAACGGGCGGCCCGCGCAGGCACCGCAGCGGACCCGCCGCGCTGGCCGGCGATCGTGCTGCGCACCCCGAAGGGCTGGACGGGTCCGCACACGGTCGACGGCGTGCTGGTCGAGGGCACGCACCGGGCCCACCAGGTGCCGTTGTCGGCCGTACGCACCAATCCGGGCCACCTCGCCCAGCTCGAGCGATGGATGCGGTCCTACCGGCCGGACCAGCTCTTCGACGAGAACGGCACGCTGGCAGCCGAACTCGCGGCTCTCGCGCCGACGGGAGACAAGCGGATGGGATCCACCCCGTATGCGAACGGCGGGCGGCTGCGCAGGGCGCTGCCGGTCCCGCCACTCGAGCGGTACGCCCTCGACGTACCCGCGCCGGGGATCACCTTCCACGAGACCACGCGGGTGCTCGGCGAGCTGCTGCGCGACATCTATGTGGAGGGCACCCGGTCCGACGGCGGTGGCGACTTCCGGCTGTTCTGCCCCGACGAGACCGCCAGCAACCGTCTCGGAGCGGTGTTCGAGACGACGGACCGCTGCTGGCAACTGCCCGTCACCGGATACGACGACGGGCTCGGGCCCGACGGCCGGGTCATGGAGGTCCTCAGCGAGCACCTGTGCCAGGGGTGGCTGGAGGGATACCTGCTCGCGGGCGGGCACGGGATGTTCGCGAGCTACGAGGCGTTCGCGATGGTCAGTGTCTCGATGCTGATCCAGCATGCCAAGTGGCTCCAACACGCGCGGACACTGCCATGGCGGGAGCCGGTCTCCTCGTTGAACGTGCTCCTCACGAGCACCTGCTGGCGCAACGACCACAACGGTTTCAGTCACCAGGGTCCTGGCATGATCGACGCGGCCATCCCGTTGTCCCCCGAGGTGGTCCGGATCTGGTTGCCGCCGGACTCGAACACGCTGCTCTCGATCGCCGACCACTGCCTGCGAAGCACCGACCACGTCAACCTGATCGTCGTCGACAAGCAGCCGCACCTGCAGTACCTGAGTCTCGAGGAGGCCGACCGGCATTGCGCCGCAGGCGCTTCGGTCTGGCGGTGGGCGGGGACCGAGGACGACGGGGCCGTCCGTCCTGACGAGCCGGATGTCGTGCTGGCTGCGGCAGGGGACGTGCCGACCCAGGAGATCCTGGCCGCGGCCGAACTGCTGCGCGTCTGGGTGCCCTACCTGCGGGTGCGGGTGGTCAATGTCGTCGACCTCATGGCGCTGATGCCACAGGACGTGCATCCGCACGGGTTTGCGGACGCGAGCTTCATCGAGCTGTTCACCGAGGACACCGACGTGGTGTTCGCCTTCCACGGGTACTCGCGAGCGGTCCACCAATTGCTGCACGGCCGGCCGAACGCGGACCGATTCCACGTTCGGGGGTTCAACGAGCAAGGCACCACGACAACACCGTTCGACATGGTGGTGCTCAACCGGATGAGCCGATACGACCTGGTGCTCGAGGCGCTGCGCCGCGCCCGCCGGGTGCCCCAGCGCGGCGACGAGCTGGCGCGGTACTGCCGGGATCAGCTCGAGCGGCACCGCGACCACGTCGTCGCGCACCTCGAGGACATGCCGGAGGTGCGCGACTGGACGTGGGGGTCGACCGCCCCCGCCGGGCCAACGGCGCGTTGACCGTTGGCGGGCGGGAGGGTCAGTTCATCGGCAGGGGAGCCGCACCCTTTTCGGTGAGCATGGTGGTGATCCGGTCCGCCTCGCTCTGCTGGGTGTTGACCATGGTCTGAGCCAGCAGCTGGACGGCAGGAACCTCGGCATGCTGTGCGCCGTACTCCATCATCGGCAGGCCGCCCTGGTGATGACGCAGCATCAGCTGCAGGTAGAGGACGTCGGCGGCCGGACCGCGGGCCTGCCGCAGCGCGGCCATGTCCTCGGAGCTGGCCATGCCGGGCATCGCCCCCTTCGACGCGGGCGCTGCGGCGGTGGAGGTCATCGCGCCCATGTCGTCACCGGACTCGGCGTGCCCGTGCCCGTTACCACCGTGTCCGGCCTCGTCCGAGCTCATCCAGGTCATGTAGTCGCCGGTCGGGAGCAGCGGCTGGTTCCACAGCGACAGCCAGCCGGTCATCTGGCCGATCTGGTTCTGCTGGGTGGTCAGGATGTCGTACGCGAGGTCGCGGACCATCGGGTCGGTGGCGTTGGCGATCGCGATCGCCGACATCTCCACCGCCTGGTTGTGGTGCACGGTCATGTCCTGCGCGAACCCGACGTCCACCGAGCCGGCGCCCGGGTCGGAGGCGCCGTCGTCGCGCAGCGGCAGGCTCGCCAGGAACCCGATGGCGAACCCGATCGCGACGGCGGCGATCAGGCCGAGCACGGCGAGTGCGGTGCGCTGGCTGCGCTTGCCGCCCTCCTGCGCCTGCTGCTCGTCTGTGTGCTGTTCGGCTCCGGTCTGGTCGGTCATGTCAGCCAGCCGGCGCCGGCGCCGGTGCCTCGGGCGGGAGCTGGAGCTCCGGCGGCAACTGCATGCCGCCGGGCAGTCCGCCGGGCGCCCCGCCGGTACCCAGTTCACCCTGGTCCTGTGCCAGGCCCTCGCCGTTCATCGGCACCGCGTCGGGGCCGGGCGCCGAGCCGTCGAAGGCGGGCGGGTTGTCCGGGTCGAACGCGCCCGGGATGGTCGAGCAGCTGGCGCCGACCTCGGGGTAGACCCCGAAGTTGTTCAGGCGCAGCGCGGCGATGAACTGGCTGATCCGCGGGTCGTTCGCGTCGTCCAGCTTGAGCTGGTGTCCCCAGCTCTGCAGCGAGATCGGGGAGTCGAGGCCCGGGTACGGCGACATCAGCATGTAGGACTTGCCGTCGACCCGGTCGGCGAGCGCGTCGCGCTGATCCTCCGAGACCTTGTCCGGGTTGTAGGCGATCCACACCGCGCCGTGCTCGAGCGAGTGCACGGCGTTCTCCGTGCGGATCGCGTTCGGGTACACGATGCCGGTACAGGTGGCCCACGTCGCGTCGTGCGGGCCGCCGTACGGCGGGGTCTTGTCATAGGCCACCCGCTGCGTGGCGCTCACATGCAGCGCCGGGGGGTACTCGTTCCGCACGACTCCGTCGATCTCGATCGAGGGATCCTTGTTCTCGGAGCTCGGCGCGAACTTGTCGGCCTCGGCCTTGTCCTGGTACTTCGGGAACAGGTTCACCGCCAGCACGCCGATCAGGGCCAGCACGGCCACCACCGCGCCGATCGTCAGCCAGGGGATGTTGCGTTGTTTGGGGATCCCGGCCTTGGGCTTGGCGCCGCCGGCACTCTTGTTGGCGGCTTTGATGGCCTTGGCTGACTTGGCGCCCGAGTTCTTGGCGCCGCGATTTTCCGAACCGCTTGGCATCGGTGAGTGCTCTTTCGGTGGTGGGACAGTCAACAGGGCGGCGGTGGGTCCCGCCGGGGCCCCACTCTACGTTCAGTGCCTGAGCGCAGGCCGTGAACGGCCAGACCATAGGATAGATACCTGTGACTCCTGCCGACCTTGCCGAACTGCTCCGAGGGACCGCCGCGAAGGTCCTCGCCGAGCGTGGGCTCGATGTGAGCGTCCTCCCGGCGACGCTCGCCGTCGAACGCCCCCGCAACCCCGAGCACGGGGACTACGCCAGCAACGTGGCCATGCAGGTCGGCAAGAAGGCCGGCGCCAACCCGCGCGAGCTCGCGACCTGGCTGGCCGACGCGCTGACCGCAACCGACGGCATCGAGACCGTCGAGGTGGCCGGTCCCGGATTCCTCAACATCCGACTGGCGGCGGCTGCCCAGGGCGTCATCGTCGCGAACGCCATCGCCGCTGGCGAGGCCTTCGGTTCGTCCAAGGCGCTGGCAGGAAAGCGGATCAACCTCGAGTTCGTCTCGGCGAACCCGACCGGCCCGATCCACCTCGGCGGCACCAGGTGGGCCGCGGTCGGCGACGCGCTCGGACGCATCCTCGCCGCCCAGGGTGCGGCCGTCACCCGCGAGTACTACTTCAACGACCACGGCGCCCAGATCGACCGGTTCGCGCGTTCGCTGATCGCCGCGGCCAACGGCGACCCGGCGCCAGAGGACGGCTACGCGGGGGCGTACATCTCCGACATCGCCGCGGAGGTCGTCCGGCAGCGGCCGGACGCGCTCACGCTGCCCGCCGACGAGCGTCAGGAGACGTTCCGGGCCATCGGCGTGGCGATGATGTTCGACCACATCAAGAAGACCCTGCACGAGTTCGGCACCGACTTCGACGTGTACTTCCACGAGAACTCGCTCTTCGAGTCCGGTGCCGTCGAGACGGCGGTGGCGACCCTCAAGGCGTCCGGGAACCTCTACGAGGAGGACGGCGCCTGGTGGCTCAAGAGCACCGACTTCGGTGACGACAAGGACCGCGTGGTCATCAAGAGCGATGGCAACGCGGCGTACATCGCCGGCGACATCGCCTACTTCCAGGACAAGCGCTCGCGCGGCTTCGACCTGTGCATCTACATGCTCGGGGCCGACCACCACGGCTACATCGGCAGGCTCAAGGCAGCGGCCGCGGCGTTCGGCGACAACCCGGACACCGTCGAGGTGCTGATCGGTCAGATGGTGAACCTGGTCCGCGACGGTGTCGCGGTGAAGATGAGCAAGCGGGCGGGCACCGTCATCACCCTCGACGACCTGGTCGAGGCGATCGGCGTCGACGCAGCCCGGTACGCGATGATCCGGTCGTCCGTCGATTCGAGCCTGGACATCGACCTCGAGCTGTGGGCGAGCACCACCAGCGAGAACCCGGTCTACTACGTGCAGTACGCGCACGCCAGGCTCGCCTCGCTCGGCCGCAACGCAGCCGAGCTGGGCATCTCCACCGAGAACCCGAAGCTGGAACTGCTCACCCACGACCGGGAGGGCGATCTCATCCGGACCATCGGCGAGTACCCGCGGGTTGTGGCCGCGGCGGCCGAGCTACGCGAGCCGCACCGGATCGCCAGGTACATGGAGGAGCTGGCAGGCACCTATCACCGGTTCTACACCGATTGCCGGGTGCTGCCGCAGGGTGACGAGCCCGCAGGCGATCTGCACACGGCCCGGCTGGCCCTGTGCGCGGCGACCCGCCAGGTGCTCGCCAACGGACTCGCCGTGCTCGGCGTCAGCGCACCGGAGCGAATGTGAGCGCGCATCCGGCGGGACCCAAGCACGCCGAGATCCCGCACGCGCCCGGACTGCCGCCGCGGCCGGAGTCCGCCGCCGAGCTGACCGCACTGCCCGTCGATGTCTGGCCCCGCAACGCCGCCCGCGGCGAGGACGGCGTGGTCCGGCTGGCCGGGGTGCCCGTCACGGAGCTGGCCGAGCAGTACGGCACGCCGCTGTTCGTCGTCGACGAGGACGACTTCCGGTCCCGGTGCCGCGACATGGCCCGTGCCTTCGGCCCCACCGGCAAGGTGCACTACGCGTCGAAGGCATTCCTCTGCGGTGAGATCGCCCGCTGGGTCGCGGAGGAGGGGCTGTCGCTGGACATCTGCTCCGGCGGCGAGCTGGCCATCGCGCTGAACGCGAACTTCCCGGCCGAGCGAATTGCCATGCACGGCAACAACAAGTCGGTCGCCGAGCTCGAGGCCGGGGTGGCAGCGGGCGTCGGGCACATCGTGCTCGACTCGACCCAGGAGATCGACCGGCTGGACCGCGTCGCGGGCGCGCACGGCGTGGTGCAGGACGTGCTGATCCGGGTCACTGTCGGCGTCGAGGCGCACACCCACGAGTTCATCGCCACCGCCCACGAGGACCAGAAGTTCGGGTTCTCGCTCTCGGACGGGTCGGCGCTGGAGGCCGTCCGCCGGGTGTTCGCCACCGAGAACCTGCGGCTGGTCGGTCTGCACAGCCACATCGGCTCGCAGATCTTCGAGGTCGACGGATTCGAGCTCGCCGCGCACCGGGTGATCGGGCTGCTCCGCACCATCGTCGCCGAGTTCGGGGTGGACAAGTCCTCGCAGATCTCGATCGTCGATCTCGGCGGCGGGATGGGGATCTCGTACCTCGAGAGCGACGACCCGCCGCCGGTGGACGACCTGGCCGCCAAGCTCGGGCACATCGTCGCCACCGAGTCGGCGCTCGCCGGACTGCCGGTGCCGACCCTCGCGGTCGAGCCGGGCCGGGCGATCGCGGGACCGGGCACGGTGACCCTCTACGAGGTCGGCACGGTCAAGGATGTTCGCCTGGGCGCCAACGCAACCCGGCGATACATCAGCGTGGACGGCGGGATGAGCGATAACATCCGCACGTCGCTGTACCAGGCCGAGTACGACTCGCGCCTGGTCTCGCGCGACAGCGTGGCCGACCCGGTGGTCGCCCGCGTGGTGGGGAAGCACTGCGAGAGTGGCGACATCGTCATCCGGGACACCTGGATGCCCGAGGACGTCAACGCGGGAGATCTGCTCGCGGTGGCCGCCACTGGCGCATACTGCTATTCGATGTCCAGCCGCTACAACCTGCTCACCCGGCCCGCCGTGGTCGCGGTGCGTGACGGTCAGTCCCGACTGATCTTGCGCAGGGAAACAGTGGAAGATCTGCTCAGCTTGGAGGTACAGCAACATGACTGAACCGAGTGGCAACGCCGCGATCGGTGTGGCGGTCCTCGGCCTCGGCAACGTGGGCAGTGAGGTCGTGCGAATTCTGCGCGAGCACGCCCGCGAGCTCGAGGCGCGGGTCGGCGCACCGGTGGTGCTGCGCGGTATCGCGGTGCGCCGGATCGAGGGTGACCGCGGGGTTCCGGCCGAGCTGCTGACGACCGATGCGGACTCTCTGGTCACGCGCGCGGACGTGGACATCGTCGTCGAGGTGATCGGCGGCATCGAGGTGCCCCGCAAGCTCATCCTCGCCGCCCTCAACTCGGGCAAGTCGGTGGTCACCGCGAACAAGGCGCTGCTGGCCGACTACACCGGCGAGCTCGCCGAGGCCGCCGAGAACAAGCGGGTCGACCTGTACTTCGAGGCTGCGGTCGCGGGCGCGATCCCGGTGATCCGCCCGCTCACCCAGTCGCTCGCGGGCGACCGGGTCAACAAGGTCGCCGGAATCGTCAACGGCACCACCAACTTCATCCTCTCCGCGATGGACGAGACCGGCGCCGACTACGCCGACACGCTCGCCGAGGCGGGCCGCCTCGGCTATGCCGAGGCCGATCCGACCGCGGACGTGGAGGGCTACGACGCCGCGGCGAAGGCCGCGATCCTGGCGTCGATCGCGTTCCACACCCGCGTCACCGCCGCCGACGTCTACCGCGAGGGCATCTCGAAGATCACCTCGGCGGACCTCGAGGCGGCCAAGTCGCTGAACTGCACGGTCAAGCTGCTCTCGATCTGTGAGCGGATCAACGGCACGGACGGCTCCGAGCGGATCTCCGCCCGGGTGTACCCGGCGCTCGTCCCGCTCGATCACCCGCTCGCCTCGGTGAACGGCGCGTTCAACGCGGTCGTGGTCGAGGCCGAGGCCGCCGGACGGCTCATGTTCTACGGGCAGGGCGCGGGCGGTTCGCCGACCGCCTCGGCCGTGATGGGCGACCTGGTGATGGCGGCCAGGAACCGGGTGCACGGTGGCCGCGGGCCCCGTGAGTCGAAGTACGCGGACCTCAAGATCGCGCCGATCGGCGAGATCCCCACCCGGTACTACGTCAACATGCAGGTCGCGGATCGCGCGGGCGTGCTGTCGGCGGTCGCGGCGGAGTTCGCCAAGCACGACGTCAGCATCTCGACGGTCCGTCAGGAGGGCATCGGCAACGGCGCCGGGCTGATCGTGGTCACCCATCGGGCGACCGACGCGGCCCTGTCCGAAACCGTTGCTGCCCTCGGCAAACTCGAGTTCGTGACCGAGGTCACCAGTGTTCTCCGATTGGAAGGTTCCAGTGAATAGCCCACGCCTGCACACCCCCGTTCACACCCCCTGGCCGGGGCTGATCGAGGCGTACCGCGATCGACTCGCCATCGGGCCGAACTGGAAGACGATCACGCTGCGCGAGGGCGGCACCCCGCTGCTGCCCGCCGCCCACCTGTCGGAGATCACCGGGTGCGAGGTCCACCTCAAGGTCGAGGGTCTCAACCCGACCGGGTCGTTCAAGGACCGCGGCATGACGATGGCCGTCACCGACGCGCTCGCGCGGGGCCAGAAGGCCGTGCTGTGCGCCTCGACGGGCAACACCTCGGCCTCGGCCGCGGCCTACGCGGCCGTCGCCGGCATGACCTGTGCTGTGCTGGTGCCGCAGGGCAAGATCGCGATGGGCAAGCTGGCCCAGGCCGTCATGCACGGCGCGAAGATCATCCAGGTCGAGGGCAACTTCGACGACTGCCTCGAGCTGGCCCGCAAGACCACCGCGGAGTTCCCGACCATCGGCCTGGTGAACTCGGTGAACCCGGTGCGCATCGAGGGGCAGAAGACCGCGGCGTTCGAGATCTGCGATGCGCTGGGCAAGGCGCCCGACGTGCACGCCCTCCCGGTCGGCAACGCGGGCAACATCACCGCGTACTGGCGTGGGTACTCGGAGTACTTCGCGGACGGGATCACCTCGGTTCGTCCCCGCATGCTCGGCGTGCAGGCGGCGGGCGCGGCGCCGCTGGTGCACGGTGCCCCGGTCAAGGACCCGGAGACCATCGCCACCGCCATCCGCATCGGCTCGCCCGCGTCCTGGGACGGTGCCGTCGCGGCCAAGGAGGAGTCGAACGGCGCCTTCCGCGCCGCCACCGACCAGGAGATCCTCGAGGCGTACCGGCTCATCGCCCGTACCGAGGGCGTGTTCGTCGAGCCCGCGTCGGCCGCATCCGTGGCGGGCCTGCTCGCCGCGCGCAAGGAGGGCTGGCTGGACTCCGGGCTGACCGTCGTGTGCACGGTGACCGGAAACGGCCTCAAGGATCCCGACACGGCGCTCGCGGGAATGCCTGCTGTGCAGCCGATTCCGGTCGACCCGGTGGCGGTTGCCGCGGCGCTCGAGCTCGTCTAGTGGCCGCACCGCGCATCGGAGGGAGCACGATGACTCAGACGCTGCCCGCCGGGCTCACCGTGACCGCACGGGTGCCCGCGTCGACGGCGAACCTCGGTCCGGGCTTCGACACGCTGGGCATGGCCCTGGCGCTGTACGACGAGATCACGGTGACGACCACCGATGCGGGGTTGACGATCCGGGTGGAGGGCGAGGGCGCCGAGGACGTGCCCTGGGGCCCGTCGCACCTGGTCGTGCGTGCGATCGAGCGGGGGCTCGAGTCGATCGGTGTCTGGGCCGATGGTCTGGACGTGGTGTGCCGCAATGCGATTCCGCATTCGCGTGGACTCGGATCGTCCGCATCGGCCGCGGTCGGCGGGCTCGCGGTTGCGAACGGGCTGGCGAGCAAGCTCGACCCGGCACTGGCGCTCACGCAGGAGCAGCTGGTCCAGCTCTCCTCCGAGTTCGAGGGCCATCCGGACAACGCGTCCGCGAGCGTGCTCGGTGGCGCGGTGGTGTCCTGGTCCGAGGACACCGGCATCGCGGACTCGCCGCGCACCTACGCCGCGGTGCGCCTGGACGTGCACCCCGACATCCGGGTGGTGGCGCTGGTGCCGTCGGAGCGTTCCTCGACCGCGCAGACGCGTGGTCTGCTCCCCGAGCTGGTGCCGCACGCCGATGCCGCCTTCAACGTGAGCAGGGGAGCGCTGGCGGTGGTGGCCCTGACCAGTCGCCCTGACCTCCTGATGGCCGCGACCGAGGACCGGTTGCACCAGAGCCAGCGGGCGTCAGCATTGCCGCTGACCACGCGTTGGATCGAGACGCTGCGGCAGGCCGGCATCGCGGCGACCGTGTCGGGCGCGGGTCCAACGGTGCTGGCGCTGTCGACCATCGCGTTCCCCGACGATCTGCGCGCCAAGGCGGAAGCGGACGGGCTGCGGGTGCTCGAGCTCGGCGTTGCGGACGGCGTGCAGGTCGGCTGATCGGCCGATCCGGACGGCATACCGGCGGGTCGGTCCTTGCCCGCGGCTCGGTTGGAGGCTATCCTGAGGGTCGTTCGCCCATCGTGCGCATCAGACGCCGGTGTTCTACCAGGGCATTCACTCCGAAGATTGGCTCCCGTACCCCGGGACTGCTGAAGCAGGAGTAGACGCACCTGGCTCGATTCCCTCGCGTGATTTCCGCGGTGATCGACTCGGAACGTGCCTGTTCGAGAGGCCACGGGGGCGGACGAGCCGATAGTTCCATCCAGCGAACACGTCCGGCACAACCGAGTTCAGCGAGTGAGCTGAATCTCGGGACGAACCCTCGACACGCGCCGCGCGAGCGAGGGAAGGAAAGGATCTCCGTGACCGATACGGACCTGATCGCCACACCTGTTCTCGACACCCCGGTTGACTCCGCGGCGAGCCAGGCCGGCGGCAATGCACGAACTTCAGAGGCCACCGGCGACGCGGTGGCAGCCTCCACCAAGCGCGCCGAGGCCCGGCGCGGTTCCGGCCTGTCCGGAATGGTGCTGGCCGAGCTGCGCGGACTCGCGACCGAGCTCGGCATCAAGGGAACGTCCGGCCTGCGCAAGGGCGACCTGATCGCGGCCATCAAGGAGCGTCAGGGCGGCTCAGCCGCCACCAAGACGGCGGCTCCCAAGGCGGCTCCCGTCGAGGCCGCCGCGAGCGAGGCCACGACCGCGCCGCAGCGGGTCGCCGAGGTAGCTCCGGCGGCCGAGTCGGCCCCCGCGACCACCGAGCGTCCGGCCGCGCAACCCGCCGAGTCCGCCGAGGGCGAGCAGGGCGGCCGCCGAAACCGGCAGCGCCGCGGCTCGTCTCGCCAGGCCGGTTCGCCCGAGCAGGGTGAGTCGACGGCATCGACGGCCCCCGCGACCGAGCAGGGCGGCGACCGCCAGCCTCGTCAGGAACAGGGCGCACGCCAGGAGCAGGGTGGCGAGCGCAACCGTCGCGACCGCAACCAGGGTGAGCGTGGCCAGGGTGAGCGCAACCAGGGTGAGCGTGGCCAGGGTGAGCGCAACCAGGGTGAGCGTGGCCAGGGTGAGCGCAACCAGGGTGAGCGTGGCCAGGGCGAGCGCAACCAGGGCGAGCGGAACCAGGGTGGCAACGGCCCGCGTGGCGAGGGTCGCAACGACAACCGCGGCGGCGAGGACGAGGACGGCCGGGGTCGGCGGGGACGCCGGTTCCGTGAGCGTCGTCGTGGACGCGACCGCGGCGAGGGCGGCGGCGCAGGCGCGGACCGCGACCTGGAGATCCGCGAGGACGATGTCCTGCAGCCGGTCGCAGGCATCCTCGACGTGCTCGACAACTACGCCTTCGTGCGGACCTCCGGTTACCTGGCGGGCCCGAACGACGTGTACGTCTCGATGAACCTGATCCGCAAGAACGGACTTCGTCGTGGCGACGCCATCACCGGTGCCGTCCGCGTCGCCCGTGAGGGTGAGGGCGGCGGTGGCAGCCAGCGTCAGAAGTTCAACCCGCTGGTCCGGCTGGACACCGTCAACGGCGGCGACGTCGAGGCGGCCAAGCGGCGCCCCGAGTTCGGCAAGCTGACGCCGCTCTACCCGAACCAGCGTCTGCGCCTCGAGACCACGCCGAACATCCTCACCACCCGCGTGATCGACCTGGTGATGCCGATCGGTAAGGGCCAGCGCGCCCTGATCGTCAGCCCGCCGAAGGCCGGTAAGACGAGCGTGCTGCAGGCGATCGCGAACGCCATCGCCACCAACAACCCCGAGTGCTACCTGATGGTCGTCCTTGTCGACGAGCGTCCGGAAGAGGTCACCGACATGCAGCGTTCGGTGAAGGGTGAGGTCATCGCCTCCACCTTCGACCGGCCGCCGTCAGACCACACCTCGGTCGCCGAGCTCGCCATCGAGCGGGCCAAGCGACTGGTCGAGGAGGGCAAGGACGTCGTCGTGCTGCTCGACTCGATCACCCGACTCGGCCGCGCGTACAACAACTCGTCGCCCGCCTCGGGACGAATCCTCTCGGGTGGTGTCGACTCGACCGCGCTGTACCCGCCGAAGCGTTTCCTCGGCGCGGCCCGCAACATCGAGAACGGCGGCTCGCTCACGATCATCGCCACCGCGATGGTCGAGACCGGCTCCACCGGTGACACCGTGATCTTCGAGGAGTTCAAGGGCACCGGCAACGCCGAGCTCAAGCTCGATCGCAAGATCGCCGAGCGTCGGGTCTTCCCTGCGGTCGACGTCAACCCGTCGGGCACCCGCAAGGACGAGCTGCTGCTCAACCCGGACGAGGCGGCGGTGCTGCACAAGCTGCGCCGGGTGCTGTCCGGCCTGGACTCGCACCAGGCGATCGATCTGCTGATCGACCGGCTCAAGAAGAGCAAGAACAACCTCGAGTTCCTGATGCAGGTCTCCAAGACCGCGCCGGGAGCGATGGGCGACGACGACTAGCATTCGTGCGACGAGGCGGGCCGAGGAAACCACACGGTTTCCTGGGCCCGTCTCGCGTTCGCGCCGGTCGGGAACAGATCGCGGCACCTGGTCGTTAGGACTTGATGCACGCGTTCTGGCAGAATGAACGATCGCGCCCGTGGCACTCGCCGCGTGCGAGCACAACAATGTCCGGTTCCGGTTCACGGCTTCGATTGGCGAAGGCGACCCGGCGACCACCGAAAGGGACACCATGAAGGCAGGAATCCACCCCAACTACGTGGCGACCACCGTCGTCTGCGGTTGCGGTAACACGTTCGAGACCCACAGCACCAAGGAGTCCGGACGCATCAACGTCGAGGTCTGCTCGCAGTGCCACCCGTTCTACACCGGCAAGCAGAAGATCCTCGACACCGGTGGACGCGTCGCGCGCTTCGAGGCTCGCTACGGCAAGCGCGCCGGCAAGAAGGCCGACGCCGACAGCTAGCTGTCTCGCCGACGCCCGTCCTGTGTTCCATTGCAGGCCGGGCGTCGGTTTTTTTGTACCCGTGGTGCGCGCGCCGGACCCGGCGCCGACCATCCACCCATTGCACTGCCCGGCATCCCCTCGGGGGTGCCGACAACCGAGGAGCGAACCATGGCGGGGACCACCCAGCCGTCGGCGATCGATGACATCCTGGCCGAGCACGCCGGCCTTGAGCTGCAGCTGTCCGACCCGTCCCTGCACAACGATCCCGCGGCCGCCCGCCGGGTCGGCAAGCGGTTCGCCGAGCTCGCCCCGATCATGGCCACCCACACCAAGCTGCAGGCCGCCCGTGAGGACCTCGAGGCCGCGCGCGAGCTGGCCGCCGACGACTCGAGCTTCGCCGCCGAGGTCCCCGAGCTGGAGGCCAGGGTGGCCGAGCTCGACGTCGCCCTCACCGATCTGCTCGCGCCGCGGGACCCGCACGACGGCGACGACGTGGTGCTCGAGGTGAAGTCGGGGGAGGGCGGCGAGGAGTCCGCGCTGTTCGCCGCGGACCTGGCCCGGATGTACCTGCGCTACGCCGAGCGGCACGGCTGGCGGGTCGAGGTCCTCGACGCGAACATCTCCGACCTCGGCGGCTACAAGGACGCGACCCTGTCGATCAAGTCGAAGGGCGACACCCGCGACGGTGTCTGGGCCCGGCTCAAGTTCGAGGGCGGTGTGCACCGCGTCCAGCGGGTGCCTGTCACCGAGTCGCAGGGACGCGTGCACACCTCGGCGGCGGGCGTGCTGATCTACCCGGAGCCGGAGGAGGTCGAGGAGGTGCAGATCGACGAGACCGACCTGCGCATCGACGTCTACCGCTCGTCGGGGAAGGGTGGCCAGGGCGTCAACACCACCGACTCCGCGGTCCGGATCACCCACCTGCCCACCGGCATCGTCGTGACCTGCCAGAACGAGCGCTCGCAGCTGCAGAACAAGGCCCGCGCGATGCAGGTGCTCGCGGCCCGGCTGCAGGCTGCGGCGGAGGAGGCCGCGGCCGACGAGGCCTCGGCGGGCAGGCAGAGCCAGGTGCGCACCGTCGACCGCTCCGAGCGCATCCGCACCTACAACTTTCCCGAGAACCGGATCACCGATCACCGGATCGGGTTCAAGGCGCACAACCTCGACGCCGTGCTCGACGGCGACCTGGACGCGCTGCTGGACGCGCTCGGCAAGTCGGACCGGGAAGCCCGGCTCGCCGCCGAGTAGCCACCGGGCCACGGTCGGGTAATGCGGGGTTCCGGCGGCGGCGCATGGCAGGCTGAACGGGTGAGTCGTCAACCCCTCCGCCTCGCGATCCTCGAGGCCGCCAAGCTGTTAGAGGAGGCGGGCGTACCCAGTCCCCGCACGGATGCGGAACTGCTCGCCGCCCATGTCGTCGGGGTGGAACGGACCAGGCTCGGGCTGGTGCCGCTCGTCGACCCCGAGGTGATCGAGCGGTACCGCGCGCTCATCGCCCGGCGAGCCGAACGCGTTCCGCTGCAGTACCTCACCGGTGTGGCGTCGATGGGAGACATCGACCTCCAGGTCGGTCCTGGGGTCTTCGTGCCGAGGCCGGAGACCGAGCTGATGTTCGCGTGGGCGCTCGCCTTCCTGGAGGGGCATCCCGCGCATCCGCCGGTGATCCTCGATCTGTGCACGGGCACCGGGGCGCTGGCCCTGGCGCTGGCGAACGCCCGCCCCGACGCGATCGTGCACGCGGTTGAGCTGGATCCGGCGGCACTGGCCTGGACCCGCCGCAACGCCGAGGCCAGGGCGAACGAGGGCGACACCCCGATCACGCTGCACCAGGGCGACGTCACCGACCGGTCGCTGCTCACCGAGCTCGAGGGCAAGGTCGATGTCGTGGTGTCGAATCCGCCGTACATCCCCGAGGGTGCCGAGCTCGATCCCGAGGTCGCGGATTTCGACCCGCACCTGGCGCTGTTCGGCGGCCCGGACGGGCTGTCGGTGATCACCCCGATGGTCTCCAACATCGCGCGCTGGCTGAAGATCGGCGGCGCGATGGCCATCGAGCACGACGACACCAACGGCGGTCAGGTGGCGGCCCTGCTGCGCGAGCGGCGGGTGTTCGGCGAGGTCGCCGAGCATCCGGACCTGGCCGGCAAGCCCCGGTTCGTGGTCGCCCGCCGGGTCGCGACGGACGCGGAGGCGGCCCGCGGGCACTGACCCACCGGTGCCCGAGCCCGCGGAACGACGAGGGGTGTCTGCAACGGATCGACGCGGATGGAAGGATGGGGGCGTGAGCATCGTCTACGACTGCCGGAACACCGATTCGCGCGAGGCTGGCATCGCGGCCGCGACGAATTCGCTCAAGGCCGGGCGCCTGGTCGTCGTGCCGACCGACACCCTCTACGGCCTCGCGGCCAACGCCTTCGACGGCGAGGCCGTCACCGCGCTGCTGCGCGCCAAGGGCCGCGGACGGGACATGCCCGTGCCGGTGCTCGTCGGCTCCTGGAACACCATCGACGGACTCGTCTTCACGGTGCGGCCGCAGGCGCGTGAGTTGATCCGCGCCTTCTGGCCCGGTGGGCTGAGTCTCGTTGTGCAGCAAGCGCCCTCGTTGGCGTGGGACCTGGGCGACACCAGGGGGACGGTGATGTTGCGGATGCCGCTGCACCCGGTGGCCCTCGAACTGCTGCGGGAGGTGGGACCCCTCGCCGTGTCCAGCGCGAACATCTCCGGGCACGCGCCCGCCGCCACCGTCGAGCAGGCCCGCGATCAGCTCGGCGGCGCCGCGTCGGTGTACCTGGACGGTGGCCCCGCCCAGCACGCGGTGGCCTCGACGATCGTCGATCTCACGGCCGACGAGCCGCGGATCCTGCGCGAGGGGGCGGTCGCGGCCGCGGACATCGCGGAGGTCCTCGGTGTGACCGTCGAGAGCCTGCTGCCGGGCCGGGTACCGGAATGAGCGACGCGGGATCCCCGCGACCGGCCCCCGCCGACCAGGCGTTCTGGGGTCCGGACTTCTCCGAGCTCGAGCGGACCGACCCGGAGATCGCCGAGATCACGCTCGCCGAGCTGGACCGGCTGCGCGGTGGGTTGCAGCTGATCGCGAGCGAGAACCTGACCAGCCCCGCGGTGCTGGCGGCGCTGGGCTCGACGCTGAGCAACAAGTACGCCGAGGGCTACCCCGGTCACCGGTACTACGGCGGCTGCGCCGAGGTCGACCGCGCCGAGAGCCTGGCGATCGAGCGGGCCAAGACGCTGTTCGGGGCCGAGCACGCCAACATGCAGCCGCACTCGGGGGCCAACGCCAACCTCGCGGTGTACGCCGCGTTCGCACAGCCCGGCGACCCGGTGCTGGCGATGAGCCTGCCGCACGGCGGTCACCTCACCCACGGGTCCAAGGTGAGCTTCTCGGGCAAGTGGTTCACCCCGATCCCGTATCACGTGGACAAGTCGACCGAGCTCATCGATTACGACGAGGTCCGTGACCTCGCGCTGACCCATCGGCCGAAGATCATCGTCGCGGGCGCGACCGCATATCCGCGACTGATCGACTTCGCGAAGTTCCGGCAGATCGCCGACGAGGTGGGCGCCATCCTGTGGGTCGACGCCGCGCATTTCATCGGGTTGGTGGCGGGCGGGGCGATCCCGTCGCCGGTGCCGTATGCCGACGTCGTCTCCGCGACCACCCACAAGGTCCTGCGTGGGCCTCGCGGAGGCATGCTGCTGTGCAGGGCCGAGCACGCCAAGGCCGTCGACAAGGCGGTGTTCCCCTTCAGCCAGGGCGGCCCGCTCATGCACTCGATCGCGGCCAAGGCGGTCGCGCTGAAGGAAGCGGCGTCCGACGAGTACCGGGCCTACGCGTCGCGCGTGGTCGACAACGCCGCGGCGATGACCAAGGCCCTCGAGGCGGGCGGCATGCGCGCGGTGTCCGGCGGCACCGACACCCACCTGGCGCTGCTGGACCTTCGCGAGCTCGGGGTGAGCGGGGCCGAGGCCGAACGGCGATGCGATGCGGCCCGAATCACGTTGAACAAGAACGCGATCCCATACGATCCGGCGCCGCCGATGGTGGCGTCCGGGATCCGGGTCGGATCCGCAGCGGTGACCACGCAGGGCTTCGGCACCGACGACTGCGCGGCGGTCGGTGCGCTGATCGCCAGGGCGGTGCGGGCCGAGGACGGCACCCCCGCAGGCGACGCCGAGCTGGCCGACGTGGCGCGTGAGGTCTCGGAGTTGGTGGCGCGCAAGCCTGCCTATCCCCGGCAGGCGACGCAGTCGAGTGCAGCGGCAGGGGACGGCGCGCGGTGACGGTAGCCTCTTCGACGTGATCGCCGCCCATTCAGCATTGCTCGCTCAGTCGGGCCGGGGGGCCGGGGTCCCGATCAGGGAACTGTTGCTGGTGCTCTTCACCGCGGCGGTCATCACCTTCCTTGCGACCGGAGCCGTCCGGTTGTTCGCCCTCAAGTTCGGCGCCGTTGCCGTCCCGCGCGACCGCGACGTGCACGTGACGCCCACGCCCCGGCTCGGCGGTGTCGGCATGTACGTCGGCTTCGTCGCCGCCCTGCTGTTCGCCCAGCAACTGCCGGCGCTGGCCAGGGGATTCGACTACAACACCAAGGACATCCCTGCGGCGCTCGTCTCCGGCGGCGTCATCGTGCTGGTCGGGATCATCGACGACCGATGGGGCCTGGACGCGCTGACGAAGTTCGTCGGACAGGTCACCGCGGCGGGCGTGCTGGTGGTGATGGGGGTCAGCTGGTTCGTGCTGTACCTGCCCTTCAACGGCACAACACTGGTCCTGGACCAGTTGCAGTCGGGCCTGGTGACCGTGCTGATCGCGGTCGTGATGATCAACGCCATGAACTTCGTCGACGGCCTCGACGGGCTCGCCGCCGGCCTCGGGCTGATCGCGGCGCTGGCGATCTGCGTGTTCTCGGTCGGCCTGCTGCACGAGCAGGGCGGTGACGTGAGCGCGTATCCGCCCGCGATGCTGGCCGCCGCGCTGGCGGGCGCGTGCCTCGGCTTCCTGCCGCACAACTTCCAGCCGGCCAGGATCTTCATGGGGGACTCGGGGTCGATGCTGATCGGCCTGATGCTGGCGGCCATCTCCACCAGCGCCTCCGGCCGGATCCCGCTCAGTGCCTACGGAACAAGGGACATCCTCGGTCTGCTCTCGCCGCTGCTGCTGGTCGGCGCGGTGATGTTCATCCCGATCCTCGACCTGCTGCTCGCGGTGGTCCGGCGGACCAGGGCCGGGCGCAGCCCGTTCAGCCCCGACAAGATGCACCTGCACCACCGCCTGCTGCAGATCGGACACTCGCACCGGCGCGTGGTCCTGCTGATCTATTTGTGGGTCGGGGTGCTCGCGTTCGGCGCCGTTGGCTCGGCCCTGTTCGACCGGAGGATCGTGGTGCTGCTGGTCGCCGGTGGTCTGGTGTTTGCACTGGTCGTGACGGCAGTGCCGTCGCTGCGCCTGAAGCAGGTCCCCGGCCGCGATCGGGTGGGCGGGCCGTAGCCCGCTAGGCTGGCTCATCGTGACCTTCTCTCCGGAACCCGTGCCCGACCAGTCCGCTCCGCTGCGCGCCGCGGTCCGCTATGGCGTCATCGGCCTGATCGCGCTCGCCGTGGTCGGCTCGATCATCGCCGTCGTGGCGGCAGGCATGCCAGGACTGTGGGGCGCGTTGATCGGCGTCGCGGTCGGAGGTGGCTTCATCCTGTGCACCGCGCTGGCGGTCCTGTTCACAGAGAAGCTCCCGCCCGCCACCTCGGGTGCGGTGCTGTTGGGCAGCTGGCTGCTCAAGATGATCCTGGCGATCCTGGTCCTCGGCGTGCTCAAGGGCATGGACTTCTACAGCAAGCAGGCGCTGGTCATCGTCATGGTGCTGGCGCTGGTGATCGTGCTCGGCGCCGAGACATATGGGCTGCTCAAGGTGAAGGTGCCCTATGTCACTCCCGCACAGCAGGACGGCTCTCCCGCACAGCAGGACGGTCCATCCGGTGAGACGGAATCCGACGAAAAGTAGTACGACGACCTGTCGTAATCGGTCAAGCAGGACCCCCGTCTACACAACGTCGTAGTTGTATTGGTAGGGTCAGGGCCAAGCGAGAGCCGGAACTACGCGAAACACCCATTTCGCCGGGTCAGGCATCCTCGCAGGTGACCACGATCGTCAATTCCGCGTGTTCGGAAGTGGCGAGTCGGGGAACACCGAGTCGACGACAGTCCGCCGACACCGACAGACGCGGGGCCGAGTGAATCGGCCACAGCAGCTGACGAATACGCGAGCCGACCTTGTCGACTTGTTAGATCGTCAATGTCCGATCGAACCGCAGGCGATGCCGCCTGCGGCCACGACTACGGGAGAGACCGCTGAGCGTCACCACCCTGGCCGCGGAGTTCCATCCGCCGTCACTTGCAGACTTCTTCCCTCCCGCCGTGCTGTTCGAGGGCACGCCCTTCGAGCTCGACCGGCTGATGCTGATCCGCATCCTGATGACGGTGGTGCTCCTCGCCTTCTTCGCGATCGCGATGCGCAGCCCGAAGCTGGTGCCGCGCGGCGCGCAGAACCTCGCCGAGATGGGCCTGGGGTTCGTCAAGAACCAGATCACCGATGAGGTGCTCGGCAAGGAGCAGGGCAAGCGCTTCCTGCCGGTCATCGCCACGATCTTCTTCGCGGTGCTGTTCCTGAACGCGTCCGGGATCATCCCGTTCCTGAACATCTCCTCGAACGCCCGAATCGGGATGCCGATCGTGCTGGCCGCCCTCGCGTACATCACGTTCAACTACGTCGGCATCAAGAAGTACGGCTTCTTCAAGTACGTGAAGAGCAGCATCGTCGTCCCCGGCGTGCCGGTCGCGCTGCACTTTCTGCTGATCCCGATCGAGTTCGTGTCGACGTTCATCCTCCGGCCGTTCACGCTGACCGTCCGTCTCATGGCCAACATGCTGGCCGGCCACATCATGCTGGTGCTGTTCTTCAGCGCCACCCAGTTCTTCTTCTTCGAGGCAGCCGCCGGGATGAAGGTCTTCGGTGTGTTCTCCCTGGCAGCAGGTTTCGGGTTCACCCTCTTCGAGATGCTGGTGATCTTCCTGCAGGCGTACGTCTTCGCCCTGCTGACCGCCGTGTACATCGACCTCGCGCTGCACGCCGACTCGCACTGACCGCACTACACACAAACTGACCCATCCGCCGAATCCCGGTGGTGGGCAACGGAAAGGGAACGGAAACCAAATGAGCCTCGCGTACCTGGCACAGGAAGCCGTTGAGCAGACGACCACCGGCAAGGGCTACGGCGCCATCGGCTACGGCCTCGCGGCCATCGGCCCCGGCATCGGTGTGGGCATCGTCGTCGGCAAGGCCATCGAGGGCATCGCGCGTCAGCCCGAGCTGGCCGGCCAGATCCGTACCAACATGTTCCTCGGTATCGCATTCACCGAGGCCCTCGCGCTGATCGGCCTCGTCGCCGGCTTCATTTTCTGATCTCGCCATGTCAACCATTGCATTGATCGCGGCCGCGGAGGGCGAGGCTATCAATCCTCTCCGCCCCGAGACCTACGACATCGTGTGGTCGGCGGTCTGCATCGCGGTTATCGGGTTCTTCTTCTGGAAGTACATCCTTCCGAAGTTCCAGCAGGTGCTGGCGGACCGTACGGAGCAGATCGAGGGCGGCATCGCCCGCGCCGAGGAAGCCCAGGCCGAGGCCAAGGAGACGCTGGAGCAGTACCGCGCCCAGCTCGCCGAGGCTCGGACCGAGGCCGCGGCCATCCGTGAGGATGCCCGGACCCAGGGGCAGCAGATCATCGCCGAGATGAAGGTCCAGGCACAGGCAGAGAGCGACCGCATCGTGGCGGCTGGCAGCAGCCAGCTCGCCGCGCAGCGTCAGCAGATCGTCACCGAACTGCGTAGCGACCTGGGCAAGACCGCGGTCGATCTGGCCGAGAAGGTCATCGGGGAGTCGCTGGCCGACGAGGTCAAGCGGTCGGGTTCGATCGACCGTTTCCTCAGCGAACTGGACGCCGTCAGCGCTGACTCCGCAGCCGGAAAGTGAGCACCATGTACGCAGCAAGCCGTGAGGCGCTGACTCATACGAGGAGCGCCCTGGAATCAGCGTTGGCCGGAGTTTCGGCCGGCGCGGCGACTGCAGCTGCGGCACAGACCGGTGCCGAGCTGTTCACGGTGGTCGAGGTTCTCGACGGCCAGCGCACGCTTCGCGCGTCGCTGTCCGACCCCTCGGCCCCCGCGGCGGTTCGGCAGGCCTTGGCCGAGCAGGTGTTCTCGGCCAAGGTTTCGGCCGAGGCGCTCGCGACGCTCAAGGCGGCCGTCTCCCAGGACTGGTCGAGCTCGGCCGACCTGCGGAACTCGCTGGTGCTGCTCGGTCGGGAGTCGCTGCTCAAGGCGGCCGACGATCAGGGTCAGCTCGACACCGTCGAGGACGAGCTCTTCCGCCTCGGCCGCATCGTGGCGGGCGACTCGAGCCTCGAGCAGGCGCTGTCAGATCGCGCGACGCCCACTGCGGCCAAGCGTGAGCTGCTGTCCAAGCTGCTCTACGGCAAGGTCACCGCGATCACCGAGGCCCTGGCCAACCAGGCCGCAGGCCGGTTGCGGACCGCACCGGCGGATGCCTTCAACGAGCTGTCGGAACTGGCGGCGGCGCGACGCGACAAGGCGGTCGCACATGTGCGCAGCGCCTCGGCGCTGTCCGCTGATCAGGAGGAGCGGCTCGCCGCGATCCTGACCCGCACCTACGGCAAGCCGGTCACCGTGCACGTGGAGGTCGACCCCGAGCTCCTGAGCGGCCTTGTCGTTCGCGTGGGCGACGAGGTCATCGACGGCAGTGCGGCGGGACGTCTCGCGTCACTGCGCAAGACCCTCAAGTAGTCCCGGCGTTCGCGCCCGACCTCAAACTCCAGATATTCGAAGACCAGATACCGAGAGCAGGAAAAACATGGCGGAGCTGACGATCTCCTCCGACGAGATCCGTAGCGCGATTGAGAACTACACCGCGAGCTACTCCCCGGAGGCCTCCCGCGAGGAGGTCGGAGCGGTGTCCGACACCAGTGACGGCATTGCGCACGTCACCGGCCTGCCTTCGGCGATGGCCAACGAGCTGCTGGAGTTCCCCGGCGGCGTGCTGGGCGTGGCGCTGAACCTGGAGGCCACCGAGATCGGTGCCGTCATCCTGGGTGACTACGCTGACATCGAAGAGGGCCAGCCGGTCAAGCGGACCGGCGACGTGCTGTCCGTGCCGGTCGGCGACGCCTTCCTGGGCCGCGTCGTGAACCCGCTCGGCCAGCCCATCGACGGCCTCGGCGAGATCGAGAGCACCGAGAACCGTGCCCTCGAGCTGCAGGCCGCGACCGTGCTGGAGCGTCAGCCCGTCGAGGAGCCGCTGCAGACCGGCATCAAGGCCATCGACGCGATGACCCCGATCGGCCGCGGACAGCGCCAGCTGGTGATCGGCGACCGCAAGACCGGCAAGACCGCGGTCTGCGTCGACGCCATCCTGAACCAGAAGGCCAACTGGGCGACCGGCGACCCGAAGCAGCAGGTTCGCTGCATCTACGTCGCGATCGGCCAGAAGGGCTCCACCATCGCGGGCGTCAAGCAGGCCCTCGAGGAGCAGGGCGCGATGGAGTACACCACCATCGTCGCTGCCCCGGCCTCCGATTCGGCCGGCTTCAAGTGGCTCGCCCCGTACACCGGTTCGGCCATCGGCCAGCACTGGATGTACCAGGGCAAGCACGTCCTCATCGTGTTCGACGACCTGACCAAGCAGGCCGAGGCGTACCGCGCCATCTCGCTGCTGCTGCGTCGTCCGCCGGGCCGCGAGGCGTACCCCGGTGACGTGTTCTACCTGCACTCCCGCCTGCTGGAGCGTTCGGCCAAGCTGTCCGACGAGCTCGGCGGCGGTTCGCTGACGGCCCTGCCGATCATCGAGACCAAGGCCAACGACGTCTCGGCGTACATCCCGACCAACGTCATCTCCATCACCGACGGTCAGGTCTTCCTCGAGTCCGACCTGTTCAACAAGGGCATCCGCCCCGCGATCAACGTCGGCATCTCGGTTTCCCGAGTCGGTGGCGCCGCGCAGACCAAGGGCATGAAGAAGGTCTCCGGTTCGCTCCGTCTCGAGCTGGCCCAGTTCCGTGAGCTGGAGGCCTTCTCGGCCTTCGCCTCCGACCTGGACGACGCCTCCAAGGCTCAGCTCGAGCGTGGACAGCGTCTCGTCGAGCTGCTAAAGCAGGACCAGTACTCCCCGATCGCCGTCGAGGACCAGATCGTCTCGATCTACCTCGCGGGCGAAGGCGTGTTCGACTCGGTGCCGGTCGGCGACGTCCGTCGCTTCGAGGCCGAGCTGCTCGAGGACCTGCACCGCAACGCGACCTCGGTCTACGAGTCCATCAAGGGCGGCAAGGCCCTCGACGACACCTCGATCGACGCTCTCAAGGCTGCGACCGACAAGTTCAAGGAAGGCTTCATCGCCTCCGACGGCAGCCGCGTTGTCAACGAGGCCGAGGCGACGACCCTCGGCGCGGACGAGGTCAGCCAGGAGCAGGTTTCCGTCACTCGCAAGCACGTCAGCAAGTGAGCGTGACGGCCGTGTCGGAATCTCGTGGGAAGGGAGTGTGACTGAGTAGATGGCAAGCCTGCGCGAACTGCGCTCACGTATCAAGTCAGTCAACTCGACCAAGAAGATCACCAAGGCGCAGGAGCTGATCGCGACCTCCCGCATCACCAAGGCTCAGGCCAGGGTTGCGGCGTCGAAGCCCTACGCCGAGGAGATCACCAAGGTGCTCTCCGCGCTGGCGAGCGCCTCCGGGTCGCTCGACCACCCGCTGCTGAACGAGCGGCCGGAGCCCAAGCGGGCTGCCGTGCTGGTCGTCACCAGCGACCGCGGCATGTGCGGCGGCTACAACTCCAACGTCCTCAAGGAGGCGGAGGAGCTGATGCAGCTGCTGCGCTCCGAGGGCAAGGAGCCGGTGCTGTACGCGATGGGCGCGAAGGGCCTGACGTACTACACCTTCCGTGATCGCGATCTGAAGGGTGCCTGGACCGGCTTCTCTCAGCAGCCCGGTTACGCGGACGCCGCCAGGGCGAGCCGGCACCTGGTCGAGCTCTTCATGGCCGGGTCGGGTTCCGAGGTCGCGGCGTACAACGGTGAAGGCACCGTCGAGGGCGTGGACGAACTGCACATCGTCTACACCCGCTTCGTGTCGATGCTGACCCAGACGCCCGAGGTCCGGCGGATGGCTCCGCTCGAGGTCGAGTACAAGGACGAGAACTTCGAACTCGGGGAGGACATGCTCTCCGATTCGAACGGTGCTCAGCCGACGGCGCAGTACGACTTCGAGCCGGAGGCCGCGACGCTGCTCTCGGCGCTGCTGCCGAAGTACATCAGCACCCGTATCTACTCCTCGCTGCTCGATGCGGCGGCCTCGGAGTCGGCTTCACGCCGTACCGCCATGAAGGCGGCGACGGACAACGCAAACGAGCTGGTGAACACCCTGAGCCGCCAGGCCAACCAGGTTCGCCAGGCCCAGATCACCCAGGAAATCAGCGAGATCGTCGGTGGCGCGAATGCGCTCGCCTCGAGCGCAGGAAGTGACTAGACACATGACCGCAGCAGTAACCCAAACCAACGCGAACGGCTCGGGCACCACGTCCGGCCGGGTCGTGCGGGTCATCGGTCCCGTTGTGGACGTTGAGTTCCCGCGTGGCGCCGTTCCCTCCCTGTTCAACGCGCTGAACGCGGAGGTCACTCTGCCGACGGTCGCGAAGACCCTGACCCTCGAGGTGGCGCAGCACCTGGGCGACAACCTGGTGCGCACCATTTCGATGCAGCCGACCGACGGCCTGGTCCGCGGCGCGGCGGTCGTCGACTCCGGCAAGCCGATCTCGGTTCCCGTCGGTGACGTCGTCAAGGGCCACGTGTTCAACGCCCTCGGTGACTGCCTCGACACCCCGGGCCTCGGTCGCGACGGCGAGCAGTGGGGCATCCACCGCAAGCCCCCCGCCTTCGATCAGCTCGAGGGCAAGACCGAGATCCTCGAGACCGGCATCAAGGTCATCGACCTGCTGACCCCGTACGTCAAGGGCGGCAAGATCGGTCTGTTCGGTGGTGCCGGCGTCGGCAAGACCGTTCTGATCCAGGAGATGATCACCCGTATCGCCCGCGAGTTCTCCGGCACCTCGGTGTTCGCAGGCGTCGGTGAGCGCACCCGTGAGGGCACGGACCTCCACCTCGAGATGGCCGAGATGGGCGTTCTCCAGGACACCGCGCTCGTGTTCGGTCAGATGGACGAGCCGCCGGGAACGCGTATGCGCGTCGCCCTGTCGGCGCTGACCATGGCGGAGTACTTCCGCGATGTGCAGAACCAGGACGTGTTGCTCTTCATCGACAACATCTTCCGTTTCACGCAGGCCGGCTCCGAGGTCTCGACCCTGCTGGGTCGTATGCCTTCCGCCGTTGGTTACCAGCCGACGCTGGCGGACGAGATGGGTGAGCTCCAGGAGCGCATCACCTCGACCCGTGGCCGTTCGATCACCTCGCTGCAGGCGATCTACGTCCCCGCCGACGACTACACCGACCCGGCGCCCGCGACCACCTTCGCGCACCTCGATGCGACGACCGAGCTCTCGCGTCCGATTTCGCAGATGGGTATCTACCCCGCTGTGGACCCGCTGACGTCGACCTCGCGCATCCTCGAGCCCGGCATCGTCGGTGCGGAGCACTTCCGCGTCGCGAACGAGGTCAAGCGGATCCTGCAGAAGTACAAGGAACTGCAGGACATCATCGCCATCCTCGGTATGGACGAGCTGCAGGAAGAGGACAAGATCCTCGTCGGCCGCGCGCGCCGTATCCAGAAGTTCCTCGGCCAGAACTTCATCGTGGCCGAGAAGTTCACGGGTGAGGCCGGTTCGGTTGTGCCGCTGCGCGACACCATCGAGGCGTTCGACCGCGTCTGCAAGGGCGAGTTCGATCACCTGCCCGAGCAGGCGTTCAACAGCTGCGGTGGACTCGACGACGTCGAGGCCGCTGCCAAGAAGATCGCCGGGAAGTAGTCGACAATGGCTGAGATGACTGTTGAGCTTGTTGCCGTCGAGCAGCGGCTGTGGTCGGGTTCGGCGACGCTCGTCAGCGCTCAGACCACCGAGGGCGAGATCGGCATCATGTACGGACATGAGCCGGTCCTCGGACAGCTGATCGAGGCAGGCGTGGTGGCCATCACCACCGCCGACGGCGAGCGCGTCGTCGCCGCGGTGCACGGTGGCTTCCTCTCGGTGACGGGCACCACCGTCACGATCCTGGCGGAGTCCGCGGACTTCGCGGGCGACGTCGACGTCGAGGCCGCCAAGGCGGTCCTGGCCGAGACGACCGAGGATCTCGAGGCGATCGCGATCGCCAAGGGTCAGCTCCGCGCCGTAGAGCGCGCCTGACCGGTACCAACCGATAGCCGCGACGAGCAAGGCCGACGAGCAGTGACAACCGGAGTGACAGTTCTATTCGTTCTGGTTGTCCTGCTCGCGGCGCTCGTCGCGGCTTTCGTGTATCGGTTGGGGGTGCTGCGCCGCGGAGGCACGGCGGCGATCGTCCGGGCCACCCCCGCTGCCGCGGGCCAGGGCTGGCGGCACGGTGTCATCCGGTACGGCGAGGAGGACCTCGTCTTCTACAAGCTCTCCAGCCTCCGGCCGGGACCCGACTCGCGGATCAGCAGGCAGGGCATCGAGGTGGGGGATCGGCGCGGGCCACGCGACACCGAGTTCGACATCATGACCGACGAGATCGTGATCCTGTCGGTGCAGGACGGCGATCACGGCTACGAGGTGGCGCTCGATTCCGGCGCCCTCACCGCGTTCCTGTCCTGGGTGGAATCGCGGCCGTCGGGACGTTCCATGCGGGGCCGTCCGGCCTGACACGCACCCATATCGAAGACCCCGGCTCATCGCCGGGGTCTTTTTCGTTCAGTGCCCGCCCGCGGATTCGGTGCCGCCCGCCCCTGGCTTCCACAGCACGTCGCCCTCGGGGTTCGCCGCGCGGCTCAGGATGAACAGCAGGTCGGAGAGCCGGTTCAGGTACTTGGCCGGCAGCACGCTGGTGTCCTCGGGGGAGGCGTCCACCGCCGCCCACGCGGAGCGTTCGGCCCGTCGCACCACGGTCCGCGCCACGTGCAGAAGCGCCGCCAGGGCCGTGCCACCGGGGAGGATGAAGGAGTTCAGCGGCGTCAGCGGCTCGTTGTACTCGTCGCACCAGCCCTCGAGTCGCTCGATGTAGCCGGCCGTGACCCGCAGCGGCGGGTACTTGGGATCCGCCACGACCGGGGTGGACAGGTCCGCGCCCGCGTCGAAGAGATCGTTCTGGATCTGACGCAGCACCGCGACGAATTCGGGTCCCGGCCGGCCCAGCGCGAGGGCCACGCCGAGGCTGGCGTTGGCCTCGTCGCAGTCCGCGTACGCGATCAGCCGCGGATCGTTCTTCGACACCCGTGAGAAGTCGCTGAGACCGGTGGTCCCGTCGTCGCCGGTACGGGTGTAGATGCGGGTCAGGTGTACGGACATGACGTCACGGTACCGCTCGCGCTGATCGAATCGGGACCGCTAGCGGTCGGGAGCCGGTCGCGGCTGACTAGGCTGTCGCACTGTGAGTGAACGCTTTCTTGTCACCGGCGGCAACAGGCTGACGGGTGAGGTCTCGGTGGGCGGCGCGAAGAACAGCGTCCTGAAGTTGATGGCGGCTGCCCTCCTGGCGGAGGGCACGACCACCATCACCAACTGCCCGGACATCCTCGACGTGCCGCTGATGGCGGAGGTACTGCGCGGACTCGGTTGCGAGGTGGTGCTCGAGGGGGACGAGGCACGCATCACGACACCGGCCGAGCCGAAGTACCACGCCGATTTCCCCGCCGTGACCCAGTTCCGCGCATCGGTGTGTGTCCTCGGACCCCTGGTCGCGCGATGCAGGCGCGCCGTCGTCGCGCTCCCAGGGGGCGACGCGATCGGGTCGCGCCCACTGGACATGCACCAGTCCGGACTGGAGTTGCTCGGCGCGCGCAGCGAGATCCAGCACGGGTGCGTGGTGGCGGAGGCGGACGACCTGCACGGCGCCACCATCCGCCTGGCGTTCCCTTCGGTCGGTGCCACCGAGAACATCCTGATGGCCGCGGTGCTGGCCAAGGGCGAGACCGTCATCGACAACGCCGCTCGCGAACCCGAGATCGTCGACCTGTGCAACATGCTCAGGCGGATGGGTGCCCAGATCGAGGGTGCGGGTTCGACGACCCTGACCATTCGGGGGGTCAAGACCATGCAGCCGACCACCCATCGGGTGATCGGTGATCGGATCGTGGCGGCGACGTGGGGGATCGCGGCGGCCATGACCCGGGGCGATGTGCGGGTGCGCGGGGTCAACCCGAAGCACCTCTCGCTCGTGCTCGACAAGCTCCGGTCCGCGGGCTCGCAGGTGACGATGGAGCCGGACGGATTCCGGATCGTGCAGGAGGGCCGCCCCACCGCGGTGAACTACGCGACCCTGCCGTACCCGGGATTCCCCACCGACCTGCAGCCGATGGCGATCGGGCTGGCCGCTGTCGCGGACGGCACGTCGATGATCACCGAGAACGTCTTCGAGGCGCGGTTCCGGTTCGTCGAGGAGATGATCCGGCTCGGTGCCGATGCCCGCACAGACGGACACCACGCGGTGGTCAGGGGGATCCCGCGGCTCTCGAGCGCGCCGGTGTGGTCCTCGGACATCCGGGCCGGGGCCGGCCTGGTGCTGGCCGGCCTGGTGGCGGACGGCGTCACCGAGGTCCACGACGTCTTCCACATCGACCGTGGGTACCCGAGATTCGTCGAGAACCTGACGGGTCTCGGCGGCATGATCGAGCGGGTGCCAGCCCCTGCGGTGGCCGGCTGAGCGAGCCGTCGCACCGGGGGAGCGCCGAGAGTGTTCGGCGTCACAATGATCGATTTCCCCCGAAAGTGCCGGTTGGTCCGCCGACTTGAGCGCCCTGACCTGGCAATTTCTGAGGCGAACGGGTCGCGACATGGCGATTTGCCACAGCGTTCGCCGCCGCGTAACTTTTGTCGAGTCAGAGCGACACGGACACCGACCCGGCCGAGAGGCGCGGGACACGAGGTTGGACGAAGGCGCCAGACAATCCCAAAGCTTGCTTGATCAATCAGCCCGGTTTTGACCGGGAGGCTTCGATGAGCTAGGCTGGAACAGTTGCCCCGGAGCGGCCGAGAACGTGTTTCTCGGTGGTGATGGTGTGTGCGTGTTCTTTGAGAACTCAACAGTGTGCCGATGAATGTCAGTGCCAAATTTTGGTACTCCACACCATTTGGTGTGGGTATTTGCTGGCTCTTTTCCTTCTTCCGTCGGAGAGGGGTCAGTGTTTGAAGCTAGTTTGAGTTTTTGAATGCTAGTGATTTGACTCGATGTCTATGACTGATTAGCAGGTTCGC
>NZ_JMLO01000037.1:0-50832 GCF_000686785.1 Rhodococcus sp. UNC363MFTsu5.1
CCGTTGGCGGCCAGCGACGGGGAGATCAGGGCGCTCTCGCCGGTGCGGGAGACGACCGCTCCCGGTCCGGCCTTCTGCCCGTCGGGCAGCGGCACGAGGGTGTCGGCACTCGCCGCACCGGTCGACATCAGGCCGATCGCCATCGCCGCAGCGGCGCCTGCGCCTGCGATGCGGGCGCCACGGCGCAGACCAGAGTTGTTGAAATTCATATCGTCCTTCTCATCATTGGGGCCCGATCAGGCCCGGGTTCGGAACAAGGCGGCCGTCAGCGCCCGACGACGACCACCAGAAAGGCGCGCAGAATCAGCCCGCCCACGGCCGCGGCGGGGAGGATTCTGCGGGAACGCTCCGCCCGCGCGGGCTCGTGAGCACGGCGCTGCCGGCGGAACGGTGAGGTGCGCGCGCGAACATGACCCTGCTCGGGCTGGCGCCAGGGCCGGGATGTCTGTCCGCGTCGACTAGGTGGACTGCGGCGGGCCGCGGGTGCCGGTGCCCGAGCCGACCAGCAGCCAACGGGCAGGCATCGGCCCGTCCGACGGGACGCAGTCAGCGACGGGACCCGGAACCGGCGCCTCGACGAACGGTGCCGGGATCCTCCTCGTCAACGCCGAAAGCGCTGCGACGCATCCGCGTTCACCGGCCCGGATCAACAGTGCCGAAACCGCGACGGCGGCGGCGTGCGCGGCGACCATTGCGGGACCGAGCTGCGGTCCGTGCGGATGAACCGCGCCCATCGCGAGCGCGACGTGCCCGATCGCCTGACCAAGCGTCAGCGCGGCCGCCACGATCAGCAGCTGATGTCGATCCACCCGCACGGACGCGATGGCGGCACCGATGGCCGCACACCCCAGCACCAGCAGGACCACCGAACTCTCCGTCGGCGCCGTGCCGCCGCCGAGCGCGTGGGCGGCGACGCTCACCGCTCCGGAGGTCGAGCCAACGAAGGCACCGCGCATACGCGCGATCGTCGTCTTCGGAGAGCCCACACGCGAAGACTACAAGGCACTACTACGACCGCTAGTACCCAGGATCGGTTGCCGGCTAAGGGATCTACCGGGGCGGCGCGGTCTGATAGGCGTCCACCGCCCGTTGCAGCCGGTCGAGCGCGTCACGGAGCTCCGCGATGGCCCTGTTCAGTTCGTCTGCCGTCGCGGGATTCATTGCCGCGGGCGGCGGCGGGCGAACCGGCTCCCCCGCAGGCGGCGGTGGCGGCGCGGGCCCCGCGCCCGATCCCGGCGCCGTGGCCGCGCCGCCGGTACCCGCCCCGAACACCTGGTCCAGCGCCTCCGCAAGGGTGGGCGCGTATCCCACCCGGACCCCACCCGTGGCCCCCGGCTCCCGGTAGCTGACCAGCAGGCGCGCGAGCTGAGGGAAGGTCGACGTGTTCTGCTCGGACGCGATCCGTTCGGTGAACAACGGCTCCACGTAGAGCACCCCGCCGTCAGCGATCGGCAGTGTCAGCAGGTTGCCGTACTGGATCCGGTTCGACCGCTCCAGCAGGGTCCGCTCCGACGCCACCCGGGTGTCCGAGATCATGGAGTTCTGGATCTGCTGGGGGCCCTGCGTCAGCGTGTCGGTCGGCAGTTCGAGCACGGTCAGCTTGCCGTAGTCCTGCGGATCGGAGTGCGCCGAGATGTAGGCGGAGAGGAACTCGCGCCGGAAGCCGACCATCGTGCTGGCCAGCCGGAAGGACGGCTCCGCCGTCGCCTGGTCCCCCACCAGCACGTAGAACGGCATCTGGTACGGGTTGGACTCGACCGTCGGGTCGCTGGGGACCGACCAGAATGCGTTGGTGGTGAAGAACTCTCGCGGATCATCGACGTGGTACTTCGCCAGCATCTCGCGCTGGATCTTGAACAGGTCCTGCGGGTAGCGGAAGTGGGCCCGCAGCTCGGAGGGAACGGAACTCTCGGGTTGCACCGTGCCGGGGAAGACGCTCATCCACGCCTTCAGCACCGGGTCCTGACGGTCGACCTGGTACAGGGTGACCGTGCCGTCGTACGCGTCGACGGTGGCCTTCACCGAGTTGCGGATGTACGAGACCTCCCCGCCCCGCCGCGTTGGCGCGGGCTCGCCGACCACCAGGTCCTCGAGCGAGCTGCGCTGGGCGTAGGGGTAGTTGTTCACCGTGGTGTACGCGTCGACGATCCACACGATCCGACCGCCAACCACGGCGGGGTAGGGGTCGTGGTCGGTGGTCAGCCATGGGGCCACCAGATGCACGCGCTCGGTCGGGGACCGATTGAAGATGATCCTCGATCCGGATCCGATGGCCTTGGAGAAGATGATGTTGCGCTCGGAGTACTTGACGGCGAACGCCATCCTGTTGAACCAGTTCCCGATGGAGACGCCGCCGGTCCCCGCGTAGGTGTAGGTGGAGGTGTCGGTGTCGTACTCGCGCGGCGCGGATCCCTCCGGGCCACCGACGATCGCATAGTCGGGATCGGTCCTCGCGATCAATTCACCGAAGTAGATGCGCGGCTGGTCCACTCGGATGATCTGGTGGCCGGAGGCCTGGGTGGCGATGTCACTGACCGTGTAGACGGGATAGCCGCTGTTGCTGCTCGAGGTGTCCCCCACCGCCTCCCGCACCGCGGCGTTCACCCGGTTCGCCGGTGCGGCAACGAATCCGTCGCCGTGGGTGTACACCGTGTGCTGGTTGACCCACTGGGTCTGATTGCCGCTCAGACTGCTCGGGGTCAGCTCGCGGGCCCCGACGACGTAGTCGCGCAGCTTGCCGTCGATCACGTACCGGTCGAGGTCGAGCGTCGCGGGGAAGGCGTAGAAGTTCTTGAGCTGCTGCTGCTGGATGAAGGTGTGCGAGAGCAGGTTCGGATCGAGCAGCCGGGCGTTCGCGATCGTCGTCACGTCGGCGGGCACGTCCCGGGGAGACCGGGTGCCGATGCCCGGGTACGGCTGGAACTCGACCTTGTCCGCGCCGATCCCGTAGGCCTGGCGGGTGGCCTCGATGTTGCGCTCGATGTACGGACTCTCCCGGTCGGCGGCATTGGGGCGGACCGAGAACTGCTCAACGGCCAGCGGCCAGACCGCGCCGACCAGGATCGAGGACAGCAGCAAGAGGATCGCTGCCAACGCGGGCACCCGGAGGTCGCGCAGCACGATCGCGGCGAAGAAAGCGGCGGCGCAGATGAGGGCGATCGCGAGCAGGATCAGTCGCGCCGGGAGCACCGCGTTGATGTCCGTGAAGCCGCCGCCGGTGAACGTGGGCTCCTTGCGGCCGCTCGAGAGCAGCGCGTACCGGTCGAACCAGTACGCGACGGCCTTGAGCAGGATGAACGTCCCCGCGAGCACCGCGAGATGGATACGGGCGGCCCGGCTCAGCGCGCCCTCGCTCCAGGAGACACGCACCCCGCCGAACAGGTAGTGGGTGCTCAGACTCGCCAGGAAGGCGAACACGGTCGCCACGAACAGCCAGTTCAGGACCGACCGATAGAAGGGCAGGTCGAAGACGTAGAAGCCGACGTCGAGGCCGAACTGCGGATCCGTGACCCCGAACGCGCCGCCGTGCAGGAACAGCTGAACCGTCTCCCAGTTCGCCTGCGCGATCAGACCGCACAGCAGTCCGAGGACGATGGGAATGCCAAGTCCGAACAGGCGCGGCCTGCGCTGCACGAAGTCCCGATAGATCCGGACCGGATCGTCCTCCGCCAGTCCCGGCAGGAAGACCGGTCGGGCCCGAAATGCCAGCAGTACCGCGAGGAACACGGCGCCACCGACGAGCACGGCCACCGCGACGAACAGCAGCAGCCGGGTGACCAGCATCGTCACCCAGACGGACCGGAATCCGACCTCACCGAACCAGAGCCAGCTCGTGTACATGCCCACCAGCACAGGGAGCACGACCAGGGCCGCCAGCAGGCCAACCGCGCACACCAGCAGGACCCGCGCGCGCCTGGACAGCTGCGGTAGACCTTCGACGGGCCGATTACCCACTTCCCACGCTCCAGGTCCGAGCGCGTCGCGGCCTACCGGCCTGTTCTCACCAGCGTCACCGCCGACGTGTGTCCGTTTCGCCCCATTCTACGGGCGCGGACCCGGACGGCGGGGTGTCGCCGCCACCTCCGCCGAGCGTGCACCTGCCGGCGCAAACCGCCAGGACGGTCGACGGGAGGTGCGCACTCGGCGGGGTCAGGAGTCGGCGAGCAGCACGTCCGCGTCGAAGCAGGTGTGGGTGCCGGTGTGGCAGGCCGCGCCCTCCTGGTCGACGATCAGCAGCACGCTGTCGCCGTCGCAGTCGAGCCGCACCTCGTGCACGTACTGGGTGTGCCCGGACGTCTCGCCCTTGACCCAGTACTGCTGGCGGGACCGCGAGTAGTAGGTCCCCTTGCGGGTTTCCAGGGTGCGTGCGAGGGCCTCGTCGTCCATCCAGGCGACCATCAGCACCGCACCGGTGGCCCGCTCCTGGGCGACCGCACTGAACAGTCCGGCATCGTTGCGCTTCAGCCGCGCGGCAATCGCGGGATCGAGACTCATCGGACCACGATACCTTCGGCGCGCATGGCGTCCTTGACCTGCGGGATCTCCAGCTCGCCGAAGTGGAAGACGCTCGCCGCGAGCACCGCGTCCGCCCCCGCCTGCACGGCGGGCGCGAAATGATCCACCGCGCCCGCGCCGCCACTGGCGATCACCGGCACGTGCACCGCGGCCCTCGCGGCCCGGATCATCGGCAGGTCGAACCCGGCCTTGGTGCCGTCCGCGTCCATCGAGTTCAGCAGGATCTCCCCCACCCCGAGCTCGGCGCCGCGCAGGGCCCACTCGATCGCGTCGATCCCGGTGCCGCGCCTGCCGCCGTGCGTGGTGACCTCCCAGCCGGACGGCGTAGGCGCCTGGCCCTCGGGCACGGTGCGCGCGTCCACCGACAGCACGATGCACTGCGACCCGAACCGCTCGCTGAGCTCGCGCAGTAGCTCCGGGCGCGCGATCGCGGCGGTGTTGACGCTGACCTTGTCCGCGCCCGCCCGCAGCAGGCGGTCCACGTCCTGCTCGGTGCGCACCCCGCCGCCGACCGTGAGCGGGATGAAGACCTGCTCGGCCGTGCGGGTCACGACGTCGATCATCGTGCCGCGGTCCGAGGTGGACGCGGTGACGTCGAGGAAGGTCAGCTCGTCCGCGCCCTGCGCGTCGTACAGCGCCGCCAACTCCACCGGATCACCGGCGTCGCGCAGGTTCTCGAAGTTCACGCCCTTCACGACGCGGCCCGCGTCCACGTCCAGACACGGGATGACCCGAACCGCCACCGTCATTGCGTCAGCCTTCCTGCCGGTAGCCCCGGGTCCCGGTCCAGGTAGTCACCCGGATCGCCCAGAGCCACAAGAATATTCAACACCTCTTCGTGCACCCCCGGCGCCGCGGCGAGCACCGAGGTCGACCCGATGTGCCATGGCGCGCCCGCCAGGTCGGTGACCACACCGCCCGCAGCGCGCACCAGGGCGACGCCGGGCGCGTTGTCCCAGGGGTTGTGGCCGAACACCACCGACGCGCCGAGCGCGCCACCGGCGGTGAAGGCCAGGTCGGCTCCGGTGCTGCCGTGCATCCGCAGCCGCCTGCTCACCCGGCTCAGTTCGCCGAGCGCCCGCACCCGGTAGGGCCCGGGGATCGGTCCCCTGCCGTCGACGTTGAACGCGCCGAACCCGACAAGCGAATCGGACAGCGACGCCTTCGCCAGCGGCGGCAGCGCCTCCCCGTTGCACAGCACCGGTCCGTCGACAACCGCCGCGTAGCGCCGGCCCATCGCGGGCAGCCAGGTCAGGCCGAGCACCGGGACCCCGTCGTCGAGCAGGGCCAGCAACATCCCCGCGGTCGGCAGGCCGGACGAGTAGTTCAGCGTGCCGTCGATCGGGTCCAGCACCCACACCGGCCCCTCGGTCAGGTCCTGACCGCCGAATTCCTCACCGTGCACACCGATTCCGGTCAGCTCGGTCAGTTCCGCGCTGAGCCGTCGTTCCAGCTCGAGGTCGAGTTCGGTGGCGAAGTCGCGGGAGCCCTTGCTCACCGCGCTCGGCGCGCCGACGCCGTCGAGAAAGCGCTCCTGCGCCGCGTCCAGCAGGCCGCTCGCGATGGAGAGCAGCTCGTGCGGGTCGCGGGGCAGGCTCATGTCCGGCGCTATCGCGAGACCGCGGCGATTGCCTCGGGAAGCGTGAACCGCCCGGCGTACAACGCCTTTCCGACGATGGAGCCCTCGACGCCCTGGTCGACCAGTCCGGCGATCGCGACGAGGTCCGCGATGCTGGACACCCCGCCGGAGGCCACGACCGGCGCCTTGGTGGCACCGCAGACCTGGCTGAGCAGCTCCAGGTTGGGGCCGGTGAGGGTGCCGTCCTTGCCGACATCGGTGACGACGTAGCGCGCGCAGCCGTCCCGGTCGAGGCGCTCGAGGGTCTCGAACAGGTCGCCGCCCTCGGTCACCCAGCCGCGTCCACGCAGCTGGTAGCGACCGTCGACGTTGCGGACATCGAGCCCGACCGCGATCCGGTCGCCGTACTCGCCGATGGCGCGGGCACACCACTCGGGGTTCTCGATGGCGGCGGTGCCGAGGTTGACGCGCGCGCAGCCGGTGGCCAGCGCGGCCCGCAGCGACTCGTCGTCGCGGATGCCTCCGGACAGTTCGACCTTCACGTCGAGTTCGCCGACCACCCCGGCGATCATCTCGCGGTTCGAGCCGCGACCGAAGGCGGCATCGAGGTCGACCAGGTGCACCCAGTCGGCACCGTCGTTCTGCCACGCGAGGGCGGCATCCCGGGGGGATCCGTAGCTCGTCTCGCTGCCGGCCTCTCCCTGAACGAGGCGAACAGCTTCACCGTTGGCAACATCTACAGCAGGCAAAAGGACCAGGCTCACGTGCGCCTACCCTAGTCCGTCACCGCGACGAGCCGGTTCCCGGGTCGCCCGCGCTCCGTTCCTCGTCCGCGGAGTCGTCGAGTGCACGCCGGGTCATCCGGGTGGAGACGAGGCCCATCGCGAGGATCGCACCCCCGACCCCGGCGAGGACGATGAGCAGTCCGAGCACCGGTCCCGGCTCGATCACCGCCAGCACGACGGTGGCGAGTGCGAGGACGGCGGCGGCGGAGCCGAGCGAGAACAGGGCGAGGCGCCCCATCGACAGGCCACGCCGCTGCCCGGTCACAGGCTGCGGACCCAGTTCTCCAGCAGCGCGGCGCCGGCGTCGCCGGACTTCTCCGGGTGGAACTGGGTGGCCGAGAGCGGCCCGTTCTCCACCGCGGCGAGGAACGGCCCGCCGTGGTCGGCCCAGGTCAGCTTCGCGGGCGCGATCAGGTCGGAGTCGGCGAGCTCCCACTTCTGGACGGCGTAGGAGTGCACGAAGTAGAACCGGGTGTCGACGTCGATTCCTGCGAACAGCACGCTGTCGGACGGGGCCTGCAGGGTGTTCCAGCCCATGTGCGGGAGTACCTCGGCCTGCAGCATCTCGACGGTGCCCGGCCACTCACCGCAGCCGTCGGCCTCCACGCCGTGCTCGACGCCCCGTTCGAACATGATCTGCATGCCGACGCAGATGCCGAGGACCGGCCTGCCGCCCGCGAGCCGCTGGCCGATGAGGCGCTCCCCACGCACCGCGCGCAGGCCCTCCATGCAGGCCGCGAAGGCGCCGACGCCGGGGACAACCAGTCCGTCCGCGGCCAGGGCGACGGCGGGGTCCGAGGTCACCTCGACGTCCGCACCGACGCGGGCGAGGGCTCGTTGGGCCGAGTGCAGGTTGCCGGAGCCGTAGTCGAGGAGCGCGACGGAGGTCATGCGGCAACTCTATCGGCCCGGGCCCACGCCACCGGAATCACCAGCGCGATAGCCGCGGCGGCGATCGCGAACACCCACGTGTACCCGGCGTTCTGGGCGACCACCCCCAGCGTGAGCGCACCGATTCCGGTCCCGGCGTCGTAGCTGATGTTCCATGCGGCGCTGGCCGCCCCGAGCTTGGACGGACCCGCGCCGGTGAACAGCCAGACCAACGCCTCGTTCTGGCAGGCCCCGAACCCGAGCCCGAACGCCACCGCGCCTGCCATCAGGAACCCGACCTGGCCGTCGCCGACCACCCCGGCCGCGAACAGCCCGGCACCGAGCGTCGCGCAGGCGAGCGCGGGCACCATCGAACGGCCGTGCCCGATCCTGTCCGCCAGTGCGCCCGCGCCGTACCGCCCGACCAGGATCGCCCCGCTGACCACCGCGAGCGCAACGCCCGCGATCGCCGCCCGGTCCTCGACCGCGATCGGGAGCAGGCTGGTGACCCCGCCGTATGCCGAGGCCACCACGACCATCGCCAGGCACGGCACCAGCAACAGGCCGAGCGGCAGGCGTCCGCGCGGGCCAGCCCCCGCCGGCCGTGGGATCGACGGCAGGGCGGCGATCGCGGCGATGGACAGCAACGGCACCAGCGCCCCGAGCACGAACACCAGCGAGGACTGGCCACGGCCGAACAGCGCCAGCCCCACCGGCAGGGCGACCATCTGGGCCAGCGAGATGGCGATGCCCTGGGCACCGGTCGCCCGGCCGAGGATCTCCTTCGGCGCCAACTCCCCGATCAGCGCGCTGCCGGCCACCGTCACCAGCCCGAAGCCGATCCCACGGACCGCCGAGATGATCAGCGCGGGAACGGCTTCGGTGGAAACGAGGAAGGCGAGCGAGGGTAGACCGAGCAGCAGACAGCCGACGGCGAGCACCCACCGGTACCCCAAGCTCCGCAACAGGGTCGGCGTGCAGAGTTGGGTGGCGACGGTGGTGCCCATGAAGATCGCGGTGCTCGCGCCCGCGAGTGCGTCCGAACCACCCGCCTGCGAGATCGCCAGCGGGACCACCGGCAACAGCAGCGACCACCCGCCGAAGGTGGTCGCGCCCATGAGGAACGCCACCGGCAGCCCTCGGGTACGCCAGAGTCCGCCGGGTGCCGTCGCCCCGGAGACCGTGCCCATCAGATCAACCGCAGGACCCCGCCCGCGGCCGCGATGATCGCCAGCGCGAGCAGCACGCCGGAGGCGAACTTGTTGACGGTCCACATCGAGTACGCGCCGCCGAGCGCGAACCCGGCCGCGATGAACAGGACGTAGATCAGCGCGTCACTCATGGTCTACAGCGCGCCCTTGGTCGACGGCACCCCGGTCACCCGCGGGTCCGGCTCGACGGCCTCGCGCAGCGCGCGGGCGACGGCCTTGAACTCGGCCTCGGTGATGTGGTGCTGGTCGCGACCGTAGAGCACCCGCACGTGCAGCGCGATCCGCGCGTTGGAGGCGATCGACTCGAACACGTGCCGGTTGATCACCGTGGCGTAGGGAACCCCCGGGTAGCCGCCGATGACGGCGTGCAGCATGTGCTCGGGTTCGCCGGTGTGCACGCAGTACGGACGGCCGGAGACGTCGACGGAGGCATGCGCGAGGGTCTCGTCCATCGGGACGAACGCGTCGCCGAAGCGCCGGATGCCCCGCTTGTCCCCGAGCGCCTGACCGAGCGCCTGACCCAGCACGATCGAGGTGTCCTCGACGGTGTGGTGGGCCTCGATCTCGATGTCGCCCTCGGCCTTGACTGTCAGGTCGAAGCTGGCGTGACTACCGAGCGCGGTCAGCATGTGGTCGAAGAACGGCACGCCGGTGGAGATGTCGACGATCCCGGTGCCGTCGAGGTTCAGCTCGACGGCGATGGAAGATTCCTTGGTGGTGCGCTCGACCTTCGCGATCCGCCCGGTCATCGTGTCTCCTCAGTGATCTCCGTTGTGACGAGTTCCGTTGCGACGAGCTTCTTGCTCACCCGCAACAGCTCGTCGTTCTCCGCGGCCAGGCCAATGGTCGCACGCAGGTAGCCCTCGATCCCCACATCCCGGATCAGCACTCCGTCGTCGAGGTAGCGCCGCCAGGTGGCGGCCGCGTTGGAGAACTGGCCGAACAGTAGGAAATTCGCGTCCGACTCGATCACCTGGAAGCCCATCGCGGAGAGCTCCGCCGACACCCTGTCGCGTTGCGCGGCGAGCTCAGCGACGCTGGCAAGGGTCTCGTCCGCGTGCCGCAGCGCCGCCCTGGCCGCGGCCTGGGTGATCACCGACAGGTGGTACGGAAGGCGCACCAGCAGAAGCGCTTCCACGACCGCGGGTGCCGCGGCGAGGTAACCCAGCCGACCGCCCGCGAAGGCGAAGGCCTTGCTCATCGTGCGGGTCACGACCAGCTTGGTCGGGAACTCGTCGATCAGCGTGATCGCGCTCGGGCCCGAGGAGAACTCGCCGTACGCCTCGTCCACGATGACGATGCCCGGTGCCGCGGTGAGGATGCGACGCAGGTCGGACAGCGGGACGCTGTGCCCGGTGGGATTGTTCGGGCTCGTGACGAACACGACGTCCGGTTTCTGCTGTGCGACCGCCGCGATCACCGCCTCCGGGTCGAGCGAGAAGTCCGACCGCCGGAAGACCGGCAGCCACCGGGTCTCGGTGCCGTCCGAGATGATCGGGTGCATCGAGTACGACGGCACGAAACCCATCGCGCTGCGACCCGGCCCGCCGAAGGCCTGCAGCAGCTGCTGCAGGATCTCGTTGGAGCCGTTGGCCGCCCACACGTTGTCGACGGTGACCGCGACGCCGGTCTGCCGGGTGAGGTACGCGGCCAGGTCGGTCCGCAGGGCCACCGCGTCGCGGTCCGGGTACCGGTGCAGCTCGGCGGCCGCCGCCCGGACCGACTCCGCGACGTCGTCGATCAGCGCACGGGTCGGCGGGTGCGGGTTCTCGTTGGTGTTCAGCTGCACGGGCACCGTCAACTGCGGTGCGCCGTAAGGAGACTTGCCGCGCAGGTTCTCTCGGATGGGTAGCTCGTCGATGCTCGCCGCCGCGCCGGGTACCGGACCGCCGCTCACCGAAGCGCCTCGAAGCGCAGCCGCACGGCCTCGCCGTGTGCGGGCAGGTCCTCGGCGTTCGCGAGGGCGATCACGTGACCGGAGACGTCCTTGAGGGCGGCCTCCGAGTAGTCGACGACGTGGATGCCGCGCAGGAAGGTCTGCACGCTCAACCCCGAGGAGTGGCGCGCGCAGCCCGCGGTCGGCAGCACGTGGTTCGAGCCCGCGCAGTAGTCACCGAGGCTGACCGGCGACCAGGGGCCGACGAAGATCGCGCCCGCGGAGCGGACCCTGGCGGCCACCGCCGACGCGTCCTCGGTCTGGATCTCGAGGTGCTCGGCCGCGTACGCGTTGACCACGCGCAGGCCGTCCTCGACGGAGGACACCAGCACCGTCCCGGACTGGCTGCCCGCCAGCGCCGTCGAGACCCGCTCGCTGTGCTTGGTGAGCTCGAGCTGGGCGGTGAGCGCGTCGTCCACAGCGTCCGCGAGCTCAACACTGGTGGTGACGAGCACGCTGGCGGCCATCACGTCGTGCTCGGCCTGGCTGATGAGGTCGGCGGCGACGTGCACCGGGTCGGCGGTGTGGTCGGCGAGGATCGCGATCTCGGTCGGTCCGGCCTCGGCGTCGATCCCGACGAGCCCGCGGCACAGCCGCTTCGCCGCGGTGACGTAGATGTTGCCCGGCCCGGTGATCAGGTCGACCGGCGCCAGTTCCGCGCCGTCGGTGTCGGTGCCGCCGTAGGCGAGCAGCGCGACGGCCTGGCCGCCGCCGACCGCCCACACCTCGTCGACGCCGAGCAGCTCGGCCGCGGCGAGGATGGTCGGGTGCGGCAGGCCACCGAAGTCGGCCTGCGGCGGCGAGGCCACGACGAGCGACTCGACGCCCGCGGCCTGCGCAGGCACGACGTTCATCACGACGGACGACGGGTAGACGGCGTTGCCGCCCGGCACGTAGAGGCCGACCCGGTCCACCGGCACCCAGCGCTCGGTCACCGTGCCGCCGGGCACCACCTGCGTGGTGGTGTCGGTGCGCCGCTGGTCGGCGTGCACGAGCCGGGTCCGCTCGATCGCGACCTCGAGGGCGGCGCGCACCGCCGGATCGAGCTCGGCGAGCGCCTTGGTCAGCTCGGCGCGGGGCACCCGCACCTGGTCCGGACGGACCCCGTCGAACTTCTCGCCGAACTCGAGGGCCGCCTCGGCGCCCCGGTCGCGGACCTCCTCGACCATCGGCCGCACCTGATGCAGCACCGCGTCCACATCCACTCCACCTCGGGGCAGCGCGGCCCTGAGTTCGGCCGTGGTGGGTGTTCGACCGCGGAGATCCACGCGGGCGAGCTCGGTGCGGGCAGGCATGAGGGTCCCTTCAGAGGAATGGGTTTGTACTGATTATTCAGGATAGGTCCACGCGATATTCCGCTGGCCGCCGCGACCGCGGGTTTCGTTCGTCGCCGGCCGTGCGCAAACCCCCCCGTGCGCGTACGCTGACAAGGCGGTTCGCCGAGAGGATCGACATGACTCACGACGCGCGATCGATCGCAGAACAGAACACGGCTTTGCCCCCGGACGACGGCCGGGAACGGTTCGCGGGCTACGGGGTGATGGGGGCGCCGTTCGCCAGCGGCCACTGCCTTGCGTTACGACACTTCCCGGCCAGCTCCGTGGGCGCGGGCTACGACTCGGTGTGGCATCGAGACCCCGCGGGCGAGTGGACGATCTACAGCAGCGTTTCGCCCGAGGTCAGCTGCGCCCGATACTTCGGCTCCGCGACCGAGGACGCACGGAGCGCTGACATCACGGTGACGTGGACCGGTCCGGCCGCCTTCACGGTCACGGTGGACGACAAGCTCGTGTGGGATCTCGTACTGGGGAAATCGGCGGCGACGGCGGCGATGACGGGCCTCGGCCGGTTCCTGCCCGCGGCCCTGTGGCGAAGCGACTCCGTCCTCTCCCTGATGGGGCGCGTGGCCGGACCCGCACTCGGGGTCGGGCACGTGCGGCTGACCGGCACCGCCTCGAACGGCCAGCGGTTCCGGGCGAACCCCCGGATGCTGTGGACCCTCGACCAGAGCCGGGCAACCATCGACGGGGTCGACCTCGGACCACCCGGGCCGCTGCCCGAGCAGGCACACCTCGGCGACTTCTGGATCCCGCAGCGGGGGATGTTCGTGGTCGGCGAGGCGTACTTCGAGAGCTAATCCGACGGTCTCCGTCGAGCGAGCGCACCGAGTGCCAGCAACGCGACGATGAGCGCACACGATGCGGGCACCCAGTTCCCGAGGCGGTCGAAGGCCGTGTCCTCCCCCGCCATCGGCACGTCCACGATCATTGCGCCGCTCTCGGCGGCCGGCATCCACGCGAGCCGGTTCCCCCGTGCGTCGAAGGCCGCGGAGACGCCGGTGAGTGCGGCGGCGGCCACCGGCCGTCCGGTCTCGGCCGCCCGCAGCGCGCCGAAGCTGGCTAGCTGTGCCGGCGCCCAGCTGCCCTGGAAGGTCGCCGTCGACGACTGGTAGACCAGCAGCGCGGCGCCGTTTCTCGCCTGGGCGCGGGCCAGGTCGGGGAAGGTCTGCTCGAAGGAGATCAGCGGCCCGATCGCCAGGCCGTCGACATCCATCACCACCAACCGGTCGCCCGCCTGACGGTTCTGTCCCGCCGCGGCGGTGACCCGGCTGAGCCAACCGAGCTGACCGCGGAACGGTACGTACTCGCCGAACGGCACCAGCCGGGTCTTCCGGTACTCGGCCTCGACCCCCTCAGCGCTGATCAGGGTCGAGGTCTTCGCGATGGCTCCGCTGCCTGCGACCCGCGCGTCGACGTTCACCAGCAACTCGGCGCCGACGGCGCCCGACAGCGCGGTCAGCCGGGCGAGCACGTCGGGCCGGGCGGCGAGGTCCTCGCCGACGCTGCTCTCGCCCCACACGACAAGATGCACCGGGCGGCCGAGCCCGCGGGTCAGCTCCTTCTGGCGGCTCAGCAGGTCGTCGGGCACGATTCCCGGTTGCACGAGCGCCACCGGCACGGTCGGCGAGTCCGGCAGGTCGGATCGGGCCGCGGACCACAGCGGACCGGCCACGACCGCGACCAGGGCCGTCGCCGCTCCGACGCATCGAGCCGATGTCGGCGGTGTGGACCAGGCCCAGGTCCGGCCGCCGACGATCAGGATCGCGAACCCGACGTTGGCCGCGACCACGGCGAAACCCACCAGCCAGACCCCGCCGACCGAGGCGAGTGCCAACACGTCGGGGCGGCGCCACTGCGTCGACCCGAACAGCGACCACGGCCCACCGAGCCAGTGCCAGGACCGCACGGTCTCGATCAGCACCCAGCCGGCGGGCACCCCGATCACGGCCGCCACCGCCCGCGTCGGGGTCAGGGCGCCACGCAGCAGTGCCCGCACCAGGATCCCCCAGCCGGACCACAGCAGCGCGACAAGACCGATCGCGAACGGAAAGAAGTAGACCAGGTTCGGCGCCAGCCAGTATTGCGTCCCGGACAGGAACCCGACACCCGCGAGCCATCCGCGCAGCGCCGCCTCGTTTGGCGTGTCCGCCGCGCGCAGCAGGAGCAGGACCGGCACCAGCGCCACCCAGGCCAGGAGGTCGAGGCCCGGCGCGGGGAAGGCGACCAGCGGCAGTGCCCCGGCGATCAGGACGGCGCCGCGGGCCGGCCAGCGCGAGCGCACCGCTCAGACGGCGGTGAGTGCAGGCGCCTCGGCGGCGGGTGTGCAGGTCCGGATGAACTCGCCCACCCTGGCTATCGCCCGCTCCGCCTCCGGGATGAGGCCTGCGGCCGCGTGGAAGACGTGGACCTGCCGATCCCAGACCTCCAGGGTCACCGAGACCCCAGCCGCGCCCAGGCGCTGGGCCATCAGTTCCGCATCCGGGTAGAGGATCTCGGTCGAGCCGACGTGGATCAGCACCGGCGGCAACCCCGCCAGCACCCCGTTGACCGGGGAGGTTCGCGAGTTCGCGCCCGCCCTCGCGGCCGCCACGTCCGCCAATGCGAGCAGGACCGACCGCGGGATCAACGGGCAGCCGTCGGCTCCCGGGTGCGCCAGCTTGGTCGCGGGGTCGATGTCGGTGAGCGGCGAGAGCGCGACGAGCCCGGCCGGGGTGGGCAGGCCCAGCTCGGCGATCGCGATCGCCGTCGCGAAGGTCAGGTAGCCACCGGCCGAGTCGCCCGCGATGACGATCCGCTTGCCCTCGAACCCCTGCTCCAGCAACCACCGGTACCCGGCCACACCGTCCGCGATGGCCGCATCGATCGGATGCTTGGGCAGCATCCGGTAGTCGACGGCGAGCACAGGCGCCCCCGCCGCGCCGGAGATCCGTGAGACCAGGTTCCTGTGGGTGTTCAGCCCGCAGGTGAGGAAGCCGCCCCCGTGCAGGTACAGCACCACCGCGTCCCGCATCGCGTCGCGGGCCTGGAGCCATTCGGCGTCACAGTGCTCGAGGCGGATCCGGCGTCGGCCCACTCCGCGGCCCGGCGGGACCATCCTGGCCGCGAAGTCCAGCGCGCCCGCGGGCCACATGGCACTCGGCCAGCGGGCCCACACCTCGAGAGCGGGCTTGACGGTGAACCGGACCGATTCGGCCAGGATCCTGGATCGGAGGCTTGCGCCGGCGATGAACCGCGGCTCCGCTGCGACTGCGATCCGCGGGGATCGCGTCGTTCGTGCCCGGCGGATGGACCGCCCCGACGGCGATGTGTTCGCAGTCATCTGAGCTCCCGGCCTTGCGTCCAACAACCACTGCCGAAAGTTCAAAGGCAGTTGAATCATGGTACGTGATCCAGAACACATTTACGAGGACGTAACAATCCCGACCGCAGGTCAGCAGGTCACCGCGCGGTCGTCCGGCGGGGCGCGCACTAGGTGGCCGCGGCGCGTACGCCGGATTACCTTGGAGTCGAGGGTTCGGCCGCGAAGTGGCTATGCGAGCGGCCGAGCCCCCACCGAGCGTTGATCGTGGGAGTCGAGATGACCGCGTTGGGCCTGCTGGCACTGGTGGTGGGCATCCTGCTGATCGTGGTCGAGGCCCACACCCCGACCGCGGGGATCCTCGGGGCCGGAGGTGCGCTGCTGTCCGCCGCGGGCGTGTGGATGCTGTTCGCCGCCGACGGCGCCGGATCGGTGATCGCGGTCCCCGTGACGGTTGGCGTCGCGGTGGTCGGGCTCGGCGTGATGGCACTGGCCGGGCGAAAGGCACTGGTCGCGAGGCAGCTGCCCGTGCACAGTGGGCCCGAGTCCCTCATCGGGACGAACGCCGTCGTCCGGAACTGGACCGGATCGCACGGCCAGGTGGAGACGGCAGGCGGGCTCTGGCGCGCCAAGATGGAGTTCGGGTACGAGCAGGATCCGGAGCCGGCCGAGGGCGAGTCCGTCGTCGTCGAACGGATCCGCGGGCTCACCCTGTCCGTGCGCCGGCGCGAACCGTGGGAGTGGTCGCCGTGACCATCGTCTTCGCACTTCTCGTCATCGTCACCCTGCTGCTGTTCGTGCTGCCCGGCACCTCGGTCCGGATCCTGCGCGAGTACGAACGCGGTGTGGTCTTCCGGCTGGGCCGCGTCCTCGACTCCAAGGGGCCCGGACTGGTCCTGCTGGTGCCTGCGGTCGACCGAATGGTGCGCGTCAGCCTGCGCACGGTGACGCTCAAGATCCCCGTCCAGGAGGTGATCACCCGCGACAACGTGCCCGCGAAGGTCACCGCCGTCGCGTATTTCCGGGTGATCGACGCCGACAGGGCGATCGTCGAGGTGGAAGACTTCCTGCTCGCGACGCTGCAGATCGCGCAGACCACGCTGCGTTCGATCCTGGGCAAGGCCGAGCTCGACTCCCTGCTCGCCGAGCGGGAACGGCTGAACGAGGACCTGCAGAAGGTGATCGATCAGCAGACCGAACCGTGGGGCGTGAAGGTCACCACCGTCGAGATCAAGGACGTCGAGATCCCGGAGAACATGCAGCGGGCCATCGCGCGCCAGGCCGAGGCCGAGCGCGAACGGCGGGCCAAGATCATCAACGCGGAAGGCGAGTTCCAGGCCGCGGAGAAGCTCGCACTCGCGGCCGACATCATCAGCCGCAATCCGACGACCCTGCAGCTGCGCTACCTGCAGACGCTGCGGGAGATCGGCGGCGAGCACAACTCGACGATGATCTTCCCGCTGCCACTCGACCTGGTCCGGCCGTTCCTCGGCGAGGACAGGAAGAGCTAGTTCGTCGCGGGTATCTCGAACTCGCCCTGGCCTGCGAAGTCCACCTGCCGCCGCGCGTTGGATAGCGCGCTGACCACGCAGGTACCGATCGGGCCGCCCCGGTCGAACATCGTCGCGGTGCCCACGGCCAGACCGTCTGAGCTGATGTGGTCGTCCGCCTCGATCCCGACGTCGGGCCCCTCGGGCAGCCTTGCCAGCACGAGGGTCAGGTCGACGTTGATGAAGCCGACACCCTCGCTGCCCCAGTTGGTCATCAGGCTGGTCGGCTCGCCCGCCATCGCGGCCCGCTCGAACTGCGACGGCTCCTCCCCTGCCACCACCGGAAGATGCCTGGCCCACATGCGTTTACGGCTGACGCCCTGATGCTCGAACATCGAGGTGGACCAGCCCTCGGGGTGCGAATCGCTGCCGAAGTACGGCGGCGTGAGCGCCTCGGTTGGCGAGGCGATCGAGGCCGGCGGCGGTGACGGGCGGCGATCACGGGTCCAGACCTCGCCGGGCGGCTGCTCCGATGGGCGCAGGAAGACCGCGGACGCGCGCGCGACGGGCTCCCCGTCCTGGAGCAGCTCCGCGTCGGCGACCCGGATCCGCTTGCCGTCGCGCACCGCCCTGGTTGCGGAGGTCAGCGGTCGGGTCCGCGCCGGACGGAAGAGGTCGACCGTCAGCCGGGTCGGCACGAATCCGTCTCCGCCGTGCCCGCTTTCGAGCGCGCGGGCGAGGAGTCCGCACAGCGCCACCCCGCTCACCATGTCCGGCGACCACCGGCTGACCGCGAAGGGCAACGCCACGTATCCGTCCGGCGTCGTGTCGAAGAAGGCGAGCGGATTTTTCACGAGCGGCACCTCTCGGGTCGGCGGGTCCGGCCCCCATCATGGGTGGCCGCAGACCCGGAACGTGCAGAATCGTTGACCCGTCGAACGTAATTCATCGGCGAAACGGCCGCAGGAGCGGACCCCGCTGCCCTACCCTCCGACGCGTGACCCGAATCGCCCGGATCCTCGCGCTCGTCCTCGCGTTGGCTGGAGGTCCGATGGCCGCCGGATCACCCGCCCAGGCCGTCCCGTCGGGGCTCGGTGCGGATTTCGAGTGGGGCGTGGCCACCTCCGGCTTCCAGTCCGAGGGCACGCCGCCGGACAGCAACTGGTCCCGCTACGTGTCGTCGGGCAAGACCCACGACCCGTACGGTTCCGGGCCCGACTTCCGGCACCGCTACCGGGAGGACATCGCCCGCGCGGCGGCCCTAGGCGTCGACGTGTTCCGCTTCTCCGTCGAATGGGCCAGGGTGCAGCCGACCCCGGACGGCTGGGACGAGGCCGAGTTCGCCTACTACGACGACGTGATCGAGGAGATCCGCGGGCACGGCATGACGCCCATGATCACGCTCGACCACTGGGTCTACCCGGGCTGGATCGCCGACCGCGGCGGCTGGGCCGACCCGGACACCCTGGCCCGCTGGCTGACCAACGCCGAGCGGGTGGTCGCACGCTACGCAGGAGCAGGGGCCGACTGGATCACCTTCAACGAGCCAACGGTGTTCGTGCAGAAGGAGCTGACCTTCGGTGGCATCTCGCTGCCTGCGGCCCCGCAGATGCTGGACCGGATGGTGGCCGCGCACCGCAGCATCTACGACACCATCCACCGACTCGACCCCGACGCCCGCGTCTCGAGCAACGTCTCCTACATCCCCGCCGCGATGGGGGCGGTGGACTCGGTCTTCGCCGACCGGGTCCGCGACAAGCTCGACTTCCTCGGCCTCGACTACTACTACGGCGTCTCGCTGGACAACCTCACCGCGGCGGCCGCGGTCGCTGACGCCTTCTACGACATCCGGCCGCAGCCGGACGGGATCTATCACGCCGCGATGTACTACGCGCGCAAGTACCCGGAGCTGCCGATATACGTGGTGGAGAACGGGATGCCCACCGACAACGGCGCGCCGAGGCCCGACGGGTACACCCGCTCGGATCACCTGCGCGACCACGTCTACTGGCTCACCCGCGCGCGGGCCGACGGCGCCGACGTGATCGGCTACAACTACTGGTCGATCACCGACAACTACGAGTGGGGCACCTACCGACCGCGGTTCGGCCTCTACACCGTCGACACGCTGACCGACCCGACGCTGACCCGCAGGCCGACCGACGCGGTGTCCACCTACCGCGAGCTGATCGCCGCCGACGGCGTGCCCGCCGACTATCGGCCGGTGATGGCGCCCGCGTTCTGTTCGCTGGTCAGCCCGCCGCAGAGCTGCCTGAGCCCGCCCGACCCCTGGCCCGCGACATCGGGATCGGCGGGGCCAGGCCGCTAGCGGAGGGCCCTCAGGCGTATCGCCGCTGCAGACCCTCGAGCGTCGCCGAGATCCCCTTCGCGTTCTTCTGCGGAAACCCGATGAGCTCGAAGGACTTTGCCAGCTTCGAGTCGGTGTAATCGAAGACCTCGGTGACCTGCGTCTGCGGCACCGGCGCGTCGGCCGAGAAGACCTCGGCGAACTCCCAGCGCCACCGGTGCCCGAACGGGTGCCGCCACTCGATCACCTTGCCGTCCTCGAACGCGGTGACGGTGCTGGTGATCCGGTACGGGAAGCCGAGCATCCGCATCGACATCGACATCGAGAACTTGGCGCCCCGGTCGAGTCGCGCCGGCCCCGAGACGGCGGCCTGCACGGTCCCCGATCCGTCCAACTCGTGATGTCGTCTCGGGTCGGCGACCAGGCCGAACAGTTCGTTCACGGGGGCATTGACCAGGACCCGGCGGGCCACCTTGCGGGGTCCCAGGTCTACGGGCTCGACTGAGAGTGCGGGCATGGGCACAAGATACGCGTGGTGGCCCCCGTCCTATGCTCCAAGCGCAGGCACGCGCGTCGCGTGTCGCCCGCTCCTCGTAGGTGAAGGTGGAGTTCTCATGGCCTGGCAGATGTGGTTCGCGTTCTTCGGTGCCGCGTGGGTGATCAGCCTGTCCCCCGGCGCGGGCGCGATCGCGTCGATGTCCACCGGCCTCAGCCACGGCCTGCGCCGCGGCTACTGGAACATCCTCGGCCTGCAGATCGGGCTGTTGCTGCAGGTGGTCATCGTCGCGGCAGGGGTCGGCGCACTCCTCGCCAGCTCGGCGCTGGCGTTCACCGTCATCAAGTGGTTCGGCGTCGCCTACCTGGTCTACCTCGGGATCCGGCAATGGCGGGCGGCGCCGACCGAGGTGTCCGCCGAGACCGATTCCCGCCGCCACTCCGCGGCCGCCCTCGTCACCCGCGGGTTCCTGGTCAACGCCAGCAACCCGAAGGCGGTGGTCTTCATGCTGGCCGTCCTGCCACAGTTCCTGGACCCGACGGCGCCGTTGGTCCCGCAATACGCGATCATCGCCGCGACGATGATCGCCGTGGACGTCATGGTGATGACCGGCTACACCGGGCTGGCCGCGCGGGTGCTGCGGATGATGCGCTCACCGAAACAGCAACGCGTCACCGGCCGGGTCTTCTCCGGCCTGTTCTTCACCGCGGCGGCGTTCCTGTCGCTCGTGCACCGCGGCGCGACGGCCTAGCCGCGGCGCCAAGACGTCAGGCCTGCGGCGCGCCGATGTTGACCATCCAGCCGATGCCGAACTTGTCGGTACACATGCCGAATTCGTCGCCCCACATCTGCTTCTCCAGCGGGACGGACACGGTGCCACCGTCGCACAGCTTCGCCCAATAGCCACGCAGCTCGTCGCCGTCGTCGCCGCTCAGGCTGACCGCGATGTTCTCGCCGGGCTTGTGTTCCATCCCGGGCGGCGTATCGGCTCCCATCAGCGTGTATCCGCTGGGGGTCTCCAACATGCCGTGCATGATCAGGTCGGCCCCAGGGGCGTCCGGTGCGCCGAACTCACCGAAGGTGCTCAGGTTCAAGGTGCCGCCGAACACACCCTGGTAGAACTCCATGGCCTGCCTCGCGTTGTCGGCGAAGCTGATGTACGGGTTGAGACGAGAGCTCATCTGGTTCTCCTTCATCCGTCGCACGTTCGGTCTCTTGCAGACTAGCGCGGCGCGGCGACAAGAAACCGCTACATGTCCAGGCCGAGATCCAGCACGGACACCGAATGCGTCAGCGCGCCGACCGCGAGGTAGTCAACCCCGGTCCTGGCGTAGTCGGCCGCCACGTCGAGGGTGAGCCCGCCCGAGGACTCGAGCTTGGTCTGCGGCGCCACCGCATTGCGCCGCTGGACCGCGGTCTGCGTCTCCCAGAGCGCGAAGTTGTCCAGCAGCACCAGCTCGACGTTCTCCGCGAGCACCTGGTCGAGCTGGGTCAGGCTGTCCACCTCGACCTCGCACTCGATGTCGGGAGCCGCCGCCCGCACCGCGTTGAGCGCGGCGACCACCGAGCCTGCCGCCGCGACGTGGTTGTCCTTGATCAGTGCCGCGTCCCCGAGACCCATCCGGTGATTGACCCCGCCGCCCATCCGGACCGCGTACTTCTGCAACGCGCGCAACCCCGGCAGCGTCTTACGGCTGTCGCGGATCCGGCAGTCCGTGCCGCGCACCTCCTCGACCCAGGCCGCGGTTGCGGTCGCGATCCCGGACAGGTGGCACATCAGGTTGAGCATGGTGCGCTCCGCGGTGAGCAGGTCCCTCGTCGGGGCCAGCACGGTCAGCACCGACTCCCCCGGCCGCACGACGGCACCGTCCTCGACGCGGGCGAGCACCTCGTAGTTGCCTGCCCCGACCACCTCGTCGAGCACCAGCAGACCCACGTCGATCCCCGCAACCGTGCCCGCCGCCCTCGACACCACGGAGGCCTTGGCAACCGCGCCCGCCGGCACCGTCGCGACCGAGGTGATGTCGGGGCCGTAGCGCAGGTCCTCACCCAGTGCCACCCGCACCAGGGTGAGGATCTCGTCGCGGTCAAGGCCGTCCGCCAGCGTGGTCATCGTGCTCCTGTCGAAGTCGTCACAAGATCGTCTGTCTCTAGTTCGGGGCCGTCACGAGTTCGGGCAGCTCGAGTTCGCCGTCGGCCCCGAGCCGGACCTCGATGCCGTGGCGCAGCGACTCCGACGCCTCGGGGAAGTCGCTGCGGGTGTGGCAGCCCCTGCTCTCGGTCCGCGCGCGGGCCGCCAGCACCAGCGCGGCGGCCGTCACGGTGAGCGCCGCATCCTCGAGACCTGTTGCCCCGGCCGGGACGAGCTCCGCAGACTCGGCGAGTTCCCGTGCCGCCGTGGACAATCCGGCCCCGTCCCGGACCACGGAGGCGTGCGCAGTCATCAGCGCCTGCACCCGATCGCGGGCGACATGCGGATGCGGCCGCAGTTCGGCCGAGCCGACCTCCACCGCCGTCCCCGCCCGCTCGGCGGCCGCGATACCTGCCCGCTCCCCGACCACGAGGCCCTCGAGCAGGCTGTTGGAGGCCAACCGATTGGCGCCGTGCAGGCCGGTGCGCGCGACCTCGCCCGCGGCGTAGAGCCCCGGCACCTCGGTGCGCCCGTGCACGTCGGTCACCACGCCGCCGCACGCGTAGTGCGCCGCAGGGGCCACCGGAATGAGCTGATGCGCGGGGTCGATCCCCGCGGCCAGGCAGGACGCGGTCACCGTCGGGAACCGCTCGGCGAACCCGGCGAGCCCGCGCGCGTCGAGGTACACGTGGTCGGTGCCGAGCCGGCGGATCCGGTCCGCGATGGCACGCGAGACCACGTCGCGGGGGGCCAGGTCACCCATCGGGTGCACCCCGGCCGTCACCGAGTCACCGTTGCCGTCCAGCAGGATCGCACCCTCGCCCCGAACGGCCTCGCTGATCAGCGGCCGGCGGCCGACGCCGCCGGGCGTGAACAGCACGGTCGGATGGAACTGCACGAACTCGACATCCGCGACGGCCGCACCGGCATCCAACGCCAGCGCGATGCCGTCGGCGGTCGCGCCCGGCGGGTTGGTGCTGCACGAGTACAGCTGCCCGAGCCCACCGGTGGCCAACAGCACCGCTGGCGCATGGATGACGCCGATACCCTTGTCGGACAGCACGATCAGGCCGGTGACGCCGCGCGAGTCGGTGACGACGCGAGCCGCGGCCGCCCCGAACAGCACCGGCATCCCGGCCGCGTTCAGGGCCCGCTGCACCTCGGCGCCCGTCGCGTCGCCGCCGGCATGGATGATCCGGCGGACGCTGTGCCCGCCCTCGCGGGTACGGGAGACGTCGCCGTCGCGGCCGCGGTCGAACACCGCGCCGAGATCGGCGAGCGCGGCGACCGCGTCGGCACCGCCTGCCACGATTGAGCGCACCGCGTCCTCGTCACAGAGCCCCGCGCCCGCGGCACAGGTGTCCGCGACGTGGGAGTCGACAGAGTCCGTCCGCAGGTCGCCGACAACCGCGATGCCGCCCTGCGCGTACTGCGTCGCGGTGTCGGTCGGCCCGCCCTTGCTCACGGTGAGCACCTTCAGACCGCGCAGCGAGGCGGCGCGGGCCGCGGTCAGGCCCGCGACCCCGCCGCCGACGACCACGAGGTCGGCGTTCGCCTCCCAGCTCGCCCGGCCGGCAGGCGTCATTACTCGCCGCCGCCCGGGTTGCCGATCTCGATCATCCGCTGCACGGACTTGCGGGCCCGCTCGGCGGTGGCCGGGTCGACGTCCACCTCGTCCTTGCCCTCGATGAGGCAGCGCAGCAGCGCGGCCGGGGTGATCATCTTCATGTACGGGCAGGAGGCACGGTCGTTGACGGCCTGGAAGTCGATCTCCGGCGCGGCCTTGCGCAGCTGGTGCAGCATGCCGACCTCGGTCGCGACCAGCACCTGCTTCGCGTGGCTCGCGCGGGCCGCGTCCAGCATGCCGCCGGTGGACAGGATCTTGACCTTGTCCTCGGGCACGAACCCCTCGCCCGCGAGGTACAGAGCGGAGGTGGCGCAGCCGCACTCCGGGTGCACGTACAGCTCGGCGTCGGGGTGCGACTTGGCCTGCGCGGTGAGCTCGTCGCCGTTGATGCCTGCGTGCACGTGGCACTCGCCCGCCCAGATGTGCATGTTCGTCCGGCCGGTCACCCGCTTGACGTGCGCGCCGAGGAACTGGTCCGGCAGGAACAGCACCTCGCGGTCGGGGTCGATCGAGTTGACCACGTCGACCGCGTTGGACGAGGTGCAGCAGATGTCGGTCAGGCCCTTCACCTCGGCCGTGGTGTTCACGTACGACACCACCACCGCGTCCGGGTAGTCGGCCTTCCACGCCCGCAGGTCGTCCGCGGTGATCGAGTCGGCGAGCGAGCAGCCGGCGCGCTCGTCGGGGATGAGCACGGTCTTGCTCGGGCTGAGGATCTTCGCGGTCTCGGCCATGAAGTGCACACCGCAGAACACGATGGTGTCCTCCTGCGCCTCGGCGGCGATCCGGGACAGTGCCAGCGAGTCGCCGACGTGGTCGGCCACGTCCTGGATGGCGGGCAGCTGGTAGTTGTGCGCCAGCAGCGTCGCGCCGCGTTCCTTGGCGAGGCGCCGCACCTCGGCCGCCCACTCCGGAGTGGCCTCCACACCTGTGTAACCGCCGGGTGCGTCCGTGATCGAACCCGCACCTGCCCACAACGTCGATGTCATGGCCTTGCTCCTTCACCGTGGATCCGGTCGGTCTGCGCCGGATCTGCCATCCGAATCCCCACACGTGCGGGTTTCGATTCTCGGGGTTTTCGACTTAGGATCGAAAACATGCCTCATCCTAGCACCGTCCACGAAGTGCTCACCGCGGTCTTCCAGGTTCGCGACTTCGACGGCCACCCCGAACTGGCGGTACTGCTGTGGCAGCGGGCCCTCGACCCGCAGAAGGGCACCTGGTCGCTGCCCGGCGGACAGCTCGGCGACGACGAGGACCTGATCACCTCGGCCCGGCGTCAGCTCGCCGAGAAGGTCGACGTGCGCGAGGTGGCGCACCTCGAGCAGCTCTCGGTGTTCAGCGATCCCGCCCGCGTCCCCGGCGACAGGAGGATCGCGTCAACCTTCCTCGGACTGATCCCCCTGCCCTCCGATCCGCACCTGCCGCCGGACACCGCCTGGCACCCGGTCTCCGCCCTGCCCGAGATGTCGTTCGACCACGGCGTCGTGGTCGAGCACGCCCGGGCGCGGTTGGCGGCGAAACTGTCGTACACCAACATCGCCTTCGCCCTGGCGCCCGCCGAGTTCGCGATGTCGACTCTGCGCGAGATCTACTGCGCCGCACTCGGGTATCAGGTGGATGCCACCAACCTGCAGCGGGTGCTCGGCCGACGCGGGGTGCTCACGCCCACCGGCACCACCGCACCGTCGGGCAAGGCGGGCGGACGTCCGCCAGCGCTCTACCGATTCGCCGAGTCGCGACTGCGCGTCACCGACGAGTTCGCGGCCCTGCGACCGCCGAGCTAGGCCTCGAGCCGACTGTGCACCTGCTGGGGCATCGACCCTGGAAGGTCGCCGGCAGGTGCACTCTCGGCGGAAGCGGCGGAGACACCCAGGTCGTCGCGTGGGCTCATCGAGGCGAGCACGAGGTACACGAAGGCCGCCACCAGCGGCTGAAGGATGAGCACCATCGCGGTGCCCAGCCCAGGCGAGACCGGGACGATCTGCCCGGCGACGGCGTCGGGCAGATCGGGGAACCGCAGACCCGCGACCCCGAGGCCGACCACCGCGGTGGTGGCGGCACCGACTGCCGATCCGATCAACAAGCCGACGAGCACGATGGGACCGCGCACCGAACGCCACAGCCAGGCCGCCGACGCACTCAGCACGCCGACGGTCAGGCCGGCGCACAGGAACAACGCGACCGCGTCGAACTGGTGCCCGCTCTCGGAGGTCAGCGACGCCGCGCGACCGCCGGAGACCACCAGGAAGTGTTGTGCGGGTACGAGCAGCCCCCACCCGATCCCGGCGAGCGCACTGGCCGCGACCACGGCCACCACGATTCGCGCGGCGGCACGGATCTCCGACCTGTCGACGGCCACGGTCAGCGCTGGCCCAGGTAGCTGGAGTCGATGACCCCGTGCCGGGAGCACTTGGCCCACCAGCCGTCGGGGCTGACCTGCACGATCATCCGCCTGCCGCAGTCCTCACAGAAGCGCGGCGGCTCCAGGCCGAGCTGAGCCGCGGCCGGGACGGTGTCGTCGAAGCCCGGCACCACCCGCCGACCGGTGAACGGGTTGTAGCGCTCGGCGATCTCGTCGACGGGAGCGGCACTGCTCAGCTCTTGAGGGAACGTCACGTATCCACCCTAGATGGTGTCGTTGAGGGCCTTGATCGGCATCTGCAGCTCGCCGAGCAAGTCAAGATCCTTCTCGGCCGGGCGGCCGAGGGTGGTCAGGTAGTTGCCGACGATGACGGCGTTGATGCCACCGAGGATGCCCTGCTTGGCGCCGAGGTCGCCGAGGGTGATCTCGCGACCGCCAGCGAAGCGCAGGATGGTGCGCGGCAACGCGAGCCGGAACGCGGCCACCGCGCGCAGCGCGTCGGAGGCAGGCAGCACCTCGAGGTCGCCGAACGGCGTGCCCGGGCGCGGGTTGAGGAAGTTCAGCGGCACCTCGTCGGGCTCGAGCTCGGCCAGGTTGGCGGCGAACTCGGCGCGCTGCTCCAGGCTCTCGCCCATGCCGAGGATGCCGCCGCAGCAGACCTCCATGCCTGCCTCGCGGACCATCCGCAGGGTGTCCCAGCGCTCCTCCCAGCTGTGCGTGGTGACCACGTTCGGGAAGTGCGACTTGGCGGTCTCGAGGTTGTGGTTGTAGCGGTGCACGCCCATCGCGGCGAGCTGATCGACCTGCTCCTGGTTGAGCATGCCGAGCGAGCAGGCGACCTGGATGTCGACCTCGTTGCGGATGGCCTCGACACCGGCCGCGACCTGCGCCATCAGCTTCTCGTCTGGCCCGCGGACGGCGGCGACGATGCAGAACTCGGTCGCGCCGGACTTCGCGGTCTGCTTGGCGGCCTCGACCAGGCTCGGGATGTCGAGCCAGGCGGCCCGGACCGGGGACTGGAACAGGCCGGACTGCGAGCAGAAGTGGCAGTCCTCGGGGCAGCCGCCGGTCTTGAGGCTGATGATGCCCTCGACCTCGACCTCGGGGCCGCACCACTTCATCCGCACGTCGTGGGCGAGGCTGAGCAGTTCCTCGAGGCTCTCGTCCGGCAGCTGCAGAACGGCGAGCGTCTGCTCCTGGGTCAGTCCCTCACCGCGCTCGAGGACCTGTTCCCTGGCGACGGCGAGAATATCTGTGCGGGCGGGGGCCTGGGTCACTGCAACTCCTCGGGGGCTGGACACGATTGGCGCAACTCGAACGCGCGGCGGGACCGCGACTTGAACACCGCGGCGAGCCGCGACTTGAACACCGTGCAAGTTGAACGGCGTTCAGGTTAGGGTCGTGGTGGAATGGTGTCAAACGCCACACGACCACTCAGGGGATGACGAACAGTGCAGCTGCGACGCGGTGACGTCCTCGACGGGGCGATCGCCATCCTCGACGAGTACGGCCTCGGGGACCTCACGATGCGCAGGCTGGCGACCTCGCTCGGCGTACAGCCGGGGGCACTGTACTGGCACTTCCCCAACAAGCAGACCCTGCTCGCGGCGATCACCGACGAGATGCTGACGGGCGTCTCGGCGCCGATCGAGGCCGCGAACTGGGATGCCCGGCTGCGGACCGTGGCGCACCGCATGCGCGACGCGCTGCTCGCGCACCGTGACGGCGCCGAGCTGGCCGCCGCCTCCTACGCCGCGCGGCTCGCCACGAACGGCGCACACGCGACCCTGGCAAGCACCTGCGAGGCCGCAGGCCTGCCGGGCAATGAGGCCGAACTCGCGGCCGACACGCTGCTGTACTACATCCTCGGCCAGACGATGGACGAGCAGTCCCGCATGCAGATGGACTCGCACGGCGCCCTCACCGAGGACGCGTCCCCGCTGTACGACAGCACCAACGGCACAGCGCGTTTCGACTACGGCCTGAGCCTGTTCGTTGACGGCGTGCGCAGTCGGCTGCGCGCGACTGTCCGGGACTAGCCGCCCCGGTCAGATCCGCGGCGTCAGCGCGACCTTGCGAATCTTGCCCGCGGGCGTCATCGGCAGGCCGTCGACCACCTCGACCCGATCGGGCACCTTGTACTTGGCCAGGGCGCGCCGACAACGCTCGAGCAGCGACTCGGTGTCCACCGCAGCGCCGGGCGCGGGCACCACGAAGGCGTAACCGCTCTCACCGAAGGTCTCATCGGGCACCCCGATCACCGCGCACATCGCCACCGTCGGGTCCGCGGCCAGCACGTTCTCGACCTCGGCCGGGTAGACGTTGTATCCACCCCGCACGTACATCTCCTTCTGGCGGCCCAGCAGAGTGACATGCCCGTCCTCCGATATCGACGCGATATCGCCGGTCGCCAGCCAGCCGTCGGCAAGGAACGTCGCGGCCGACTCCTCCGGCAGCTGCCAGTAGCCCGCCGCCACGCACCCGCCGCGGACCTGCAGCTCACCGGCCTCACCCGCGGCGAGTGGGGTGTTCCGGTCATCGACGACGCGGCCCTCGAAGTCGCCGGTCATGGTCCCGATGCTGCGGCCGACCGTTTCCAGTGAGTCACCCGGCGGCGAGATCACGCAGGCACCAGATGTCTCGGACATGCCGTACAGGTTCGCGATCCGGACGCCGCCGAATCGCGTCGCCACCTGCTCGGCCAGTGCCGGCTCGAGGTTGGAGCCGCCGACCACACACAACCGCACGCTCGACACGTCCACGCCCGCAGCGGAGTCCGCGCCGAGCACCATCTTGTACATGGTCGGGACGCCGACGAACATCGTCACCCCGACACCGGCCATCACATCGACCACCAGGTCCGGATGGAACCTCGTCAACAGCGCGATGGCTCCGCCGGTGACAAGGGTCGAGCCCAGCGTGCATGTGAGCCCGCCGACGTGGTTGAACGGCATGACGCCCAAAATCACGTCCGCGGCCGTCTGCTCGAACCGTGCCACCTGCGCGGCGGCCGAAGCGAGCAGACTGGCGTGAGTGATGGTGGCCCCCTTGGGCGTCCCGGTCGTTCCCGAGGTGTAGAGGATCACCGCCGGATCCGCGGGGTGAACGCCCTCGGCGGCACGAGCGAGTAGTGCGGGATCGGGCTCGGTGGCCGCGAGGTCCGCCCACCGTCGTCCGCCCTGGACCTCGTCCCCACCGAGGAACACCAGGTGCTCGACGGTCGGGATGTCGGGGCGGAGCTGGTCGAGAAATGGCCCGAACTCGAATCCGTTCGACTCCGCGTCGCAGACCAGGGCACGAGCCCCCGACTGCGTGAGCATGTGGGTGAACTCGCGCTCGCGGTAGACGACATTGAGGGTGACGAGCACGGCCCCGATCTTCGCCGCCGCGAGGAGCGCGATGATCCAGTCAGGCGAGTTCGTCGCGGCGATAGCGATGCGGTCGCCGTGGCCGATCCCCAGACGCAGCCAGCCGGTCGCCACACGGTCCGACCGCGCGTCGATCTCGGCGTAACTGATCGCCTCACCACCGAAGTGGACGAAAGTCGCCTCGGGTGCTGACGCGACCCGGGCCGCGAGCAGCGCGAGGATCGTCGACGCATTGCCAATTCCGTTGTCCATAAAGGATTCCGATCAGTAGTCGGGCGAGCGCCGGAACCGCGGCCGGACGACCACCCGCGGCGGGCGGACGTGACCGCAATCACATATCGACGAGCTTGCGTCACTGTAAGCGGACCTAACGAACTAAGCAAGCATGCTTGCTTGTTTTTCTCCCCTCCCCACACGCGGCCCCCATTGCGCCCACAATGGGTGAATGGTCGGCCGGTTCGGCTCGCGCGCGGCTACGGCAGTGGTCGCGATGCTCATCGCTGCGGCGGCAGCCGCGACCGTCCCCGCACACGCCGAACCCGAAGGCGCACCGGGCAGCGTCGTCACGTCCGGGCCGCTCGTCCGTGAGCACTGGATCCCCGATGCGGCGGACGCCCGCCTGGTGACCTACTGGTCCACCGGCCCAGGCGGAAGGCCGGCGCTGAGCACCGGCGCGGTCTTCATCCCGCCTGGCCAGGCCCCGCCCGGCGGCTGGCCGGTGGTGTCATGGGGGCACGGCGCGGTCGGGCTCGCCGACGAGTGCGCGCCGACCGCGACCGGAGTGCTCGGCGGCGGCTATCTGACGCGCTGGCTGACCCAGGGGTACGCCGTGGTCGCCACCGACTACGTGGGCCTGGGTACCCCGGGGATCCATCCGTATCTCGACGGCCGATCGCAGGCGCACAGCGTCGTCGACATGGTCCGCGCGGCGCGCGCGATCGTCCCGTCCCTCTCCAGGAAGTGGGTGGCGCTCGGCCAGTCTCAGGGCGGCCAGGCCGCGATGGTCGCCGCCTCGCTGGCCACCTCGTACGCCCCTGAGCTCGACTTCAGGGGCGCCGTCGGCCTCGGGGTGCCGTCGAACATCGAGAACCTCGCGCCCCTCGGCGGCCCCGGCTTTCCCGAACTCCCGCTGACCGGCACCACCGTGTTCATCTCGTACCTGTTGGCCGGGCTACGGGCCACCCGACCCGATGTCGACCTCGACGGATATCTCAGCCCGCTCGGCCGCGAGGTGCTCGACCGGGCGGAATCGCTCTGCTACCTCGAGGCCGCCGAGGCGTTCGCGGGAATCTCGATCGGCGAGTTGCTCTCCCGGCAGCTGGACGACCCGGTGATCCTCTCGGCCCTGCGCGAGATGCTGGAGATCCCCGTCCGCGGATACGACCGCCCGTTCTTCGTTGGGCAGGGGATGCTCGACGAGGTCGTCCCGGCGCCGCTGACCCTGAAACTGGTCGCGGACCTCGCGGGCAACGGGGAGCGCTTCACCTTCCGGCCCTATCCGGCCGGGCACCTGGGGACGATGCGGTTGTCGCTGCCCGACGCGACGGACTTTGTCCGCGAGGCCTTCCTGGCGCCATGAGCCTCGGACGCCAGGACCCTCAGACCCCGTGTAGCGCCCGGTGCAGCGTCGTTGTCGCGAGCAGCATCGCGGCACGCGCGGCATGCGTGTCGGCCAACGCGTTGAGCATGACGAAGTCGTGGATCATGCCCTGGAACCGCACCGCGGTCACCGCCACGCCCGCGGCGCGCAGCTTGTTGGCGTAGGCCTCGCCCTCGTCGCGCAGGACGTCGGCCTCCCCGTTGACGACCAACGCAGGGGGCAGGCCCGCCACCATCTCCGTGCTGGCGCGCAGCGGCGAGGCCAGCACCTGGGCGCGCTCATCCGGATCGGTCGTGTACTGGTCCCAGAACCAGGCCATCGCGCCCGCGGTGAGGAAGTAGCCGTCCGCGAACTGACGGTACGAGTCCGTGTCCTGGCCCGCGTCGGTCACCGGATAGAAGAGCACCTGCTGGAGGAAGTCGGGACCGCCGCGCTCCTTCGCCATCAGGGTGAGGGCGATGGTCATGTTGCCGCCGACACTGTCGCCCGCCACCGCGAACCGTGTCGCGTCGAGCCCCTCACTTGGGCCGTTCTCGGCGATCCAGCGCGCCGTGCCGTAGATCTCCTCGATGGCGGTCGGGTACTTCGCCTCGGGCGAGAGGCTGTAGCTCGGGAACACCAGGGCCGCATTCGCACCCACCGACAGCTCACGGATCAGCCGGTCGTAGATGTGGGTGTTGCCGAAGACCCATCCCGCGCCGTGGTTGTACTGGATGACGGGCAGCGTCCCGTTCGCGCCCTTGGGCCTAACGATGCGAACCGACACCTCCCCCGACGGTCCGGCCTGGATCACCCGGTCCTCGATGTCGACCTCGGGGGCCAGGACGTCTCCGGCTTGTACCTCGTCGAACTTCGCGCGCCCCTCCGCCACGGGGAGTTCGTAGATGAACGGCGGCACCGCCGTCGCCTCCGCGAACTCCTTGGCGGCGCGCTCGAGAACCGGCTCGTTGGACATCGGAGCTTCCTTCCCTCGTCGAACATGGTGTCCGCCGGCCGGGTTCAGCCCTCGCCGCGCCGGAACAGTTTGTTGCCCAGCCAGACGATCGGGTCGTAGCGCCGGTCGGCGACGCGTTCCTTCATCGGGATCAACGCGTTGTCGGTGATGCGGATGTTCTCCGGGCACACCTCGGTACAGCACTTGGTGATGTTGCACAGGCCCAGTCCCTGCTCGTCCTGCGCAGCATCGCGGCGGTCGGCGACATCGAGCGGGTGCATCTCCAGCTCGGCGACCCGCATCAGGAACCGCGGTCCGGCGAAGGCCTGCTTGTTCTCCTCATGGTCGCGCACCACGTGACAGGTGTTCTGGCACAGGAAACACTCGATGCACTTGCGGAACTCCTGCGACCGCTCCACATCCACCTGTTTCATCCGGTACTCCCCCGGATTCAGCCCGGGAGGAGGCGTGAAAGACGGAATCTCCCTGGCCTTCTGGTAGTTGAAGGACACGTCGGTGACCAGGTCCCGGATCACGGGGAAGGTCCGCATCGGCGTGACGGTGATGACCTCGTCCTCGGTGAACGTGGACATCCGGGTCATGCACAGCAGCCGCGGCCTGCCGTTGACCTCGGCCGAACACGATCCGCACTTGCCCGCCTTGCAGTTCCAGCGCACCGCCAGATCCGGCGCCTGGGTGGCCTGCAAGCGGTGGATGATGTCGAGGACCACCTCGCCCTCGTTGACCGGCACCGAATAGTCCTGCAGGTCACCGCCGTCCACGTCACCGCGCCACACCCTGAAGCTGGCGTCGTAGGTCATGACAGGCCCTCACTTCCTGTTTCAGGCTGAGTCCGGATGATCGGCGAGTTCGGCGTCCGTGTAGTACTTGGACAGTTCGCCGAGATCGAAGAGCGCCAGCAGGTCCTCGCGCATCGCCTGTTGGGGTTCGGGTGCGACCGTGACATCGGGCACCACCGTGGCCGCAGCGGTCTCCGCGCCGCCGACCACGCTGCACACCAACAACGTGCCCCGCCACCCCGCGTCCATGGCGGGGTGGTCGTCCCTGGTGTGCCCACCCCGGCTCTCGGTGCGCATCAGCGCCGCCTTCGCGACACATTCGCTGACCAGCAGCATGTTCCGCAGGTCGACCGCGAGGTGCCAGCCCGGGTTGAACTGCCGGTGGCCCTCCACGGTGACGTCGGGGATCCGCCTCCTGATCTCCTCCAGTTTCGTCAGCGCCTCACGGATCTCGACGTCGGTCCGGATGATGCCGACGAGGTCGTTCATCGTCTGCTGGAGCTCGGTGTGCAACGTGTACGGGTTCTCCGTCGCCTGACCGTCACCCGGCGGGTCGAACGGCGCGAGCGCCATCGCGGCGGCCGCGGTCACGTCGGCCTCGTCGACCACCGGCCTGCGGTCGAGCGAGTCCACGTAGTCCGAAGCCCCGAGGCCGGCGCGGCGACCGAAGACCAACAGGTCCGACAGCGAGTTCCCCCCGAGCCGGTTCGACCCGTGCATGCCACCCGAGCACTCCCCCGCCGCGAACAGGCCGGGGAGACTGGACGATCCGCTGTCGGGGTCCACCTCGATGCCACCCATCACATAGTGACAGGTGGGCCCGACCTCCATCGACTCCTTGGTGATGTCGACGTCGGCGAGCTCCTTGAACTGGTGGTGCATGGAAGGCAGTCGACGCACGATCTCGTCGGCGGGCATCCGGGAGGCGATGTCGAGGTAGACGCCCCCGTGCGGGGTGGACCGCCCAGCCTTGACCTCCGAGTTGATCGCCCTTGCCACCTCGTCGCGCGGCAGCAGGTCGGGCGTGCGGCGGTTGTTGTCCGGATCGGTGAGCCAGCCGTCCGCCTCCTGCTCGGTCTCGGCGTACTGACCCTTGAACACCGGCGGGATGTAGGAGAACATGAACCGCTCGCCCTCGGAGTTCTTCAGCACCCCACCGTCGCCGCGGACCCCCTCGGTGACGAGGATGCCCTTCACGCTCGGCGGCCACACCATTCCCGTCGGGTGGAACTGCACGAACTCCATGTTGATCAGGTTCGCTCCCGCACGCAGGGCAAGGGCGTGCCCGTCACCGGTGTACTCCCACGAGTTCGAGGTGACCTTGAAGGACTTGCCGATCCCGCCGGTCGCCATCACGATCGCGGGCGCCTCGAACAGGATGAACCGCCCGGATTCGCGCCAGTAACCGAATGCGCCTGCGATCCGGCCGTCCTCGCGCAGGAGCTCGGTGATGGTGCACTCGGCGAACACCTTGATCCGGGCCTCGTAGTCGCCGGTCTCGGCGAAGTCCTCCTGCTGCAGGGCGACGATCTTCTGCTGCATGGTGCGGATGATCTCCAGGCCCGTGCGGTCCCCGACGTGCGCCAGCCGCGGATAGGTGTGGCCACCGAAGTTGCGCTGACTGATCCGGCCGTCCTCGGTCCGATCGAACAGCGCACCATAGCTTTCCAGCTCCCACACCCGGTCGGGAGCCTCGCGCGCGTGCAGCTCGGCCATCCGCCAGTTGTTGAGGAACTTGCCCCCGCGCATGGTGTCCCGGAAATGCGCCTGCCAGGAGTCCTTGGAGTTGGCGTTGCCCATGGCGGCCGCACATCCGCCCTCCGCCATCACGGTGTGCGCCTTGCCGAACAGCGACTTGCAGACGACAGCGACCGAATGGCCGCGTTCGCGGGCCTCGATGACCGCGCGCAGTCCCGCGCCTCCCGCGCCGATCACGACGACGTCGTAGGTGTGCCGTTCGACCTCGGCCACGGGCGGTCCCCCTTCGATCTCGGTTGGTGCTCGGATCAATCAACGCTCGGGTTCAATGAAAGAAGCGCAGGTCGGAGATGGTGCCGCTGGCGACGAGCATGATGTAGAAGTCCGTGATCATCAGCGTCGCGAGTGTCGTCCAGGCGAGCTGCATGTGCCGGGTGTTGAGCCGGCTGACCAGGGTCCAGAGCCGATACCGGACCGGGTGCGCCGAGAAATGCTTGAGCCTGCCGCCGGTGATGTGCCTACACGAGTGGCAGGACAGCGTGTACGCCCACAGCAGGGTCACGTTCACCAGCAGGATGACGTTGCCCAGGCCGAAGCCGAACCCACCGCCCTCGCCGTGGAAGGCGGCGATCGCGTCGTAGGTGTTGATCAGCGAGACGATCAGCGCCGCATAGAAGAAGTAGCGGTGCACGTTCTGCAGGATCAGCGGCAGCCGCGTCTCGCCGGTGTACCGCGCATGCGGCTCGGCGACCGCACACGCCGCGGGCGCCAACCAGACCGAGCGGTAGTAGGCCTTGCGGTAGTAGTAGCAGGTGAGCCGGAAGCCGAGCAGGAAGGGCAGCACCAGGAACCCGAGCGGGATCCACATCGGCAGCTCTCCGATGGGCGTACCGAAATGGCTGGACCCCGGCACGCACGAATCACTCAGGCAGGGAGAGTAGAACGGGGTCAGGTAGTGGTACTGATCGACCCAGTAGGCGGTGCGGACCCAGGACCGGATGCTCGCGTACACGACAAAGGTGGCCAGCCCCAGAGTCGTCAGCAGTGGGGGTAGCCACCATCGGTCGGTCCGCAGGGTGCGCGCGGAGATCCGCGCGCGCGAGGGCCCGGTGACGCCACCGGACACCCTGGCCGGCGCGCTCACTGGCGCTCGTGGGGATGACCGCCTACGCCCTCGTCGTCGGCGCCCAGCCACAGCGCCTGGTCATATGGGGTGTCCGGCACCGGCACCCGCTCGTGCTGCCCGCCGTGCGTCATCCGGGGAGGCGACTCGTCGAGGTCGCCCGCGTCGATATCGAGCCGCTCCACATCGTTGGCGAGCCTGCGGACGGCCGCCGCGTCGCCGTAAACCGTGCGAAGCGAGCCGACGCACTGCCGCAGGTGCCCGATCGTGCGTTGCAGCTCCATCATTTCGGTGGTGGACATTCGAACCTCCGAGACCCGATGATGTGATTGCTATCACACTACGGTAAGCGCATCACCACGACCCCCGCATCCGGCTGGGCAATTCGTCGGATCCGGTCCGGAATCGCGCGCCGTGCCGGACCGACAGAAGGGTGGACGCATGGTGTCGCAGCGTGGTCATGGGGTCGCTCCGCAGGCTTCCGTCCCGGGACTCGACCTGCCCGCCGGGTTCGATTTCACAGATCCCGACCTGTACGTCACCGGTGTGCCGCACACGCAGCTGGCCGCGCTGCGTGCGCACTGCCCGGTGTGGTGGAACCCGCAGCCGCCCGGTGTCGGCGGATACCGCGACGAGGGCTATTGGGTGGTGACCAAGCACGCCGACATCCGGGAGATCTCCAGGAACTCCGAGCTCTATTCGAGCTGGGAGAAGACCGCCATGGTCCGGGTCGACGACGGCATCACACCGGAGAACCTCGAGATGCAACGGCTCATCATGCTGAACAAGGACGCACCGGAGCACACCACGTTGCGCAAACTCGTCGCCCGCGGGTTCACGCCGAGAGCGATCGCGAACCTGCGCGCAACCCTCGCGGAACGCGCCGAGAAGATCGTCGCTGCGGCCGCGGCGTCTGGCAGCGGCGACTTCGTCTCGCAGGTCGCCTGCGAGCTGCCACTCCAGGCCATCGCCGAACTCATCGGGGTGCCACAGGAAGACCGCCGCAAACTCTTCGACTGGTCCAACGAGATGACCGGCGGCGACGACCCGGACTACGACACCGAACCACTGACCGCGTCCGCGGAGATCCTGGGGTACGCCTACCAATTGGCCGATGCCCGCCGCAGGTGCCCGGCCGACGACATCGTGACGACCCTGATCCAGGCCGACATCGACGGCGACGAGCTCACCCCCGAAGAGTTCGGGTTCTTCGTGATCCTGCTCGCGGTCGCGGGAAACGAGACCACCCGCAACGCCATCACCCACGGGATGATCGCGTTCCTCGAGAACCCGGACCAGTGGGAGCTGTTCAAGCGGGAGCGACCGGCCACGACCGCCGACGAGATCGTGCGGTGGGCGACACCGGTGACCGCGTTCCAGCGAACCGCGACAGCCGACACGGTGCTCGGCGGCCAGCAGATCCGCAAGGGCGACCGGGTCGCGATGTTCTACGCCTCCGCAAACTTCGACGAGGACGTGTTCGAGGATCCGACGAGGTTCGACATCACCCGGGATCCCAACCCGCACCTGGGCTTCGGCGGCTCGGGCGCGCACTTCTGCCTCGGCGCGAACCTCGCGCTGCTCGAGATCGACCTGATCTTCAACGCACTGGCCGACCGGATACCGGACATCTCCCGCCTCGGCGACCCACAACACCTGCGCTCCGGCTGGCTCAACGGGATCAAGCGGTTCGACGTCGACTACGGCAGCGGCTGCCCCGTCAAGCACTGAGCGAGCGCCGGATCGAACCACCCGGGCGCCGCCGCCGCGAACGCATCCCGGTCGAGCCCGGCGGAGCCAGCCGGGACGGACCCGAGCAACGGAACGCCGGTCACCTCGGCCAGCTCCTCGAAGTTGCACCGCGCGGCGAGATCCGGCTCCGACGGCCAGGAACCGATGACCAGACCCACGCAGGGCACCCCGGCGGATTCGAGCGCGCGCACCGTCAGGGCGCTGTGGTTCAGGGTGCCGAGTCCCGCCGCGGCGACCACGAGGACCGGGGCGCCGAGCTCGCGCGCCACATCGACGAGCGTGAAGCCCTCGGCCCCCAGGCGGACCAGCAGTCCGCCGGCACCCTCGACGAGGGTGAGGTCGTGGGCAGCGTCGAGCGCACGAGCCGCGGCCACCACCTCGGCGCACCCCAGCGGGGCCATCCCCGCGCGGCGAGCGGCGGTGTCGGGGGCGAGCGGCTCCGGGTACCGGGCCAGCTCGACCACCTCGCCCACGCCCGAGAGTCGCTGCACCTCGGCCAGATCCCCCGGCTCGCCGACGCCGACGCCGGTCTGCGCCGGCTTGCAGACGGCGACCGTGCGACCGGCGGACAACGCGACCGAAGCGAGCGCGGCGGTCACCACGGTCTTGCCGACGTCCGTGGAGGTCCCGCTGACGAGCAGCAGGCTCACGCGGGTGCCCCGGCGAGGATCTCGGTGAGAACGGTCTCGATGGTGGCGAGCTCGTCGGGAGTGATGGTCGCCCGCGCAGTCAGGCGCAGCCGGGAGGTGCCCTCCGGCACCGACGGCGGGCGGAAGCAGCCGACGTTCAATCCGCGTTCGCGGCAGGCCTGGGCGGCATCGAAGGCCCGCTGAGCGTCGCCGAGCACCACCGAGACCACCGCCGACTCGGGTTGGCCCACCTCCGTGCCGAAGGGCGGCACCGCCGCCGCGATCCGGGCCAGGTCGCGCGCCCGGTCGAGCACCGCGGTCGCCCGCTCGGGCTCCCGGCGCAGCACCCCGAGCGCGGCCCGCGCGGCACCGACCGCGGCGGGCGCGAGTCCGGTGTCGAAGATGAAGGTCCTGGCCGCGTCGATGAGATGGGCGCGCACCTTCTCGGCGCCGAGGACCACACCGCCCTGGCTGGCCAGCGACTTCGACAGCGTCGCGGTCACCACCAGGTCCGGCTCCCCCGCCAGCCCGAGCTCGTGGACCAGGCCGCGGCCGCCGTCCCCTCGCACGCCGATGCCGTGCGCCTCGTCGACGATCAGGACCGCGCCGTACTCGCGGCACAACCGGTGCATCTCCCGCAGCGGGGCCAGGTCGCCGTCCGCGCTGAACACCGAATCGGTGAGCACAAGCGCGCGCTCCTCGGTCCTCGTCGCGAGGGCGTCGCGCAGCCGGTCCAGGTCGCCGTGCGGGGCCACCTCGACGCGGGCCCGCGAGAGCCGGCAGGCGTCGACGAGGGAGGCGTGGCTGCCCGCGTCGGAGATGACAACCGAACCCTTGCCGGACAGCGCGGTGACCACGCCGAGGTTCGCGGTGTACCCCGAGGAGAACACCAGCCCGGACTCGGCGCCGACGAACTCGGCCAGTTCCCGCTCGAGCAATTCGTGTTCGGTGGTGGTCCCGGTGACCAGGCGCGATCCGGTCGCGCCCGCACCCCAGCGGCGCAGCGCCGCCATGGCGCCGTCGATCACCTCCTGGTGCCGGACCAGACCGAGGTAGTCGTTGGAGGCCAGGTCGATCGTCGCCGGGGCGGGCGTGCGCGGCCGCAGCTCACGCCGCAGCCCGGCGTCGCGGCGCTGCTGCGCTACGTCGTCCAGCCAGCTCAGAGGGGTGCGATCGTTTGCCACGGGAAGCACCATACGCGAGGACTTGAACGGTGTTCAATTCCCCGGCGCAGCCGCCGGGGCCGTCGCCCGCGCCGCCGCCACCATTCCCGCCGCGATCGCCGCGACCTCCTCGGGGGTGCAGATGTACGGCGGCATCGCGTAGATCAGCTTCCCGAACGGCCGGAGCCACACGCCCTCGGCCACCGCCGCGTCGGTGGTGAGCCGCATGTCCACCGGCCGCTCCATCTCGATCACGCCGATCCCGCCGAGCACCCGCACGTCCGCGACCCCCGGCAGGCCCCGAGCAGGCGCCAGCCCGGCCGCGAGCCCGGCGCCGAGCGCGGCCACCTCACCGCGCCAGTCCCGCGAGAGCAGCAACTCCACCGCCGCGACGGCGACCGCACAGGCGAGCGGGTTCGCCATGAAGGTCGGGCCGTGCATCAGCCCACCGGCCTCCCCCGCGCTGATCGCCGCCGCGACCGCGGTGCTGCACAGCGTGGCGGCCAGGGTCATGTATCCACCGGTCAACGCCTTGCCGACGCACATGATGTCGGGGGCGACGCCGGCATGGTCGGCCGCGAACAGGGCACCCGTGCGCCCGAACCCGGTGGCGATCTCATCGAACACAAGCAACAACTCGTGCTCGTCCGCGAGGCGACGCAGCTCGGTCAGATACCGCGGATCGTGGAAGCGCATGCCGCCCGCGCCCTGCACGACGGGTTCGACGATGATCGCGGCCAGCTCGTCCCGGTGCTCGATCAGGATCCGCTCGAACTCGGCGATGTACGCCGGGTCGAACTCGCTCGGCGGGATCGGCGCGAACACCTGCCGGGCCAGCACGTCCGTCCACAGTGAGTGCATGCCGCCATCCGGGTCGCAGACACTCATCGGGGCGAACGTGTCACCGTGGTACCCACCGCGCCAGGTCAGCAGGTGCTTCTTGTCCGGCCTGCCGAGGCTGCGCCAGTACTGGATACACATCTTGACGGCGACCTCCACCGACACCGAACCGGAGTCGGCGAGGAACACCTTGTCCAGCCCGCGCGGGGTGATCTCGACGAGCAGTTCCGCCAGCCGGGCGGCCGGCTCGTGGGTGAGCCCGCCGAACATGACGTGGCTCATCCGTCCGAGCTGGGCGGTCGCGGCGGCGTCGAGCACCGGGTTGCGGTACCCGTGCACGGCCGCCCACCACGAGCTCATCCCGTCGACCAGTTCCCTGCCGTCGGCGAGCGTCAGCCGCACCCCACTCGCGCTGTCGACCACCAACGCGCTGGTGGACGCCGGAAATGCGCCATACGGATGCCAGAGGTGCTCGGCGTCGATACGGGAGATCTGATCTGCGGTCAGCGGGGCTCGGGACACACCAGGACCCTAGCGAGCCGCCTCCCGCTACCCGTGCCGGACCGGGCACCCGCCTCGATAGTCGACCTGGAGCTCCTTGATCCCGTTGATCCACCCGGACCGCAGACGCCGCGGATCGCCGATCATGCTCAGATCCGGCATGTGGTCCGCGATCGCGTCGAACATGAGGCCCACCTCCATGCGGGCGAGGTTCGCACCGATGCAGTAGTGGGCGCCGGTGCCGCCGAAGCTCAGGTGCGGATTGTCGGCCCTGGTGATATCGAAGTCCATCGGGTTGTCGAAGACGTCCTCGTCGAAGTTCGCCGACGCGTAGAACATCACCACCCGGTCCCCCGCCGCGATCTCCTGGCCGCCGAGCACGGTGTCGCTGAGCGCGGTGCGCTGGAAGCCGATCACCGGTGTCGCCCAACGGATGATCTCGTCGACGGCGGTCGCCGGCCGCTCCCTCTTGTACAGCTCCCACTGGTCCGGATGCTCGAGGAACGCCATGATCCCGTGTGTGATCGCGTTGCGCGTCGTCTCGTTGCCCGCGACCGCGAGGATCAGCACGAAGAAGCCGAACTCCTCGGAGGTGAGCGCCTCGCCGTCGACATCCGCCTCGACGAGGGTCGTCAGCAGGTCGCCCGCCGGACACTGCTTGCGCTGCTCCGCCATCAGGTACGAGTACCCCAGCAGCTCCGTCGAGGCGGTGACCGACGCCGCCGCGAACTCCGGGTCGTCGTAGCCCATCATCTGATTCGACCAGTCGAAGATCTTGCCGCGATCGTCCTGCGGGACGCCGATCAGCTCGGCGATCGCCTGCAGTGGGAGTTCGGCGGCCACCTGCGACACGAAATCACCGGTGCCGCCCGCCGCCGCCTGCTTCACGATCGATTCGGCGCGCGCCTTCAACGCCGGACGCAGATCCGCGATCGACCGCGGGGTGAACGCCCTGGAGATCAGCTTCCTGAGCTTGGTGTGCTCGGGCGCATCCATATTGAGCAGCAGGGTCCGCAGCATGTCGATCGTCTCGCGCGGTGTGTCATCGGCGAACCTGGGGATCGCCGTATTCTGCCAGGTGGAGTAGACGGCGCCGTTGCGCGAGACCTCCTTGACGTCGGCATGTCTGGTGACGGCCCAGTACCCGCCGTCGCCGAAGCCGCCCTTGTCCGGGGACTGGGGGCTCCACCAGACCGGCGCGGTCCGGCGGAGGTCCGCGAACTCCTCGGCCGGTAGCCGGTCCTCGTACACGGCCGGATCGGTGAGGTCGAAACCGTCCCGGATGTTCGGTGTGGGCACTGCGATCTCCTCGTCCTCGGGTGACTGTCCAGACGAGCGTCACATGGCGAAAAGGGTTCGTGCTTGGCAGATTTCGCCAACCTCGAGACCGCCATTTGTGTGACCCGCACACCGGGATCCCGGTCACCGGCCGAAGGTGTCGAAGCACTCCAGAGCCAGCTCCAGCGGCAGGCGATTGGTCGCAAGATCCCGGCCGAGGACCTCCTCCACCCGCTGGATCCGGTATCGAACGGTGTTCTTGTGCACACCGAGCCGCCGCGCCGCGGCCTCGTGGTTCCCCCAGCAGGCCAGGACGGCCCGAACGGTGTCGCGCAGGCGTTCGGAGGCGGCGTCGTCACCCAGCATCCCCCTCAACTCACGTTCCACGAGCGCGGACCGCGCGGCGGGATCCTGCGACACGAGCGACACGACCTCGACGTCGCGGTAACGGGTGAGCGTGCGGCGTTGCCTGCCGTTCTCGGCGATCGACCGGGCGGCCTGCGCCTCGCGGTGGCTGCTGCGGAACCCGTCGATCCCGACGCCGGGGCCACCCACCGCGATCCGGACCCCGGCCGGGACCAGCGCGGCGTGGTGCGGATCGGCACCGAGCCGATCCCCGTCGACCATCCAGGCCCACAGACCACTGGCGCCGGACGGTACGCAGAGCAGGTCGGTGGCGGACGCCGCCCTGGCCAGCCGCAGCACGATCGGCTCCAGGTCGGCGACGGGGTCGAACCCCGGCGCGGCGTCCTCGGCCCACACCGCGAGGGCGGAATGCGACCGGTGTAGCGGGTACGCCATCCGCGCGGAGGCCTGTGCGAGGTCGACGGTGGTGCCGTCCAGAATCTCCCGGACCGTGCCGATGCGCTGCGAGAACGCGCCGCGCAGCAGGCTCTCCCGCTCGCGGGTGTAGGTCGTGTTGAGCTCCTCGAGCAGCGTGTTCATCAGCTCACTGGTCTGCTCCCACATCATCGTCATCAGCGCCAGAGTGAAGTCGTTCGGAAGGTCCTGCTGGGCGATGAACTCGGTGGCGAACCCGAGCACCGCGCGGTGGCAGGCGTGGTCGAACTGGGACAGCACCCGGAGGTCGAGGCCGCGGCGGGCGATGGTCCTGGCGAGCGCATGGGACTCACCGGAGACCGTCACGGCCGGGCGGGCACCGTCGACCGGGATCTCGGTGCCGAGGAACACCCGGAACTGGCTCCGGATCGCGGCCTTGAGGTCGCGCTGCAACTCCGCGTCCGCCGCGAGCTCGGGGACGTCCGCGCAGATCGACGAGTCGAGCCGGTCGATGAACCCCTCGAAGTCCGCGCGACTGAACGTCGAGCTCACGTACTCCCGCATCCACCGAGCTGCTGACCCCGGACTGGTAGTCGACCCCATGGGGACATTGTGTGCAGATCGCACAATGTCACGACGTCGTATGGCACGAATACCCAAACGGAGGCGAGTGAATTGTGTGAATCGCACATACCGATCTGCCGGCGCCCTGCCGGCGCCGGCCCCGGGCGTCGACAGGAGCGCTCGACCGGCGCGGGCTAGGGTCGAGTCATGGCACACACGGAGAGCCCGGCCATCGCGGTGTGGCCGGGCAGCGCCTATCCGCTCGGCGCGACCTACGACGGCGCGGGGACCAATTTCTCGCTGTTCTCCGAGGTGGCCGACGCGGTCGAGCTCTGCCTGATCGCCAAGGACGGCACCGAGACCCGGGTGCCGCTCGAGGAGGTCGACGGCTTCGTCTGGCATGCCTACCTGCCCGCCATCGCACCCGGTCAGCGCTACGGATTCCGGGTGCACGGCCCGCACGACCCGGACGCCGGGCAGCGCTGCGACCCGAGCAAGTTGCTGTTGGACCCGTACGGCAAGGCCTTCGACGGCGGATTCGATGCGGATCCCGCGGTCCACACGGTCGGCGCGGACTCGCTGGGTCACACCATGACCACCGTGGTGATCAACCCGTTCTTCGACTGGGCGTCCGATCGTGCACCACGCCGGCCGTACCACGACACGCTGATCTACGAGGCGCACGTCAAGGGGATGACGGCCACCCATCCCGCTGTGCCGCAGGAGCTTCGGGGCACCTACGCAGGCCTCGCGCATCCCGCGATCATCGACCACCTGCGCGGCCTCGGGGTCACCGCGATCGAGTTGATGCCCGTGCACCAGTTCATGCACGACCAGACCCTGCTCGACCTCGGGCTGCGGAACTACTGGGGCTACAACACCTTCGGGTTCCTGGCCCCGCACGCCGACTACGCCGCATCCACCAAGGCGGGCGGCGCGGTCACCGAGTTCAAGGCGATGGTGCGGGCGTACCACGAGGCGGACATCGAGGTGATCCTCGACGTGGTCTACAACCACACCGCCGAGGGCAACCACCTGGGTCCGACGATCAACTTCCGCGGCATCGACAACGCCGCGTACTACCGCCTCGTCGAGGGCGACCTCGCGCACTACATGGACTACACGGGCACAGGGAACAGCCTCAATGCCCGGCACCCGCACACGCTGCAGCTGATCATGGATTCGTTGCGGTACTGGGTGACCGAGATGCACGTGGACGGATTCCGCTTCGACCTGGCGTCCACCCTCGCCCGCGAACTGCACGACGTGGACCGGCTGTCCGCATTCTTCGACCTGGTGCAACAGGACCCGATCGTCAGCCAGGTCAAGCTGATCGCCGAGCCGTGGGACGTCGGCGAGGGCGGCTACCAGGTGGGCAATTTCCCGGGCCTGTGGACCGAATGGAACGGCAAGTACCGCGACACCGTCCGCGACTACTGGCGGGGCGAACCGTCGACGCTGGGCGAGTTCGCCTCCCGCCTGACCGGGTCGTCCGACCTGTACGAGGCCACCGGGCGCAGGCCGAGCGCCAGCATCAACTTCGTCACCGCACACGACGGCTTCACCCTCGCGGACCTGGTGTCCTACAACGAGAAGCACAACCAGGCGAACGGCGAGGACAACAAGGACGGCGAGAGCCACAACCGATCATGGAACTGCGGGGTGGAGGGCCCGACCGACGACCCCGAGGTCCTCGCGCTGCGGGCCCGTCAGCAGAGGAACCTGCTGGCCACCCTGATGCTCAGCCAGGGCACCCCGATGCTCGCGCACGGCGACGAGATGGGCCGGACCCAGCACGGCAACAACAATGTGTACTGCCAGGATTCACCGCTCGCCTGGATGGACTGGTCGCTGGCCGAGACGAACGCGGACCTGGTCGAGTTCACCCGCAACGTGATCGCGCTGAGGGCCGCACATCCGGTGTTCCGCCGCAGGCGGTTTCTCGAGGGCGGCCCGATCCGGTCCGGGGAGCAGATCCGCGACATCGCCTGGCTGACACCGGCGGGCGAGGAGATGACCGCGGAGGATTGGGGTAGCGGGTTCGGCCGGTCGCTGGCGGTGTACCTCGACGGCGAGGGCATCCAGGAACCCGATCAGCGCGGCAGGCGCGTGGTGGACGACTCGTTCCTGTTGTGCTTCAACGCCCATGACGAGGCGCTCGAGTTCACCGTCCCCGACGACGGCGACGGCGCACACTGGGCGGTCGCGCTCGACACGGCCACCGGCACCGGCCTCGTGGACGCGGTGGTCGGCGGCGGCGGGACGATGAAGGTGGCGCCGCGCTCGGTCGTCGTGCTGCGCTCGGTTCCATGACCGTGCCCGCGGTCACCGCGACGTACCGGCTGCAGCTGCGCGGGGACGCGTTCACCCTCGCCGATGCCAGGGAGTTGGCGGACTACCTCGACGATCTCGGCGCCTCCCACCTGTACCTGTCCCCCGTGCTGACCGCGGCGACGGGATCGACCCACGGCTACGACGTCACCGATCCGACCTCAGTGTCACCTGCGCTCGGCGGCCGGGAGTCCTTGGTGGCGTTGGCCTCCGAACTGCGCGGACGCGGCATGGGGCTGATAGTGGACCTGGTGCCCAACCACGTCGGGGTCGCCGACGCTAGCCAGAACCGCTGGTGGTGGGACGTGCTGAAGCACGGCCCCGGGTCGGCGTACGCGTCGTACTTCGACATCGATTGGGCCAAGGGACGATTCGCGGTACCTGCGCTCGGCGACGACGAAGCGCTCAGGATCGACCGGACCGGCCAGGAGCCGATGCTCGCCTACTACGACCACCGCTACCCGATCGCCCCCGGCACCGACGGCGGCGATGCGGCGGTAGTGCACTCGCGGCAGGCGTACGAGCTGGTCGACTGGCGTAGCGGCCGCGTGGGCTATCGGCGCTTCTTCACCGTCAACGAGCTCGCCGCTCTCCGCCAGGAGGACCCCGCGGTATTCGAGGCGAGCCACCGCGAGGTCCGGACCTGGGTGTCGGACGGCCTCGTCGACGGGGTGCGGATCGATCACCCGGACGGGCTCACGGACCCGGCGGGCTACCTGCGACGACTGCGCGAGCTGCTCGGACCGGACCGGTGGCTGGTGATCGAGAAGATCTTGGCCTCAGGTGAACCGCTCGACCCCGCGCTCCCGGTGGACGGCACCACCGGCTACGACGCGCTCGGCGAGCTGACAGCGGTGTTCCTCGACCGCGCGGGCGAACGGGAGCTGACGGACCTGCACCTGCAGCGCACCGGCGACCGCGGCGACGCCGAATCGCTGCGGCGGGCCGAGCGCGCACTCAAGCGCGAGGTGCTGCGCGGCGGCCTGGCCCCGGAGGTCCGACGGTTGGTCGGCGCGGTCCGGCGCGACGCCCCTTCGGACATCGACCCGGATGCCGTGACCTCGGCCGTGGTGGAGGTCCTCGCGCTCATCCCCTACTACCGCACCGACTACGGCCCGACGTCCGGTGCGCTCGGCGAGGCGATCGACGTCGTGTCCGAGGAGCATCGGGAGCTCGCCGGGGCGCTGTCGGCGCTGTCCGCGGCGGTACTCGCGGAGGGCGAGGCGGCGGCGCGGCTGCAGCAGGTGTGCGGCGCCGCGATGGCCAAGGCCGTCGAGGACCGCCTGTTCTACCGGACCGCACGGTTGATCTGTCTGCAGGAGGTGGGCGGCGACCCGGGCCGGTTCGGCATCTCGGTGGCGCAGTTCCACCTCGCGCAGGCCCGGCGGGCGCGGGACTGGCCGGCCGCGATGACGACGCTGTCCACCCACGACACCAAGCGCGGCGAGGACGTGCGGGCCCGGATCGGCGTGCTGTCGCAGGCGGCGGGGCTGTGGTCCCGATCGGTACGCGCCTGGGAGGAGCTCGCCCCGAGCCCGGACCCCGCTCCCGGACTGTTCCTGTGGCAGACGATGTTCGGGGTGTGGCCGGTCGTCGGCGTCCCGGACGCAACGGTGCGTACACGACTGCACGCGTACGCGACGAAGGCCGCCAGGGAGTCCGGTGTCCGGACGTCCTGGGAACGCGTGGACGCGACCTTCGAGTCACGGGTGCACGCATGGATCGACGAGGTGATCGATGGTCCGGTCGCGGCATCGATGTCGGATCTCGTCCGGATCCTCGCGCCGCACGGCCGGATCGACTCGCTCGGGCAGAAGCTGCTGCAGTTGGCCGGGCCGGGCATCCCGGACGTGTATCAGGGCACCGAGTTGTGGGAGGACTCGCTGGTGGACCCGGACAACCGGCGTCCGGTGGACTTCGGCGTGCGGCGTCGGCTGGCGGCCGACCCGCGGCCGGTGTCGGCCGTCGACGCGGTCGCGAAGCTGCTGGTGACACGGACGGCACTGCGGCTGCGCCGCGAACGCCCGTCGAGCTTCGTCGGCGGCACCTACTCGCCCGTCACCGCCGAGGGTGCGGCCGCCTCCCATCTGGTCGGGTTCCTGCGCGGCGAGGACGTGATCGCGGTGGCCACCCGGCACAGCTTCACGCTGTCCGAGCACGGGTGGCGCGGAACATCGGTTGCGCTGCCTCCCGGCACCTGGACCGACCGACTGAACGGTCACGTGTTCACCGGCAGGATTGCGGCCGAGGAACTGTTCGGCCGACTACCGGTCGCACTGCTCGCCCGCGCCTGACCAGCTCTCCGTCCACTGACCGAGACGATCCGACACACGATGACGGAATTTCGCCTACCGTGATCTGTAACACGTTCACACCGCAGCGGGAGGCTAACAAGCAATGGGGAATCGGTTCGAGGGCAAGGTCGCATTCATCACCGGCGCGGCGCGCGGGCAGGGCCGGGCGGAGGCTGTGAAGTTCGCCTCGGAGGGTGCAGACATCATCGCCCTCGATGCGTGCAAGAAGTTCGACTCCACCCCGTACGAGGGCGCCACCGAGGAGGACCTGGCGGAGACCGTCCGTCTCGTCGAAGAACAGGGCCGCAAGATCGTCGCCACCAAGGCAGACGTGCGCGACTTCGCCGCGGTCACCGCGGCGCTCGATGCGGGCATCGAGGCGTTCGGCCGACTCGACGCCGTGGTCGCGAACGCCGGCATCTGTTCGGCGGCCTTGTCCTGGGAGATCACCCCCGAGCAGTGGCAGGAGACCATCGACGTCAACCTCACCGGCGCGTTCTACACGTGTAAGGCCGCGATCCCGAAGCTGATCGAGCAGGGCGAGGGCGGCTCCATCGTCCTCACCAGCTCGGTGTCGAGCCTCAAGGGCGCACCGTTCTTCGGCCACTATGTCGCCAGCAAGGCCGGCATGGCGGGGCTGACCCGGACCATGGCCAACGAGCTGGGCATGCACCGGATCCGGGTCAACAGCGTGCACCCGTACGGCGTCGCAACCGGCATGGTGATGAGCGATGTCTTGCCGCTGATGGAGCGCTTCGCCGACACCCTCGCGCCCGCCTTCATGGCCTCGATCCCGGACGGGTTCAGCACGGCCGAGGACGTGGCCAACGTTGTGGCGTTCCTGTCCTCCGACGAGGCGCATCACATCACCGGCATCAACATGCCGATCGACCTGGGCAACGCCGCGCGCTGACCCTCTCCACGCAACCGCCGGCCGAGATCACTCGGCCGGCGGTTTGCTTTCGGCAACCGAGTCCGGCGATAGGCTGCCGTCGTGACCCCGCAAGAGGCATATAAGTCCGACCTGATCAATCGACTTCAGGTGCTGCGCGACTCTGTCCTGTGGAAATTGGATGGCCTCACTGAGTACGACATTCGACGTCCCCTGACACCGACCGGCACGAACCTTCTCGGACTCGTCAAACACCTGGCGGCGTGCGAATTCGGCTACTTCGGATATGCCTTCGGCCGCCCTGCCCCAATCGAGCTGCCGTGGGCCCTGCCGGGCACGTCGGTGAATGCTGACATGTGGGCTGCGCCCGATGAATCGACGGACCTCATCACAAACGGTCTCTACAGACGATCGTGGGAGCACGCCGGACAGACATTCGAAGCGCTCGACCTCGACGCACCAGGCTTCGCCCCCGGATGGCCCGAGCCGCATGTCACCTTGCACCAGATCCTGGTGCACATGAACATCGAAACGGCCAGACACGCCGGTCATGCTGACATCGTCCGGGAGATGATCGACGGCGCCGCAGGCATGACCAAGGGCAACGACAACCTGCCCTACACAACCGACGAACGTCGTCGCGCCCACTTCGAGCGGGTCCAGGCCGCCGCCGCCACCTTCCGCTGAACCGAAGTCCAGCCTCTGTGTCGGACCCTCGACGTAGAATCGAATGTATGTTCGAGAGTGGCGGCGGGGTGAGATCGGGTGCCGAGGTGGAGGTCGCCTCGCTGCTGGCCGATTTCGCCGCTCTCGACGAGGTGACTGTGTCCTGTCGGGCGGAGAATCGGTTCGCGGCGCGGAAGGTGTTGGCGGCGGGCCGGTTCTGGGAGTCGTGGATCGAACGCGATGTGCGGTTGGGGTCGGGCGACATCGTCGACTGCGGCAACAATGCGATCGCGGAGCTGTCGGTGCGGATGGGCTGCTCGAAGACCGTCGCCGAGTCGTACGCCTCGTTGGGCATGGACCTGCGGCTGCGCCTGCCACTTGCCCGCGCCGCTTTCGAATCGGGTGAGCTGGACCTGCCCCGGGTGCGGGCCATCGCCCGCGAGACGACGGGCCTGAAGCCGGAGACCGTGGCCGCGTTGGAGCCCGGGATCGTGGCGGCCGCACGACAGCTGACACCGGGACCGTTGGCCGGGGAAATCGGTCGGCTGGTCTCGGAGTTCTCGACGGAGGAGGCGGCCGCGCAACGAAACACCGCGCAGGAGTTGGGGCGCCGGATCGTCAAACGCTCACGCGGGAACACCTCCACCATCGAGGTCACCGTGTCCCCGGAGGAGGCCGAGCAGGTGATGCAGCTGGTCGCCGCAGCTGGTCGCCGAGTTCGCGGCCACTGTGTGTCCGTTCGACAAGCGTGGCAGGCAGTGTCGGCTTGTGGATGCGGTGCTGGCGATCATGCACGGCGAGCCCCACCTGCAGTGCAGCTGCGGGCGCGAGGACTGCGCCCAGGCCGGACGGACCACGTTGCCCGGCAGGCGGGCGCCGCTGACGCAGGTCACCATTGATGTCGCGACGCTGCTCGGACTGTTGTCGGAGCCCGCGTACCTGCACGGCCACGGACTGATCGACCCCGAGCTGGCACGCACACTGGCCGCGGACGGGACGTGGCAGGCCCTGCTCACCGAGGCACTGAACCTGGCCGAGGAACTCGGGCTGGTCACTCACGGCGAGGACGCCAACCCCGGCGCAGCCGAGTCCTGCACGGCCACCGGCCCACCCGATGACGTTGAGTCGAAATCAGATACCGACAACACTGCCAACCCCGAGACACCACCCCCATCGCCACCGCTACCACCGCGGTTCTGCCTGCGCTCGTTCCTCGCCCGTGGCAGCCGCCGAAAAGCCGGGTACGTCCCCGAATACGCGACGCCGGCTCCACCGCGACCACGCACGTCGCCACCACCGCCCCCGACCAGCATCGGCACCATCACCGACGCGATCCTCGCCGCCATCGTCCCCCAAGCACTTCGTGCAGGGGGTGCCCCCAGCCACCCGACCCTGGCCAGACCCGAACACCCCGACGGACACGGCGGCCACACCACCCCACCGGGCGGCGCCCTCACCTACCGCCCCGACGCCACGACCACCGCGCTCGTCCACGCCCGCGACGGGCACTGCCGATTCCCCGGCTGCACCCGACCCGCCGCCGGATGCCAACTCGACCACATCATCGAATACCGCGCCCACGACCCCATCGCCGGTGGCTGGACCATCCCCGGCAATCTGCAATGCCTCTGCCGGTACCACCATCAACTCAAAACCCTCGGCCTCTGG
>NZ_JMLO01000038.1:0-46365 GCF_000686785.1 Rhodococcus sp. UNC363MFTsu5.1
CAGTGCCACCACGTCGTCGATCCCGACGCCGAGCGCGATCAACTCGTGCGCAAGCAGGTTCGCGCGCCGATCCAGTTCACCGCGGTTGACCGTCACGCCCGCCTCGACCACCGCCGGGGCGCCCGGATCCTGCGCGACGCGCGCGTCGATGCGCTCGAGCAACGTCTCGGAGGTGCGGGTGAGTTCGGTGCGGTTGTACGAGTCGAGCAGCGCCCGCTCCGCCTCCGAGACCAGCGGCACCTGCGCAAGTGCGGCATCGGGTGCCGTCACCATTCGGTCGAGCAGATCCAGCAGGCGGTTCAGGTGTGCTGTCGCCGTTGCCTCGTCGAAGGCCTCGTGCTGGAACTCGACCGCGACGTGCAGGCGGTCCGCACTGGTTGCCGCGATCACCGAGAGCGGGAAATGGCTGGCGGCGGTGGAGTCAACGCCCAGCAGCCGCGACCCGGCGATGTCGATGTCGCCGCCGACCCCGGAGGTGTCGAGCGGGTAGGACTCGAAGATCACCGCGGTGTCGAACTGCGCCGCATCACCGGCCACCTTGTGGATGTCGGTGAGCCCCATGTAGTGGTGGTCGAGCAGGTCCGCCTGCTCGGCCTGCACGCGGGTGAGCAGCCCGCGCACGCTCTCGGCCGGGTCGAGCCGCACCGCCACCGGGATGGTGTTGATGAACAGACCGGCCATCTCCTCGACCCCGGCCAGCGCGGCCGGTCGGCCGGAGACGGTGGCGCCGAACACGACAGTGCCGCGGCCGCTGAGCATTCCCAGCACGAGGGCCCAGGCACTCTGCACGAGGGTGTTGAGCGTGACGCCCAGCTCGCCGGCGAGCGCCTGCGCCCGCGCGGTCTGCTCGGCGGAGAGGGCGAGCTCGATCTTGCCGGGCGCGGCGGCGTGTGCGGCCCCCGCCACCTCGGGGGCCAGCAGGGTGGGCCCGTCGATACCGGCCAGTGCCTCGCCCCAGATCCGCAACGACTCATCCCGGTCCTGCCGGGACAGCCAGTCGAGGTAATCGCGGTAGGACCGCGGCCGCGGCAACACGGCGTCGTCGCCACCGAGGGCGTACAGGGTGAGCAGCTCGCGGATCACCAGCGGCGTCGACCAGCCGTCGAGGATCACGTGGTGGTTGGTCACCAGCAGCTGCCAGCTCTCGTCACCTGCCCGCAGCACGGTCAGGCGCAGCAGCGGCGGCGCCGCCATGTCGAAGCCCGCGGCCTGATCCGCGCCGAGGATGCGGCGCCGTTCGGCGTCTCGGGCGGACTCGTCCAGCGCACCCACCTCGTGCACCGTCACGGGGACGCGGCTCGGCGCGGTCACCACCTGCAGCGAGCCCGACGCCTCGTCGACGACGAAGCCGGCCCGCAGGTTCGGGTACCGGACCAGCAGCCGATCCGCCGCCCGGCCGAGCCGATCCGCGTCGAAGGTCCCGGCGAAGTTCAGCGAGAACTGCGCGGTGTAGACGTCCAAGACGCCGGGCACGCCCTCGGCGAGCAACGCGTGGAAGAGCAGCCCGTGCTGGAGCGGGGACAACGACCAGATGTCCTCGAGGCCCGGGTAGCGCCGCTCGAACCCGTCGATCTGGGCCTGGGTGAGCTCGACCAGCGGGACGTCGGACGGGGTGAGCCCGCCCGATTCCTCGGAGCGGGCGTGCCGCGCGATCGCGGTCAGCGCCTCCCGCCACAGTTCCGCCAGTTCCGAGACCTCTCCCCTGGTCAGCACGCCTCGCGGATAGCTCAGCGTCATCGACAGCCCGCCGCCGGCGAGCACCGATGCGTTGACATCGAGCGCGGACGCGGCCGCCATCGCGGGATCGGTTGCACCGCCGAGGGATCCGCCGTCGGTGACGGGAATCCAGCCGAGCGAACGGATCTCGTCCGACATCTCGTCGGTTCCGAATCGGCCGAGGTAGTTGAAGGTGATCTGCGGCTCGGCGGCGGAACCCAGCTCCGCGGCGGTCGTCGGGTTGAGGTACCGCAGCAGGCCGTAGCCGATGCCGTTGTCCGGCACCGAGAGCAGCTGCTCCTTGACGGCCTTGACCGCGGCGCCTGCGCCCGGTCCGGCCGCGAAGGCATCGTCGAGGTCGATTCCGGCCAGGTCGAGACGTACCGGGTACACGCTGGTGAACCAGCCGACCGTGCGCGAGAGGTCCGCGCCCGGGATCACCTGCTCCTCACGCCCGTGGCCCTCGAGGGTGATCCCAGCGCTGGTGCCCTCCTGGCCGCGAGCGCGGCGCCACCGCGCAACGGCGAGCGCGAGCGCGGCCAGCAGCCCGTCCTGTGCGCCGCCACGGAACTTGGCGGGCACGGCGGTCAGCAGCGCCTCGGTGGTGTCGGCGGGCAATTCCGCCGTGATCGACTCGACCGTGTCCATGGTGTCCACGGCCGGATCCAGCGGCCGGGAACCCAGCGGCGCCTCGGATTCCGCGGTCACCGCGCGCCAGTGCCCGAGCTCGGCCATCCGCCGGTCGGTCAGCGCCTCCTCGGCCAGCGCGTGGGCCCAGCGGCGGGCCGAGGTCGCGGCCGGCTCCGCCGTCGGTTCGAGACCCGCCCCCAGCTGTCCCCAGGCGGCGGCGAGCGCGGGCACCAGCAGGCGCCAGGACACACCGTCCACCACGAGGTGATGCAGCACCACGAGGATGCGCCCGTTGACCTCCCCGGCTCCTGGCGCCGGGTCGAACCAGACGACCTGGACCATCACCCCGGCGACGGGATCGAGACGGTCCGCTGCCGCGTCGAGGGACGCCGCCGCAAGCCGCTCGAATCCGACTGTGCCGGGAAGGCTCTCGCCGTCGAACTCGACCCGGGTGATCAGCGGATCGGCCACCACGGTGCCTGCCGCGCCGGTGCGCAGCAGGTCGGCGCCCGGCACCAGCTCGGCGCGCAGCATGTCGTGCTGGTCGAGAACCGCCTGGAACGTGCCCGCGAGGGTGGCGTGATCGATCCCCTTGGGCGCCGTGAGCAGCACGGCCTGCGAGAACCGGGCGGCCGCGCCGCGCTCGTGCGCCCATCGGGCCACCGGCAGCAGCGGCATCTCGCCGACGCCACCGCCCGGCAGCTCCTCGAGCACCACAGGTCCGGCGCCGTCGGCGGCCATCGCGGCCACCTCGGCGAGGCCGGCGACGGTCTTGCGCTCGAACACGTCCCGTGCCTTGATCACGACGCCAGCGGCCTTCGCGCGTGCCACCAGCTGGATCGAGACGATGCTGTCGCCGCCCAGCGCGAAGAACGAGTCGACCACGGACACCCTGGCAACGCCGAGCACCTCGGCGAACAGGCCGGCGAGCAGCTCCTCCATCGGGTTCGCCGGCGCCACATACGATTCCGCCGACGAACCGAAGTCAGGTTCCGGCAGCGCCTTGCGGTCGAGCTTGCCGTTCACCGTGAGCGGCACCGCATCGAGCACGACGATCGCGGACGGCACCATGTGTGCGGGCAGCGACTCGCCGACGAATCGGGTCAGGGCGGCGACGTCGACCGTCGTGCCGGCGGCGGGCACCACATAGGCCACCAGAACCGTCGCCCCTGACGGCCCGGTGCGCCCCATGGTCATCGCGAAATCCACCGACTCGTGGCGTGCGAGCGCCGCATCGATCTCGCCGAGCTCGATCCGGAACCCGCGCACCTTCACCTGGAAGTCACTGCGGCCCACGTACTCGATCACCAGGTGCGAGAGGTCACCGTCTGCGGAGCGGTCCACCCACCGAACCACGTCGCCGGTGCGGTACATCCGGGCGCCCGGCTCGCCGTGCACGCCCGCCACGAACCGGTCCGCGGTCAGACCCGCACGATCGTGGTAGCCGCGGGCCAGCGGACCCGCGACGTACAGCTCGCCCGCCACGCCGACCGGCACGGGGCGCAGCCGCGCATCGAGCACCATCGCGGACACCCCGCGCGTCGGGCCGCCGATGGTGATCGCCTCGCCTGCCGCGATCGCATCGCCCGAGGCGACCATGACGGTGGCCTCGGTGGGTCCGTACGCGTTGTGCAGGGCGACCTTCGGCGCCCAGCGATCCACCAGGTCCGCCGTCAGCGCCTCGCCGCCCATCACCAGCACCCGCAGGGAGTCGAGACCGTCGGCCGGCAACGCCGCGGCCGCTGACGGCGTGATGAACGCGTGGCTGACCCGCGCGGCGGCGATGATCTCGGCGAGCTCGCTGCCGCCGTACACGGTGGGCGGAACGATCACCAGCGTGGCGCCCGCGCCGACCGCCATCAGCAGTTCGAGGATCGAGGCGTCGAAGCTGGGCGACGACGAGTGCAGTACCCGGGCCGCCGAGGTGACGCGGTAGCGTCGCCGCTGTTCGGCGGCGAAGCTCGCCAGGCCGGCGTGCGGCACCACGACGCCCTTGGGAAGCCCGGTCGAGCCCGAGGTGTAGATGACGTACGCGGCCTGGTCCACGCCTGCCGGGGCGACGCGGTCCGCGTCGGTGACCGCCACGGTGGACTGCCGCTCCCACTCTGCGGCGAAGCCCGGGTCGTCGAGGACCAGCCAGGTGGTGGCAGGCAGCCCGGCCACGTTGTCGGCGACGGTCAGACCCAGGACCGCGCCCGAGTCCTTCACCATGTGTTCGAGCCGGTCGATCGGGTACGCGGGATCCATCGGCACGAAGGCGGCACCGGACTTGGCCACCGCCCACAACGCGACCTGGGACTCGATCGATCGCGAGAGAGCTAGCGCGACAAACGACTCCGGCCCCACACCTCGACCGATCAGCACTCGGGCCAATGCGTTGGAGCGATCGTCGAGTTCGCCGTAGGTCAGCGCGACGTCGCCGAACATCAGGGCGATCGCGTCGCGGTCGGCGGCCGCAGCGGCCAGCAGGTCCGGCAGCGCGACCGGCTCCTCGCCAGTCGGGCCTGCGACCGGGGCGAGCGCGGCCCGCTCCGTGGCGCCGACGATCTCCATGTCGCCGACCGGCGCGGTCGGGTCCGCGGTGAGCGCACCCAGCAGCCGGACGAAGCGCTCGGACATGGTCCGGACGGTCTCGGCGTCGAACAGGTCGGTGGCGAAGACGAACTCGCCGGTCATCCCCGGGCCGTCTGGCTTCTCTCCGAGCACGAGCTGGAGATCGAACTTGGCGAACGCGACGCCGCTGTCGACCGGGCTCACCGTCAATCCGGGCAGCTCCACCACCGCGGGCTCGTTGTTCTCGAGCGACATCACGACCTGGAAGATCGGCGAATGCGCGGTCGAGCGCTCCGGCGCCAGGATCTCCACCAGTCGCTCGAACGGCACGTCCGCGTGCACGAGGGCACCGAGGTCCGATTCTCGTGTGGCGGTGAGCAACTCGGCGAACGATCCTGCCGGGTTCACGACGGTCCGCAGCGCGAGTGTGTTGACGAACATGCCGACCAGGTCGTCGAGCGCGGCCTCACCGCGACCGGCCACCGGCGTGCCGACCACGATGTCGTCGGTGCCGGACAGCTTGGACAGCAGGACGGCGAATGCCACATGCGTCGCGGTGAACAGGGTGGCCTCGTGCTGCTGCGCCAGCGCGCGCAACCGCTCGTGCAGGTCGGCGTCGATCTCGAACCCGAACCGGTCGCCGCGCATCGACTGCACCGCCGGCCGCGGCCGATCCGTCGGCAGGGTCAGCAGGTCCGGGATGCCGTCGAGCTCGTTCACCCAGTAGCCGACCTGACGGGCCAGCAGCGAGTCGGGATCGTCCTCCTCGCCGAGCAGCTCGCGCTGCCAGATCGCGAAGTCCGCGTACTGCACCTCGAGCGGCGCACGATCGGGACCGACACCCTGAGCGAAGGCGGCGTAGGCGGCCACGACATCGCGCGCCAGTGGCGCCATCGACGCGCCATCCGCCGCGATGTGGTGAACCAGGAACAGCAGCACGTGCTCGGTCGCGCTGATCTCGAAAAGCGTGGGACGAACCGGGATCTCGACGGTGACGTCGAAGCCCTGCGACGCGAGTCCACCGAGGCGGGACACGAGCTCGGCCTCGTCCCGTACCGAGATGGGCACCAGGTCGAGGTCGAGGCCGTCCGCAGGCAGCACCACCTGGCGCGGGCCGTGCCCGTCGTCCGGGAACACCGTGCGAAGCGACTCGTGCCGCTCGAGCACACTCGTCACCGCCGCCGCAAGGGCCTGGGCGTCCAGCGCACCGGTCAACCGGATACCGAGCGGCAGGTTGTATGCGGGCGAGGCGGTGTCGAACTGGTTGATGAACCACATCCGAGACTGGGCCAGCGACAGCGGGAGCCGCTCCGGTCGCACGGCAGCGACCAGCTCGGGTCGGGCCCGCCCGGTGCCTGCACTCCCGGCCGCCAGCTCGGCGAGGCCGGCCACGCTCGGCGCGTCGAACACCTCGCGCAGGCTCACGTCCGAGCCGAGCGCCGCGTTCACCCGCGCGACCACCCGCGCGGCGGACAGGGAGTTGCCACCGAGGTCGAAGAACGAGTCGTCGGCGCCAACCCGCTCGGCCCCGAGAATCTCCGCGAACACCGCCGCGACCGCGACCTCCGCCGGGGTGGACGGCTCCCGGTACTCGGCGCGATGGGTGTCCAGCGACGGATCCGGCAGTGCCCGTCGATCGAGCTTGCCGTGCGCGGTGACCGGCAGCTCGTCGAGAACCACCATCGCTTCCGGAATCATGTATTCCGGCAACGACAGTCGAAGCGACTCGCGGACCTCCTCGACATCGGGTGCGACACCGGCGGTCCCCACCAGGTACGCGATGAGGTGTTGCTCGGCGTCTGCGCCGTCCCAGACGAGCGCCACCGCCTGGGACACCGCGGAATGCGCCAGCAGCGCGGTCTCGATCTCGCCGAGCTCGATCCTCAGACCGCGGAGTTTGACCTGGAAGTCGTTGCGGCCGATGTACTCCAGCTCGCCATTGTTGGCCCGGCGCACCAGGTCACCGGTGCGATACATCCGTTCGCCGGACGGCTCGAACGGGTTCGCGACGAACCGCTCGGCGGTCAGTTCCGCCCGTCCGACGTACCCGCGCGCGAGCTGAACGCCCGCGAGATACAGCTCTCCCGCCACCCCGTTCGGGACCTGGTGCAGGCGTTGATCGAGGACATGGAGCCCGGTGTTCCACACCGCGGCACCGATGGGAACCGTGACGGTGTCGGCCTCCGTCACCTCGTGATAGGTCACATCCACGGCGGCCTCGGTTGGGCCGTAGAGGTTGTGCAGCCGCACCAGCGGCAGAACCTCCCTCAGCGCCTCGGCGGTCTGGGGAGGGAGCGCCTCCCCTGAGGCGAAGATCTGGCGCAGCGACACACACGTGTGCACCGTGGGCTCGGCGGCGAACACCGCCAACATCGACGGCACGAAGTGCGCGGTCGTGACGGACTCGGCGAGGATGACCCGCGACAGGTAGAGGGGGTCTCGGTGGCCGTCGGGCATCGCGATCACCATGCGCGCACCGGTCTGCAACGGCCAGAACAACTCCCACACCGACACATCGAACGTGGCGGGCGTCTTCTGCAGCACCACGTCGTCCTGACCGAGCCGGTACTCGGCCTGCATCCACAGCAGTCGATTCACGATCGCGGAATGGGCGATCCCGACGCCCTTGGGCTTCCCGGTGGACCCCGACGTGAAGATCACGTACGCGATGCCCGAGGGGTCGATCCGCCGGCCACGGTCCTCGTCGGTGACGGGGGTCCCCGGGAGACCCGAGAGGTCGAGGGTGTCAATGTCGAGAACGAGACCCTCCGCCGTGAACCCGTCGCGTGACGTGGTGAGGACGCAGACCGGGGCGGCGACGTCGAGGATGTGGTTGATCCGGTCGGCGGGCTGGTCCGGATCGACGGGCACGTATCCGCCACCCGCCTTGATGACCGCGTACATGCCGATGAGCAGGTCGAAGGACCGGCGCATGGCGAGCGCGACGAGAGATTCGGCTCCGACGCCCTCGGCGATGAGGCGACGTGCGAGCCGGTTCGCCCGCGCATCGAACTCCGCGTACGTCAGCGACGCGCCGTCGAACGTCATCGCGACCGAGTCGGGCGTGCGGGACACCTGCTCGTCGAAGAGCGAGACCAGCGTCGGCGCGCTCGCATCCGGCCCGCCCGGCGACAACTCGGCCGCGTCACTGCGAATCCGGTCGAGCACCGCACCGATCCCGCCCTCGGCGGCCACGATCGTCGGCACGAGGCCGGTGAGCACCACCGACACGATTCCGTCGGCGTCCATTCCCCGGTCTGCCAGCGGACCCGCCAGCAGCTGCATCCGCTCGTCGAGCTCCCGATAGGTCGCCGACATACCGTCCACGGACACGACGACCGTGTCCGGTCGGTCCGACGCGAGAGCGGCGATCGATCGAGTCAGATCCGCAGCAGACAACAGGCCCTCCGAAAGCAGTAACGCTGATCACAAAAAATGGCGGCGGGCCGCCCGCAGCGCGAACGCCGCGGCAGCGGCACGCCGCCCTGAGAAGATACGCTAGGCCGACCTATGGCCGGGCACAGTTGCTCATCCTCCGGTCACCGCCCGCACCAGCGGATCGTCGGTGTAGCCGGCCACCCGGGTCGCCGCATCCTCGACCAGTCGGGCGAGCACGTCCGCGAACCCGTCTCCCGCGCCGCTGCCGCCCGCCGCGAGCAGGATGGTCGGCACCAGGCTCGTCAACGCGGTGGTCACGATCGCCTCGACCGCCATGCCACGATCCGCCAGGGATGCGGTGAGCAGCTTGAGCCGCTCGTCCAACTGCCCATAGGTGACGGCGATACCGTCATGGTTCAGAGCGACATCGCCCGCGGCGAACTCTGCCACCTGCGCGACCAACGCCGGCAGGTCGTCGACACCGGGTTCGCCGCCCTCGGCTTCGGTCGCCGTGTCTGCGGGTTCGCTCCAGATGTCGATGTCACCCACGATGGCGTCCGAGTCCTCGGTGACGTCCTCGAGGATCCGGAGAAGCCGATCCGGGAAGCGTGCCACCGTGTGCTCGTCGAACAGATCTGTCGCATAGAGGAACGCGGCAGACAGCGTGGACACCGTGCCCTCGGCGTCACGGTTCTCGAGAACCGTGAGCTGCAGGTCCAGCTTGGCGGGCACCAGGCCGCTGTCGAACTCCGATGCGGTGAGATCCGGCAACTCCAGGGTGGGGCGGCCGAGGTTCTCGAACGAGAGCATCACCTGCGCGAGCGGCGAGTACGCGGGCGAGCGCTCCGGGTTGAGACGTTCCACAACGCTGTCGAACGGCACGTCTGAATGCGCGTAGGCCTCGAGGTCCACTCGCTTCGCCTGCTGCACGACCTCCGCGAACCGGGCACCGGGATCCACCGAGGTCCGCAGCACCAGGGTATTGACGAACATGCCGACCAGGTCGTCGAGCGCGGCCTCACCACGTCCGGCCACCGGGGTGGCGACCGCAATGTCCTCGCCACCGGTCAGGCGGGCCAGCAGGACCGCCAGGGCAGCGTGGACGACCATGAACAGCGTCGCATCGCTGCGGCGCGCGAGCTCGTGCAGGCGCGCGGTCAGGTCGGCGCCGATCTCGAAGTCGACCTTGCCGCCGCGCATCGACTGTCGCGCCGGACGGGGACGATCCGTAGGCAGCTCGATGAGCCCGGGCATGCCGCGCAGCGCGCGCTCCCAATAGTCGAGCTGACGCGAGGCGAGGGACTCGGGGGCGTCCTCCGCACCGAGCACCTCGCGCTGCCACAGCGCGTAGTCGGCATACTGCACGGCGAGCGGTTCCCAGCCGGGCTCCTGGCCCGTCACGCGCTGCCCATAGGCCAGCATGACGTCCCGTGCCAGAGGTCCCATCGAGGCGCCATCGGCGCTGATGTGATGCACCACAAGGCCGAGCACGAATTCCTGCTCGCCCACACTGAACAGGCGGGTCCGCAGCGGCGGGACCGAGGTGACGTCGAAGCCCTGCGACGCGAACGCGACGAGACCCTCGGTGAGTCGGTCCTCCTCGACCGTGACCGGGTTCAGGTCGATCGGCACGGACGAGACCGGCAGCACCACCTGACGCGGGATGCCCTCGTCCTCGGGGTAGACGGTCCGCACCGACTCGTGCCGCGCCAGCACGTCGGAGACGGCAGCCTCCAGCGCATCGAAGTCGAGGTTTCCGTACAGCCGGACCGCGATCGCGATGTTGTAGGCGGGCGAGGTGGGATCGAGTCGGTTGATCAGCCACATCCGCTGCTGCGCCAGCGAGAGCGGCAGGTGATCGGGCCGGTCGGCCGCGACAAGGGCCGGTCGCGCGGCCCGCCCCTCGGCACTGACAGCGCGCGCCGCCAGCTCCGAGACCGTGGCGGCCTCGAACAGGTCTCGAACGCCGAGAGCCGATCCGAGCGCCGAGTTCACCCTGGCCACCACGCGCGTCGCGGAGAGCGAGTTACCGCCGAGCGCGAAGAACGAATCCCCGACCGACACCCGATCCAAGCCGAGCACCTCCGCGAAGATCGCGGCCACCGTCTCCTCGATCGGAGTGTCGGCTTCGACGAAGTCATTTCCGGCCGAAGCGAATTCGGGATCCGGCAGCGCCTTGCGGTCCAGCTTTCCGTTCACCGTCAGCGGCAGCGCATCGAGCAACACGATCGACGAGGGCACCATGTGCCCCGGCAGGCTCTGGCCGAGGAACTCCTTCAACGACGCGGCGTCGACCGCATCTTCGGAGACCGGGACCACGTACGAGGCCAGCAGGATGTCGCCGGACGGACCGGGACGCCCGACGGTGACCGCGAAGTCGACCGATTCGTGGGCTCCGAGCGCGGCGTCGATCTCGCCGAGCTCGATGCGGAAGCCGCGCACCTTCACCTGGAAGTCGCTGCGGCCCACGTACTCGATGGCCAGGCCGGTATCGCTGCCGGGCGCCTCGACCCATCGCACCACGTCGCCGGTGCGGTACATCCGGCCACCGGAGGCGCCGAACGGGTCGGCCACGAACCGCTCGGCGCTCAGGCCTGCCCGCCCGTGATAGCCACGGGCCAGCGCGACCCCCGAGACGTACAGCTCGCCCGCGACGCCGACCGGGACCGGGCGCAGTCGCGCGTCGAGGACCACAGCCGACACGCCACGGATCGGCCCGCCGATGGTGACGGGCTCGCCCGCGACGAGCCGGTCGCTGATGTTGGTCGCGACCGTGCCCTCGGAGGGGCCGTATGCGTTGAACATCGCCCGGCCGACGGACCATCGCGCCACCAGGTCCGGGCTGCAGGCGTCGCCGCCGACGACGACCGTGCGCACGGTGTCGAGTCCGGAGGGATCGACGGTCGCCAGCGCGGCTGGGGTGACGAAGGCGTGGGTGACGCCCTCGGTCGCGAGGAGCGCACGCAGCTCCTCGCCTCCGTAGATCTCCGGTCCGGCGATCACCATCGTCGCGCCTGCGCCGACCGCGAGCAGCAGTTCGAGCACCGAGGCGTCGAAGCTCGGCGAGGAGAAGTGCAGCGTGCGCGAGGATGCGGACACCGCATACCGCTCCCGCTGCTCGCTGGCGAAGTTCGCCAGCCCGGTATGGGTGACGACGACGCCCTTCGGCAACCCGGTGGAGCCCGAGGTGTAGATCATGTAGGCGCTGTGCTCGATCCGCAGTGGCGCCGACCGTTCCGCGTCGGCGACGGCGCCCGCCGCCAGTTCCTCGCAGCGCGCGAGGAACTGAGGATCGTCGAGCACGACCCAGGTGACCGACTCGGGCAGCCCGGCGCGGTGCGCCGCGACGGTCAGCCCGATGCGCACGCCCGAATCGGACACCATGTGGGCGATCCGGTCCTCGGGGTATCCGGGGTCGATCGGCAGGTACGCGCCGCCGGCCTTGGACACCGACCACACACCGAGCACGGATTCGACCGAGCGCGGCAACGCAAGTGCCACGAACGTCTCCGGGCCGACACCGGCCGCGATGAGCGCGCGAGCCACCCTGTTCGAGCGCTCGTCGAGCTCCGCATAGGTCAGCTCACGGTCACCCGCGACCAGCGCCACCGACTGCGGGTTTGCCGCAGCGGCCGCCGAAAGCAGCTCGGGCAGAGTCGATCCCGCCACCGAATCCGTGCCGCGCACCGGCACCAGCCGGGCTCGCTCGTCGACCCCGAGCAACTCGATTCCGCCGACGCGCGCATTCTGGTCCGCCGCGAACGCCTCGAGAACCCGCACGAGGCGGCCGAGGAAGCCCTCGACGGACGCGCGGTCGAACACCGACGGCATGTACTTGAAGTTCAGCTCGAGCGTCTCGCCGAGCAGTCCGACGACCGCGAGCGGATAGTGCGAGCCGTCCCGGACCCCGACATCGAGCAGACGCATGCCCGCGATGTCGGAGTGCTCGGTGAGCCCCTGCCTGTCGACGGGGTAGGACTCGAGCACCACCAGGGTGTCGAACAGGTTTCCCTTGCCCTGCGCCGTCAGGATCTCGCTGAGCCCCATGTGCTGGTGACCGAGGGTCTCGGACTGCTCACGCTGGACACGGGAGAGCAGCTCCGCGACCGACTCCTCGGAATCGAGCTCGATCCGGACGGGGACCGTGTTGATGAAGAGGCCGACCATCGATTCCACGCCGGCCAACTCCGGCGGACGTCCCGAGACGGTAGCACCGAAGACGATGTCGTCGCGCGCGGTGAGCTGGCCGAGCACGACACCCCAGGCCGCCTGCAGCAGGGTGTTCGTGGTGACCTCGAGGGTCCGGCCCAGCTCGGACAGGCGCCGGTCGAGATCGGCGGACAGCGCCGCGGACACCTCCTCGGGCACCGCGTCCTCCGCTGCCGACTCACTGCGCGCCGCGAGCAGCGTCGGCTCCTCGATGCCCGCGAGCACCCGATGCCACCTGGCCTTGGTGGCCTCGGAGTCCTGGGCCGCGAGCCACGACAGGAAGTCCCGGTACGAGCGGGCCCTCGGCAGCACGTCGGACGAGCCGGCCGCCGCGTAGAGGGTCAGCAGATCACGGATGATCAACGGGGTCGACCAGCCGTCCATCAGGATGTGGTGGTTGGTGACCGTGAGCAGCCACTTCGCGGGCGCGGTCTTGATCAGGTGGAAGCGGGTCAGCGGCGCCGAGCCGAGATCGAATCGGGTGGTCCGATCCGCCTCCAGCATCCGCTCCACCTCGACCGCGGCGGCCTGCGGGTCCATCGACGACAGATCGGTCTGCGTCCACGGCAACTGCGCGTCGTGCAGCAGCACCTGCAGGACCTCGCCACCGTCCTCTTCCTGGACGAAGGCGGTCCGGAAGTTCTCGTGCCGATCGATCAGCGCCTGCCCTGCCGTCCGGAGACGATCGGCATCGACCTGGCCACCGAGTTCGAGCAGGATCTGCGCGGTGTAGACGTCGACGTCCGAGGACAGCAGCGAATGGAAGTACATGCCGTGCTGCAACGGCGCCAGCGGCCACACGTCGGTGAGCTTCGGGTACCGCTGCTCGAGCCGGTCCACCTGCTTCTGCGACAGCTCGACGAGATTCAGGTCGGACGGCGTCAATCCCCCCGCGTCGCTTCCGCTCGCGAAGGTCGCGATGGCCTCGAGGGCGCAGGCCCACCAGTGCCCGAGCGATCGGGTCTCGTCCTCGCTGAGCAGCCCACCCGCGAACGTGAAGGAGGCGGCCAGGTGCGCGTTCGGCCCCTCGCCCTCGATGCCCGCGTTGATCTCGACGGTCGCCGACAGCGGGGTCGTGCCGTCGGTGGTCGACATGAATCCGCCGATGCCGACGGAATCGTCCGGCGTCCACGGTGCGCCGATGAGGTGCTCGCCGACCGACGCCGTGCGTCCGAGGTAGTTGAAGATGATCTGCGGCTCGGGCATGGCGGCCAACCGGGCACCGGTCGCCTCCCCGAGGTGACGCAGCATGCCGTAGCCGAGGCCGCCGTCGGGAACCGCGAGCAGCTGCTCCTTGACGGCCTTGACCACCGCTCCCGCGGACGGACCCGCCGCGAGCGCGTCGTCGAGGTCCGCGCCCTCGAGGTCGAGGCGAACCGGGAAGATGCTGGTGAACCAGCCGACGGTGCGGGAGAGATCGGCCCCGGCGATGACGTCGTCGTCGCGTCCGTGACCCTCGAGGGACAACAGGACCGAGGACTCGTCGACACCGCGGTCGCGGCGCCAGCGGGCCACCGCGAGCAGCAGCGCCGACAGCAGTCCGTCGTTGACGCCGCCGTGGAACGCGCGGGGGATGCTGGTCATCACGGCCGAGGTGACCTCGGGCGAGATGTCGATCCGGACCGTCTGTGCGGTCTCCGCCGTGTCGACCGCGGTGTCCAGCGCGCGCGAGCCGAGCACGGGGTCCGGGCCGTCGAGAACCTCTCGCCAGCGGTCGAACTCGGCCGCGCGGGCGTCGCTGCCCGCCTCCTCGAGCAGGCTGTGCGCCCACCGGCGCATGGAGGTGCCGACCGGCTCGAGCGCCACCGGCTGTCCGGCGGCGGTGTTAGACCACGCGAACGCGACGTCGGGGATCAGCACCCGCCAGGAGACACCGTCGACGGCGAGGTGGTGGATCACGATCAGCAGCCGACCGGCGCCGGACGGTGAGGTCGTCCTGACCACGGCCACCATCACCCCGGCCGCGGGGTCGAGGCGGTCGGCGGCCGCGTCGAGCAGTTCGTCGACGGCCGCCTCGAACTCATCGGTACCGGGCTCGACCGTGAGGGAGACCGCACGCATGAGATCATCGGCGCGCACCGCACCGGGCTCGCCGACCTGGAAGTTCCACTCCCCGTCAGCATGTCGCGCCAGGCGCGAACGCAGCGCATCGTGGTGATCGAGCACGGACTGCAGGGCGTCGCGCAGATGTCCGTCGTCGGCCGCGTCGGGCAGCGTCAACAGGACGGCCTGGGCCAGCCGGTCGAAGCGCCCCCGATCGACCATCCATCGGACCACCGGCAGCAACGGGAGGTCACCGACGCCACCGCCAGGCAACTCGTCGAGCACGAACTGGACGTCGTCGCTGAGCTGACGGCGCGTGACGACCTCGGCGAGTCCCGCGACGGTCTTGCTATCGAACACATCCCGGGTCGTGAAGACCGCGCCGGCCTCCTTGGCGCGAGAGACCAGCTGGATCGACATGATGCTGTCGCCGCCCAGCGCGAAGAAGCTGTCCTCCACGCTGACCTCGTCGAGGCCGAGCACCTCGGCGAACACGGCGGCGATGGTCTTCTCCATCGCGGTGGCAGGCGCCACGAACGCGGAGACCGGGGTGCGGAAATCCGGTTCCGGCAACGCCTTCCGGTCCACCTTGCCGTTCGCGGTCAGCGGCAGCCGATCCAGCACGATGATCGACGCAGGCACCATGTAGCTGGGCACCAGCTCGCCGACGTGACCGATGACGGCGGCGACGTCGAGGTCGGCACCCGCGACGGGAACGGCGTAGCCGATCAGCCGCTGCCCGAGGTCGCTCTCGTGGACCAGCACGGTGGCCGCAACCACGTCGGGGTGTGCGAGAACCGCGGCCTCGATGTCACCCAGCTCGATCCGGAGTCCGCGGATCTTCACCTGGAAGTCGCTGCGGCCCTGGAACTCGAGCTCGCCATCGGAGTTCCACCACACCACGTCGCCGGTGCGGTACATGCGCGCCCCGGCACCGCGGAACGGGTCCGCGACGAAGGTCGACGCGGTGAGATCGAACCGGTTGCCGTACCCCCGCGCGACACCCGCGCCGCCGACATACAGCTCCCCGGTCACCCCGGCAGGGACCGGCCGCAGGCGCTCGTCGAGGACATGCAGGTCGATGTTGGGGAGCGGCCCACCGATCGGGATCCGTCCGTCCGGGTAGCTCGCGTGGTCGACGACCAACTCGTGGAAGGTCGTCATGTCGGTCACCTCGGTGGGACCGTAATGGTTGACCAGCCGGGTGCCCGCCGCGGCGAGATGCCCCAGCCGCTCCGTACGCATGGCCTCGCCACCGAGAAAGACGGCATCGAGCTTGGGAAGGACGCCCCTGGTGTCGTGATCGAGCAGAACGTTGAACAGGCTCGGCGCCATGTTCGCCGCACGAGCGACGCCATCCTCGACGATGTCGAGCACTTCCACCGGGTCGAACGGCTCGCCTGCGAGGTGGAGCGACCAGCCCTCGGAGAGCGCGACCCAGACATTCTTCTGTGTCTGGTCGAAGCTCGGCGAGCCTGCGACGAGAACACCCTGGCCCGGTTCGAGGGCGACGTGCCCCCGGTACCACTCCACGTTGTTCGCGAACCCGGACATCGGGACAAGCGTCGGCTTGGGCCTGCCGGTCGAACCCGAGGTCGAGATGACGTAGGCGATGCGCTCGCCCGCGTGCGGCTCGGCCCACCGGTTCGCGGGAGCGGTGGGGTCGAGTTCGGCGACGGCGGCCTGCGAGATCGGATCGTCGAGCAGGATGACCTGTCCGTCGAATCCCGCCCGCTCCCACGCGCTCGTGGCGACCACGCAGCTCACCGCGCAGTCCTCGAGGATCGATTGCACCCGATCGGTCGGCAGCGTCGGGTCGACGTAGGCGTAGGCGGCCCCCGCCTTCCATGCGGCCAGCATCCCGACGACCCAGTCCACCGACCGCGGCACCATCAGCGCCACGATGTCGTCGGCCCGGACGCCCCTGGCGATCAGCTCGCGCGCAAGCTGATTTGCGCGCCGGTCGAGTTCACCCCTGGTGACGGTCTTGCCGGAACCGACAACCGCGACCGCGCCTGCGTCACGCCGAACGCTCTCTTCCCAGCGATCGAGGATGTTCGACTCGAAGGGGGCCGACGCACCCGCGCCGAGCGATCGGAGACGCTCCGCCTCCCCCACCTCGAGGAGGTCGATGCCGCGCACCGCGGAATCGCGCGACGCCGACAGGAAGCGCTCGAGATAGCTCAGGAACCGGTGGTGGTAGCCGTCGAGATCCGACGCGCTGTACAGGTTGGGGTTGCCCTCGAAGTCGATCTGCACGCTCTTGCCCGCGACGCTCGGGTAGAGGTTGACGGCGAGGTCCTCCACGGGACCGGTGCTGAGCACCGTGAGGCGACCCGTGAGATCACCGAGCTTGATCTCGCGGTGGAACATCATGATGTTGATCGACGGTCCGAAGAAACCGCGCTGGCCGTCGACGGTTCCGGCGTCGCGGCGCATGTCCTCGTGCCGGTACCGCTGGCGCCGCAGGGCGCCGGTCAGCTCGAGGTTCGCCTTCCCCATCAGGTCCTCGATGGTGGTGTCACCGTCGATCCGCAGCCGGATCGGGACGACATTGGACACCATGCCACCCGACCGGCGCAGCAGCGCGGATGCCCGTGCGGAGACCGGCAGGCTCAGCACCACGTCGGCATTGCCGGTCATCGCGGCGAGATAGCCGGCGAAGGCGGCGACGATGGCAGGGGTCTCGCCGACGACGCTCGTGGACGCCGTCGCGCCGAGCAGCTCGGCCGTGGACGGCGGAACCTGCTCGCCCGCCACGGTGGCATGCGAATCGACGGGCGCGGTACGGCCCGCGAGACTGGGCGCCGCGGGCAGGTCGGCGACCCGCTCGATCCAGTACTCCCGGTCACGCTGGAAGCGGTCGGAGTTCCGGTAGGCGAGCTCGTCCTCGTAGATCGCGACGAGATCCGCCGCGTTGCCAGGCGCGATCTCCCGGCCCTCTACGAGCGCCGTGTACACCTCCGCGGCACGGTTGAGCGTGTTCATCGCACCGAAGCCGTCGATGGAGATGTGGTGGAAGCGGCAGTACCAGTAGCTGCGATCGTCGGCCAGCTTCAGAACCGTCGACACGTTGAGGCGCTCGACGAACAGGTCGCGCGCGGATCCGTAGTCGTTGCGCATCCAGGCCTGCGCCGCCGCGACCGGGTCCTCGTGCCCCGAGAAATCGACGAAGTCGACGCGATCGTCGATCGTTCGATCGATGATCTGCTGCGGAAGACCGTCATCGGCGATCAGTCGCATGTATGCGGAGCCGAGCTCCATGCCTGCGAACCGGCAGGCCTCCGTGAGGACGTCCACGTCGAGGACGCCGTCGACCTCGACGTACTGGGCGATGTTGAGGGGAACGTCTCCTGCGGCCTGCTGAGCGAACCACATGCCACGCTGGGCGGACGAGAGCGGAAACGGTGCGGCATCCTGCGGGTGTGCGCTCACCTGCGCCCCTTCATCCGAAGGTTCAGCAGGTCCGACCGTACCCAGGGCGTCCAACGTTCGCTCCCCCATCTCGACAACACTCGTCGCTGTATCCCGTCATGGCCCCGCCCAAGCGGCGAAATGGTCTTCCGTTCAGTCCATCCATCTCATCGCCGCTCGGCCGATCCGCGTTAGCCGTTTTCCCGAAGGAACCTGGCGCCACGCGCATAAGTCCACGTCAGCGAGGGTGCCCGCGATCGGTGAACAGCGCGCACGGTCCAGCGACCGCGTCGAGGGTCGCTCGATCGGCCTGTGCAGGTTGCGTAGCCTGCCTCCACCTCCCAATGACCCCCGCCACAGCACGCAGTCCGTCATGACCTGCAATACAGCAACCGAAATCATCGCACACCGAAGACGGGAGACCCATTCAGCCGACACGCGTTACGCGCTATTTGCTACCAGCACGCGCCTGTTACTAGCGAGTAACTTAGCGTTCATCACATTTCGGCGAAACCCGCCCAACGGACTAGATCAACGCCCGTCCGGCGCCGATACGCCTGCGGATGTCGCGCATCAGCACGTAGTTGGCTCCGTGCCGGACGAAGCGAGGCAGAAACCGGTTGACGAACGAGACGAATACGAACAGGTGCTCGAACCGCCTGCGATCGTCCTCGTTCCACTCGACGCGGAGCTCCTCACGGAACAGCGGCGGCAGGAAACCGACGGTCAGGAAGGTCAACAGGTTCCCGAAGACGAGCCGAAACGGCCACCCGATCATCCTGAGGTTCACCAGGTCCATCAGATAGGCGCGGACCGTGTCGTCCATCGACACCCGCGAGCAGGCGTTGTTCCAGTAACGGTCGAAGTCGGACCTGGTGGCCGGCCACATCTCCTCGGTGACCTGCAGGGTGGTCCCCAGCGTGCTCGACGACTGATAGAACGACTCCGCCTCCTCCTCCGACATCGTGCCGTGCAGGAGCTGGTGGGTGTCCTCGAACCCGATGTACAGGCAGGCCGCCACCCACAGCTGGAGCTCCCGATTGAAAGCGTTGTACCTGACCGGGCTGTTCTCGTCCGAGCGCACCTGCCGGTGCGCGACATTGACGGCCTCGCGGTAGGCGAGACGTTCCTGGTCGGTTCCCAGAATCGCGACGGTGAGGTACTGAAAGGTCGTCCTTGCCCGCTTCCAGGGATGGCGCATCAGGCTGCCGGACTCCACCTTGCTCTCGATCACCCCGTAGGCCACCTCGGGCCAGCCCAGCTGCATCACCACGTTCGCCGCGCCACCGGCGAAGGACCAGAAATCCAGTGCCTCGGAGATGTGCGCGGGTCGCCGCGTCCACCTGCGCGCAGACGAGGTGATCCGGATCCTGGTCTGCGCCGTGGTCAGGGCCGGTCCGGCGGCCGAGTCCTCCTGGTAGTGCACGGGCATCGCTTTCCCCTGTCCTGGTGATCGTTCTCGTCAGCTATTTCGTGTCGACGTTGTCGACGACCCATCGGTCGCCCTCACGGACGAGGGAGACCACCATCCGGTACTTCTGGGAGTTGCCGTCGGGCGAGACCACGTTCTTCGCCTGCTGGTCCACGAAGACGAGCACCAGCGCGGATGAGTCATCGATGCGCTCGACCCCCACATGGTCCGCGCTGGCGGTCGCCTGCCCCTTGCCCTCGGTGACTATCTGCGCGAGCGCGTCGACCATCTGGTTGTATTTGTCCGCGAACGCCGGGGTCGACATCTCCATGATTGCGTCGCGGTTCGCATCGAGGCTCTGGAAGTCGAACGAGGACATCGCCACCGAGTACTCCCGCGCGATGTCGACCGCCTCGGCGCGCAGTTCGTCGAGGTGCCGGGCACGGAGCACCTGAACCGTCAGCGCCGCTGCCGTCGCGAGCAACGCGAGCACCAGCAGCAGCACCACGAGGACCGGTGGTCGACGCAGCGAACGGATCGCGCGAGGAGCCGACCGGGCGTCGGCATCCGCGCGCTCGATCGACTGCATCGCGCCGGGATCACGCGGCGGCGCCGCGACCGTGTTGTCAGTTGCCATGTCCGAGGTCCTCCAGAAGCGATTTCCAGTAGTTCAATGCCTCGACCCCGGTCGGGATGAGGATCGGGTCGGCGACCACAGGGGGACCGATGGCCGTCCCCGGCGTCGTCGCGTTCTGCAGGCCGAGGCCGCCCGGGCGGGGTGCGTTCCTGGCGCCACGCTGCGCGATGTTCGTTCCCGGCGGGCAGTAGTAGGTGAGGTCGGTCTCGGTCGGACTCACGTCGCCGACCGCCCTGCGCACCGTGTCGTAACTGCAGACCGGCCCCTGCGTGGCGACGAGAGCGAAGTTCGCCCGATCCCCTGTGACGATGGACTCCAGCTTGCCCAGACCCCGCGGGATGTCGACGAGACCGGCGGCGAGGGCGTCGCTGCGGTCCGAGATGACCGGCGCGACGGTCACCAGGTTCGCGAGCACGGCCCCGAATGTGTCGTGGTAGCGATCGAACAGGGCCCTGGCATTGCCGAGTGCCTGTGGGGAGGTGTCGGCGAGGTAGACGAGAACCGGCCCGCTCGAGTCGAGCTGCTCGGTGAAATTGCGCGCCGCCGCCATCCCCCGCCCGAATGAATCGGACTGTCCCGCCATCGCTCCGACCAGAATCGTGGTCCGCTCGAGAAGGGCCCTGAGCGTCGGGACCTGCTCGTCGAGTTGAGCCGACAGCCGATCACCGTGCTCGATCATGCTCGCCATCGCAGGACCGAGACCGTCGAACGACGCGCCCAGCTCCGTGCCGATATCGCGGACCGCCTGCGGATCGATGTCCTCGAACAGCCGGGATGCCTGCAGCATCATCTGACTCATCTGGACCGGCTGCTCCTCGGCAGGCGCGGCGAGCTCGTCACCCTCGGTGAGGTAGGGGCCGCTCTCGGTGTTCGGGAAGATGTCGACGTTCTGGATCCCCGCGGCTGTCCCCATCCCGACCCGGGCGACGCTGTCCTGCGGGATCTGGGTCCCCGGATCCAGGTCGAAATCCACACGGGCACCACGGATGTCGGGGTCGAGCGAGACACCTGCCACCTTCCCGACCGTGACCCCCCGATAGGTGACGCTGGTGCCCGCGGTGAGCCCGAGCGCGTCCGTCATCGTGGAATGCACCCGTATCGGATCCCCGAACGCCTGCGGCCCGAGGACGTAGTTGATGCCGAACGGGATGACGATCGCCGAGGTCAGGGCGAACAGCACCAACTGGACCAGTACCAGGCGTCTCATCGGGCACCACCCGGGGTCGGCGCAGGCAGCGGGACACCGCCTGCCAACAACGATGCCAATGTTCTCGCGGGCGCGCTCCCGGCACCGCCTGGCAGCGATCCGCCGGTGATCAGCTTGTCGATACCGCCCGGGATGTCGAGCGCGCCATCGAAGTTCAGATAGTCCCCGTGCACGGAGCGCCCGAAGTTCCCCAGGAAGGTGTTCATGTTGTCCAGCGTCGTGGCGATCCTGTCATTGACGCTGTTCAACGCCCCGATCACCGTGCCCGCGTCGGTGAGCATGCCGTCGATGCCCTGCGGCGATGCGGAGAGAACTGCGTCGGTACTGCTCGCCAGCGCGGTCGTCGAGGCGAGCAGCGATGCGATGGAATCTCTTTGCTGCGTGAGCAGTTCGACCGCACCCGGCATCGCATCGAGGTAGCCGTCGACGACGCGTTGCTGGTCCACCAACTGCTGTGAGACCCGCGCCGCGAGGTCGATGGCTGCGTCGAACTCACTCCGATTGGCGGTGGCGCCTGCCATCAGAGAGGCCAGCGTGTCCATCAGTCCGCGCACCTCACCCGACCGGCCCGCAAACGCCTTGTTCAACTCGCCGACGACGGTCTGCAACTGACTCAACCCGCTTCCGCTGACGATCGTGCCGAGGGTGGCGAGCGCGCTCTCGATCTGCGGACCGATCGTCGTGCGGGACTCGGCGATGACATCGCCCTCCCGCAGCGGCCGCGACGAGGGCTGCGCGGGTTCGGCGAGCCTGATGAACGGGTTCCCCAGCGCCGAAGGCAGTTCCACGGACGCCTCGACGTTGTCCGGCAGCTCGGTTGCGCGTTCGAGACTCAACGAGACCCTGGCCCCCACCGTGTCGGTCGCCAGGGCGGCGACGCGACCGATCACCTTCTGGCCATTGAGCACATCGGCACCCGGCAGCAATCCATCCGCGGTGGCGAGCTGCAGTGTGACCGCGTAGTCGGGACCGTCCGCCGTGCGGCCGAGCGGCAGGTCCGCGATGCCGACGCCGCAGCCCGCGAGCAGCAGACTTCCTGCCAGCGCCGCGCAGGCGAGACCGATCGACGTGCGGCGCATCAGTTCCCCCTCGGCGGTAGTGCACCACCGGTGACCGCCGAGACGATGCCGAGCGGGTCGGAGGCACTGACCGGGAACGAGATCGGATTGGTGAACCCGGCCCCGGTGCACAGCGGCAGCGGGTAGGCATCGCAGAGCGGCTTTGCGACGGCGAACTGGGTCAGCGCTGTCGAGACGTTCAGCCGGATCCGGCCCCGATTGTCGGGGCCGACAGTGTTGGACAGGTTCTGCATCAGCAGCGGCACCACGTCCATGAACTCGGCGAGTCCCGCCTGGTTCGTCGCCAGCGTGTCGCCGAGCACCCGCGTGTTCTCGGCAATCGTGCCCACGTCGTCTCCGTGTCGGGTCATGAAGCTGTTGACCTGATCGAGCACCACGCGCAGGTCCTGCAGCGGTCCTGCGATGTCGATCTTCTGCGCCGACCACTCGTCCCCCAGCTCCCCGAGGTCGGCGACGAGTGTGTCCAGGCTGACCTGGCGGGCATCGAGCGCGGTCATCAGGGTGTTGAGATTGCGCACCAGCTCACCGATGTCCTCGGCCCGCGCTCCTACCACTCCCGTTGCCGCACTGAGGTTCTTGATGGCTGCGTTGAACTGGTCGCCGTTGCCGCGCCAGTTGTCCGCGACCTCGGTCAGCAGTTCGCCTGCGCTGCCGCCCGGCCGGTCCGGTGCACTGCCACCGAGGGCATCGGTCAGTGTGCTGATGCTGCCCATCAGCCCGTCGAAGTCGATCGGGGCGTGACTGCGTTCCAGCGGGATCTCGGCACCGTCTGCGAGCTTCGGCCCGCCACCGTAGGTGGGTCCGAGCTCGACGTGCCGGTCGCTGATCACCGAGGGGTTGAGCACGTAGGCATTCGCGTCCGCGGGCAACTCCACCTCGCCGGGCACCGTCATCGTCACGCGCACCGAAGTGCCCTTGGGCTGCACCGCGATCACCGACCCGACCGGGACCCCGAGCACCGTGACCTTGCTGCCGGGGTAGATTCCGTTGACGTAGGCGAAGTTCGCGTACACGGTCTTCGAGTCGTCGGTGCGGGCGAAGACGAACCATCCCGCCGCCACCAGCGCGACGGCGAGCGCGAGCGCGGTCGCGACTCGCGACCATCGAGCGGTGGTCATCTGCACCCCTGCATCACTCCGAGGGCGCACAGCATGTTGTCCGGGATCACCGCGGCGGGCGCATTGACGTCGGTCCAGGCCCCGTTTCCGGTCGCGTCGGTCGCGGAACGGAGTGCGGGTGGCAGCCGATCCATCATCAGCTCGATGTTGCCCGCGTTGGTCTTCAGTGTGTCGGTGATCGACACGAGGTTCGTGACCAGCTGGCCGAACTCCTCCTGATGGTCGGCCATCGACGTGGACAGTGTTGCCACCACCGCACTGAGGTTGTCCACCAGTTCGGTCAGCGCCTGCTTCCTGACGGCGAGGATCTGCACCACGGTCTGCGCGTTCGACATGGTCGTCGCCAGCGAATCACTCTGACGGACAACGAGATCTGAGAGCGACCGGGACATCGTGAGGAGTTCGTCGATCTGCTGCCCGTTCTCGGCGAACGCGGCCGATGCGCCGCTGAGCCCGGCGAGGGTCTTCCCGAGTTGGTCCGAATCGGCTGGCACGATCTGTGACAACGTGGTCATCATCGCCTGTATCGAGTCGACATCGACACCCTCGGCCGCCGCCGTCGCATCCCTGCTGACGTCGTCGAGGCTGTACGGAACGGTGGTGCGGGAGCGCGGTATGACGGTGCCGCCGTCGTCAACCCCGGCGGGCACGATCTCGAGGTATCGCTTGCCGAGCACGGTCTTGAGCCGCACCGTTGCGGTGCTCTGATTGCCCAATGGCTGCTGCTTGTCCAGCCGGAAATCGACGCGCACATGATCGCCGGCCAGCTCGATCTCCTCCACCCGACCGGCGGGTACCCCGGCCACGTAGACCGGGTCACCGCCGGACAATCCGGCGGCGTTGTCGAGCTCGGCGACAAAGGGACTGGTCCGCGCCACGTACCACGCCTTCGGCGCGCCGATCGCGATGCCGAGGCCCGCCACCAGCGCGACGATCCCGAGCGCGCCGAGGACCATCGGCGTGCCACTGCCCGGCCGTCGGTCGCCGGTGAACAGGAACCGCACGACGCCGACGAACACGTCGATCAGCTTCACCAGGAACATCATGAGCACACCGGGGAATGCGCGGTGCCGAAGATGTTCGCTTCCACGTCGCCCGCCTTCAGAGTGAAGTTGCAGAGGTAGAGATTGACGAACCCGCCGTAGCTGCCCATCCGGTTGATCGTGGCCCCGAACTCCGGCATCTTCGCCACGAAGGCGTTGAACTCATCGGTGCTCGCGACCCAACTGTCGGTCACCGCTTTCAGGTCGGTCACCGATCTCCCGAACGCTCCGTTGGACCGGGCCATCGCCTGTGCCATCTGAGCAACGGCCCGATTCCCGTCGCCGAGCAGTGCGACCAGTTGATCGCTGTTGCCCGCCACCGAGGTGCTGAGCCCGCTGAGCCCCGCCAGCAGCTGCTCGAGCTGAGGGGCCCGCGCCTCGACCGAGCCGAGCAACGAGGCCAGGTTGTCGACCAACTGCTCGATCACGTCCTGCCGATCGACCAGGCCGGTACTCAGGGAGCCGATCTGCGCGAGCAGGGTCGCGATCGTCTGCCCCTGGCCGCTGAAGGTCTCGACGAACCCGCGGGTGAGGGTGTTGACCTGATCGGGAGCGAGCGCGTCGAACAGCGGCCGGAACCCGTTCATCAGCGCGGTCAGGTCCACCGGCGGCGTGGTCTGCGCGACCGGGATCAAACCACCTGGCTCGAGGGCGGCCGAATGCTGTCCGAACGCCACAGTGTTGATCGCGGCGCCCTCCGGTTGTGTCAGCGCGATGTAGCGTGCGCCGAGCATGTCGCCGTATCGGACCGCGGCCGTGACCTCCCTGGCCAGCGTGTGCTCCGACCCGACCTCGATCCGGACCACGGCCTTGCTGGTGCCGCCGCCCGCGTCGGCGAAGTCGATGGTCTCGACGCGACCGACGCGGACGCCGGCCATGGTCACCGGGTTGCCGGGGTTCAACCCCTCCACGTCGGTGAATTCGAGCGTGTACCGGTCGGTGGCGCCGCGCACAGGAACCGTCAGCGTGTTCGCCACGAACGACGCGCACAGCGCGCCGGTCACGCAGAAGCCGATGGCCTTCAGCGCTGGCATCCAACCGATCTTCATCGGACTGTCACCTCGCTGCCCCGCACCATCGGTCCGAGCATGACGACGGTCGCCGGGTTCGGCATCGCCTCCGGGTCGGTGCTCGCGCTCTTCTCCCTCAGGCCGGCCTCGAGGAGGTTCAGCACCGGCGCCTCACGCCCCACGTCGACCACGGGCTGGCGTCCCGGTTGCGCGGACAAGGCCTCGGCCCCACCGCAGTCGGCGCCGTACTCGTCTCCGTAGTGGGGGCAGTCGGACGCTGTGTACGGCAACGGACCCTGGAACGTCGGCACGGCGGTGATGTTGAACTTTCCGGTGGCGAACACGCGTGCGCCCGCCGCCCCGAAGGTCTCGGCGCCGGTCAGGGTGTCGACGAGGCCCGCCGGGTTGGCCGCGGTGGTCGCCAGGATGGTGCCGGTCGAATCGACCACGGTGATGATCTGATCGCGCTGCTCCCCGACGAACGAGGCCGCCACCGAGGCGAATCCCGCCGCGCTGCCGAACATCGCCGCCACCTGCCCGCCGTGATCGACCATTCGCTGCGACACCGATGTCGCAGCGGCCAGGGTGGCGAGCACGTCCGGCGTTGCCGAGTCGAGTGCCGCCATCACCGAACGGAACTCGGGAGTGGCCGCGACGAACTGCTCTGCGGCGGGGGCCAGCGTTCGTGATGCCGAACCGAGCTGGTCGACGATTCGGCCGACCGCCTCCCCCCGGCCGTCGAGCGCCTGGCCCAGCGCGGTCAGCGCGGTCTGCATCTTCTGCGGCTGCATCTGGTCGAGGACGTCGACCATCTTCTTGTAGACCCCGTAGAGCGCCACCGCGTCCGGACCGGCATCCACCGCTATCGCGTCACCGTCCGCGAGCGCGGACCCCGCCTGAGCGTTCGGGGCGTCGACCAGCTGGATGTAGATGTCCCCGAAGAAGGTCCGGGGTACCACCCGTGCGCGGACCGAGGACGGAACCTGCCCGATCGCGGCGGCATCGATCTGCAGGCGCACCACAGAAGATTCTGTACCCGAGTCGATTCCGGCGATCCTGCCGATGTTGACACCGGAGTAGCGCACCGGCGCCTCACCGGTGATCAGGCCTGCCGACGCCGGGATGGCGACGACCACCACGGGATCGCTGCGCAGACTCCCCGATCCGCGCAGCACCATCGTCACCGCGACGAGCACACCGACCAGCACCGCGATCGCCCCGCGCAGCGCGAGGCTCGCCCGCGACCGCCCCGTGAACTGGTCCACCTCAGACCCCCATTCCCGGGATCTCGGGGACCAGTCCCCACAGCGCGAAGGTCATCAGCACATCGAGGACGCCGATCGCGAGGATCGCGGTGCGCAGGGCGCGGCCCGCCGCCTGCCCGACCCCCGCGGGTCCGCCCGAGGCGTAGTAGCCGTACGCGCAGTGCACAAGCGAGACCACCGCGGCGAAGACCACCGCCTTGAGCGCGGAGTAGACGAGGTCCTGTGGGGACAGTGCTAGGTGGAAGAAGTAGTCGTAGGTACCCGCGGAGGCGCCACCCCAGAACACGATCACCAGCCGTGTCGAGAGATAGCTCGCGAGCAACCCGACCATGAAGATGGGCAGGACGCAGACCATGGCGGCCAGCACCCGGGTGCCCGCGAGGAACGGGATCGAGCGGATCGCCATCGCGTCAAGCGCGTCGATCTCATCCGAGATCCGCATCGCACCGATCTGCGCGGTGAATCCGGTGCCCACCTTGGCCGCCAGCGCGATCGCGACCACGACAGGGGCGAGCTCGCGGGTGTTCGCGATGGCGGAGAGCATTCCCGACATCGTCGTCATCCCGACCAGCTCGAGTCCGCGTTGCGTCTCGACACCGAGCATCATCGCGGCGGCCAGGGACATCGCGAACACGATTCCGACGGTGCCGCCACCGGAGAGCAGCGAATTGGTGCCGAAGCTGACCTCGCTGATCTGGCCGAGGACATGCTTGCGATACCTCGTGAGCGCGAACGGGATCGACGCGACCGTCCGTGAGTAGAAGGTCACGTGCTTGCCGACGTCGACCAGTGCTCCGTAGACCGCCCTGGCGGGCGCTGTCGACTGACGTCGCGCGCGGACCATCGCATCGAAGCCCACCATCAGTAGGACCCCACGGCCGGGACGATCACTGTGTAGAGCGCGGACAGCGCGGCGTTGACGATGAACACCAGGGCGAAGGCGATCACCACCGCCTCGTTGACCGCGTCCGCGACTCCGCGGGGTCCGCCCTTGGTGTGCAAGCCCTTGAAGGTTGCGACCAGGGTCGATGTGAGGCCGAAGATCGCCGCCTTCACCAGTGCCATCACGAAGTCCGACATCCGCCCGTACTGGCTGAAGGTCGACATGAACGTTCCGGCCGGAAGGTGTTGAACGTAAATGTGATAGAGGTAGCAGGCCATCACGCCGCCGAAGGTCACCATCGAACACAACGCGAGCGAGACCACCACCGCGGCGACCAGCCGGGGTGCGACCAGGCGCTCGACGACGTCGATGCCCATGACCTCCATGGCGTCGATCTCCTCGCGGATCTTGCGTGACCCCAGGTCGGTACAGATCGCCGAACCCGCCACGCCCGCCATCATCAGCGCGCACACGAGCGCGGCGGCCTGACCGACGATGATGAACGCCACCACCGCGCCCGAGTACCCACCCGCGCCGATCCGGTCCGCGAGCTCGCCGACCGACACCGCGATGAACACGCCGATCGGGATCATCAGCAGCAACGAGGGCCCTGTACTGACCCGGCCGATGAACAACGTCTGGGTGATGGTCTCGTGCAGCGACAATCGGCGCCGGAACACGGCGCGGGCCAACCCGACGAGAGAGAGAACCGCGAAACCGATCAGGTACCCGCCCTGGTTCGCGACGTCGCGAACGGGCCCCTTGGCGACCGGCAGTTCGTACGTCATCGCCAGAGCCCCCTCTCAGCCAGTTCGCGATCGAAGCCCTGTGGGCTCCGAGTGTGTGAAGCCTCTCACGGCAGACAGCCCACCGCAAGGATTAAGTAAACGATGATTCTCAAATATCTCGGCGTGACGATCGCGCAATATCTCGCAGGAGATGCGCAAAATCCATTGTCTACAGAATATTTCGTCCCATCTGAGATACGCAGGTGCGACACGAGTTAACAGAGCTTCGCTACGGCGAGCCGAGCGGAGGACCTCCGATGCAGCGATGCGGAGGCGTGGACGACCCTCACCGTCGCCCACGCCCATCCAGCCCCGTTGTCAGCCGGCGGTCATCGACACCGATCCGTGGTTCTTACGCAGGTCGCCCTTGACCACCTTGCCGCTGGCGTTGCGCGGCAGCGCGTCCACGATGACCAATTCCTTCGGGTGCTTGTACCTGGCCAGTCGCTCATCGAGGAATTCGGACAGCTCATCGAGGGTGAGATCGTCGCCCCGCAGCGCGACGACGGCCACAGGGACCTCACCCCACCTCTCGTCGGAGCGTCCGATCACGGCCGCCTCCAACACCTTCGGATGCGCGAAGAGCGCGTTCTCGACCTCGGCACAGTAGATGTTCTCGCCGCCGGAAATGATCATGTCCTTCTTGCGGTCGACGACGAAGATGAAACCCTCCTCGTCCTGGCGGACGAGGTCTCCGGAGTGGAACCAGCCGCCGGCGAACGCATCGGCCGTGCCCTGTGGGTTGCGCCAGTATTCGCGCATCATCGTGGGGCCCCGGTAGACGATCTCGCCGACCTGCCCCGCGGGCACATCGTTCATCTCGTCATCCACGATGCGGGCCTGGATCGTCGGGATGACCTTGCCGACCGACCCCAGCTTGCGCACCGCGTCCTCGCCGTCCAGGACACAGGTGATGGGCGACATCTCGGTCTGCCCGAACACCGCGACGTTGACCGCGGCCGGAAAGGTGTCCGACATCGCCCGCAACACCACGTCGGACGCGGGCGCAGCGCCCCAGCTGATGACCCGGAGCGCCAGGTCGCGTTGCCGCACGGTGGGTTCCGCGCACACGGCCTGCCACTGCACCGGCACGAGGAAGGCCGTGGTCACGCGCTCCGCCTCCCATACCTCCAGCAACTCGGTTGGGTTGAACGCGCCGAGCGGATGGATCACCGTCGGCACTCCGAGCACGAGGGACGGCGCCATACTGCCGAGCGCGGCGATGTGGAACATCGGCGAGGCACAGAATCCGATGTCGTCGCCGCCCGACATGCGCAGGGCCCGGATACAGGTGAGCGCCTGCGCCTGCATGTTCGCGTGCGAGAGCACCGCCCCCTTCGGGCTACCGGTCGTGCCGGAGGTGTACATGATCAGGGCAGGCGTGTCCTCGGCCAGGTCGATCGGCGCATGCGCCGACCCGCCCTCCGCGAGCAGCTCCTCGTAGCCGAGCACCCCTTCCGCACCCGGCTGGCCCACCACGACGCAGGTCGACAGGGCCGGGACCTGACCGCGCACCGCGGCGACCAGCGGCGCCAACGGCACGTCGGTGACGACAGCGGTGGCGCCGCTGTCGGTCACGATGAACGCGATCTCGGGCGGCGTCAGCCGGAAGTTGACCGGAACCGCTATGGCGCCAAGGGAATTGACCGCGAGAACCGCCTCAAGGAACTCGGGACGGTTGAGCATGACCAGTAGCACCCGGTCGCCGGCCCGGATGCCCCGCCGAGCGAGCGCATCCGCGAACGACTCCGAGCGCCGATGGAGCTCGGCCCAGGTTGTGGTCGCTCCCTGGAATCGCAGTGCGACCGCGTTCGGCCGCATCAGTGCGTGAGTGGCGACCTGATTGTTCCAGTGATTCCTCCGGGACTGCAGCGGCTGCGAGAGCAGATCATCGCTGAACGACATCTGATGTTCCTTCCCTGGCACGGTGTGGCTGACGTACCCTCACGGATGCGCCCAGTATGGCAATACAAGGCCTGTCATGCGGCGTTTTTGTTAACAAGGATTCGCATGCTGGACCCGGCCCGAACTGGACGTTTGTCCAATCAGGGCTCGCGCCCCGGCAGCCGGGCCCCACGGCCGTCAGCGCCCGAAGTCGGGCGCCCGGCCGCCGAGCATCGCGGCGACACCTTCCCGGAAATCCGGTGCCGCCAGAAGTTCGATCTGGCCCTCGGTTTCCCGCTCGATCGCCTCGTCGATCCGCGCGAGAGTGGCGGCGGTCAGCGCACGTTTGGTCAGTTCGATCGCGCGGCGCGGCCCGCGAGCCAACCTGGCCGCGACGGCGTCCACGTGGGGCGACAGTTCGTCCTCGGCGAGCACCCGGGCGATCAACCCCGCCGCGGCGGCATCCGGTGCGCCGAGCTTCCTGCCGAGCAGCGCCATCTCGGTCGCCCTCGCCCGCCCGATCGCCGCGGGGACGAGCAGACTCGATCCGCCATCGGGCATGAGCCCGACGTTCACGAAAGCCAACAGGAAGTACGCACTTGGCGCCGCGTACGCCAGATCCGCCGCGAAGGCGATCGACGCGCCGACGCCCGCCGCCGGCCCGTTCACCCTCGCGATCACCGGTACCGGCAGCGTGAGGATCGCGCGTATCACCCGGTTCGCCGACTCCATCACGACGCGGGGATCCGCCTCGGGACCCTGTGCGGCAGCTGCGAGGTCGGCGCCGGTCGAGAACGCGATCCCCTCTCCTGCGATCACCACGACGCGAACCGCCGGTTCGGTCGCCCGACCTGTCAGCACATCGCCGAGAGCGTTCATCGAGGCCAGATCGAGCGCGTTCATCCGCTCCTGGCGATCGATGGTGATCCGCAGGACTCCCTCCGCCAACTCGACCCTCAGACCGCCGATCACCTCACGTTCGGGTGCCGCGGTCATCGGAGGGCCCCCACCGGCTCGCTCACAGAAGCGATCCCGGCCAAACGGCCCGCGATGATCTCCTCGGCTTCCGCCACCATCCGCGACACCAGGTCACCGACCTTCGGTACATCGTGGATCAGGCCCTGGCACTGCCCCGCCGTCCAGATGCCCGCGTCGAGGTCGCCGTCCTCGAAGACCTTGCGTCCACGTGCACCGGCCACCAGGTCCCGAAGATCGTCGAAGGTCGCCCCGCCACGCGACTCGATACCGACGACCTCGCCACTGACCGCGTTCGCCGCCACCCGTGCCGTGTTCCGGAGCGTGCGGAAGATCAGCCTGGTGTCGAGCTCACTGTTCGCCACGATCTGCCGCTTCACCTCCTCCGCGACCGGCGACTCCTGCGTGCACATGAACCGGGTGCCCATGTTCACGCCGTCCGCGCCGAGTGCGAGCGCGGCAACCAGTCCGCGGGCGTCGGCGATACCACCCGATGCGAGTACCGGGATGCGTACCCGCGCAGTCGCTGCCGGGATGAGGACCAGGCCGGGCACGTCGTCCTCACCCGGGTGGCCCGCGCATTCGAAGCCGTCGATGCTCACCGCGTCGACACCGATCTGCTCCGCCTTGAGTGCGTGGCGGACGCTGGTGCACTTGTGGATGACCTTGATCCCCGCGTCCTTGAAGTGGGGAAGGTGGTCGATCGGATTGGAGCCGGCCGTCTCGACGATCCGCACCCCCGACTCCACGATCGCCTGCCGGTACTCGGCATACGGCGGCGGGTTGATCGACGGCAGGATCGTGAGGTTCACCCCGAACGGCTTGTCGGTCATGTCCCGGCAGCGGGCGATCTCCCGCGCCAGATCCTCGGGTGTCGGCTGGGTGAGCGCCGTCAGGAAACCGAGTGCGCCGGCGTCGGCAACGGCCGCAACGAGTTCCGCGCGACCCACCCACATCATCCCGCCCTGCACGATCGGGTACTCGATGCCGAATGCCTCGGTGAACCTGGTGCTCAGCATGTCAGTTCCCCTCTTCGAAGGTGCCGCCGGCGGCCGCCTTGTCGAGCAACAGTTGCGGCGGCTCGAAGCGCTCGCCATAGCGCTGCGCGAGCTCGTGAGCGCGCTCGACGAACCCCTGTGCCCCGCCGGGATACTGATCGATGTAACGCACGACGCCACCGGTCCAGCCCGGGTAGCCGATACCGAGGATCGAACCGACATTCGCATCGGTCGCGGTGTCGAGCACGCCCTCCTCGAGGCAGCGGACGGTCTCGATCGCCTCGATGAACAGCATTCGTTCCACCATGTCTCCGAACGGGATCACCGTGGTGCCGCCGAAAGCCGACAGACCCGACCACAGGCCGGACCGCTTGCCGTCGACGTACTCGTAGAAGCCGGCACCCGTGGACCGCCCCCTGCGGCCGAACTCGTCGATCATCCGGTCGACGACCGCGTCCGCGGGGTGCGCCACCCATTCCTGACCCGCCGCGACCGCCGCGGACCTGGTCTCCTCCCGGATCTTGCGCGGGAGGGTGAGGGTCAGTTCGTCCATCAAGGCCAGCACCGGAGCCGGGTAGCCGGCCTGCAGCGTCGCCTGTTCGATCGAGGCGGGCGCTATGCCCTCGCCGAGCATGGCGATGCCCTCGTTGGTGAACGTTCCGATGACGCGGCTGGTGAAGAAGCCCCGGCTGTCGTTGACGACGATCGGGGTCTTGCCGATCTGCTGGACGACGGCGAGGGCCCGGCCGAGCGCATCGTCGCTCGTCTTGTCCCCCTTGATGATCTCGACGAGCGGCATCTTGTCGACCGGGGAGAAGAAGTGCAGGCCGATGAAGTCCTCTGCTCGGGAGACTCCCGCCCCGAGCAGGGTGATGGGCAGGGTCGAGGTGTTCGAGCACAGCAGCGCGTCCGGAGCGATGACGGGGTCGATCTCGGCGAAGACCTGGTTCTTCACCGCCGGGTCCTCGAACACGGCCTCGATGACCAGTTCCGCGCCCGCGGCATCCCCTGGATTGTCGGTCGGCCGGATCCGGCCCAGGATCGCCGCGGCCTCCTCATCGGTCGTCCGCCCCTTGGCAATGGCCTTGCCCAGGATGTTCTTCGAGTAGCCCTTTCCGCGTTCGGCAGCCTCGAACGAGACATCCTTGAGCACGACGTCCATTCCCGCCCTGGCACACACATACGCGATCGCGGCGCCCATCATGCCTGCACCGAGAACGAGGGCCTTACGGACCGGTTCGCGCTCCGCACCGCCGTATCGCTTCACCAGCGAATTGGCCTTCTGCATGTCGAAGAAGAACGCGCGGATCATGTTCTTCGAGATCTGGCCGGTCGCCAACTCGGCGAAGTACCGGTTCTCGATCGTCTGCGCGGTGTCGAAGTCCACCTGCGCACCCTCGACGGCCGCACTCATGATCGCGATCGGCGCCGGGTACGGTGCGCCCTTGAGTTGTTTGCGCAGAGTCGCCGGGAAGGCAGGAAGATTCGCGGCGAGCGCGGGAGTCGCCGGGGTTCCGCCCGGAATCCTGTGCCCCTTGACATCCCACGGCTGATGCGCCTGCGGGTTTGCCGCGATCCACCTCTTGGCGGCGGGCACCAGTTCGTCGGGCGCGGCCACCAGCTCGTCCACAAGGCCGATGGCGAGGGCCTTCTCCGGCGTATGCCGCTGGCCCTGGAGCAGCACCTGGGTCAGCGCCGTCACCACGCCGAGCAATCGAACCGTCCGGACGATGCCACCACCTCCGGGGAGGAGTCCGAGGGTCACCTCGGGCAGTCCCACCGTGACCGATGTGGCGTTGACCGCGATCCGGTGATGACAGGCCAGCGCGAGTTCGAGGCCACCGCCGAGCGCCGCACCCCCGATGGCGGCGACCACCGGCCTGCCCAGCGTCTCGAGCCGACGCATCGGTGCCTTGATCCGGTTCACGTTGGCGATCACGGCCTCGGCCTCGCCCCGCTGCGACCTCAGGATGTCATTGAGATCCCCGCCGGCGAAGAAGGTCTTCTTGGCCGAGGTGAGGATCACCCCCGTGATGGAATCGCGCTCGGCCACCAGCCTGTCGACCACCGCTCCCAGGGACACGATGAACCCCTCGTTCATCGTGTTCGCGGACTGCGCTGGGTCGTCGAGGGTGAGCGTTACGATGCCCTCGGGATCAATGTCGTATCGAATTGCGTTGTCGGTCATGGTGTTTGATCTCCCGATTCAGAAAGTCGCGGGTCAGATGCGTTCGATCACGGTGGCGATGCCCATACCGGCGCCGACGCAGAGGGTCGCCAGCCCATACCGCTTGTCGCGACGCTCGAGTTCGTCGAGCAGGGTGCCGAGGATGATCGCCCCGGTCGCGCCGAGCGGATGCCCCATGGCGATGGCGCCACCGTTGACGTTGACCTTGTCCATCGGGATGTCCATGTCCTTGACGAACTTGAGCGCGACGGAGGCAAAGGCCTCGTTGATCTCGAACAGGTCGATGTCGTCGGCGGTGAGCCCCGCCCTCGCGAGCGCCTTGTTCGCCGACGGCGCCGGGCCCGTCAGCATGATCGTCGGCTCCGACCCGACGACCGCGGTCGAGACGATGCGCGCACGCGGCCTCAGTCCCGCCCTGGCCCCGGCCTCGGCCGTCCCGATCAGCATCAGGGTCGCGCCGTCGACGATGCCCGACGAGTTGCCCGCGTGGTGCACGTGTTCTATCCGCTCGACCCAGTGGTACTTCTGGAGCGCCACCGCGTCGAACCCGCCCTGTTCGCCCATCGAGGCGAACGAGGGCTTGAGCGCCGCCAGCGCGGCGACCGTCGCATCCGGGCGCATGTGCTCGTCGCGATCGAGGACCACCACCGCGTTCCGATCCCTGACCGGGACCACCGAGTGGTCGAATCGCCCGTCGGCCCACGCTTTTACCGCCAGTTCCTGTGACCGGACCGCGAACTCGTCGACCTGGGTTCGACTGAAGCCCTCCATCGTCGCGATGAGATCGGCGCCGATCCCCTGGGGAACCATGTATGTCGCGTAGTTGGTGGCGGGGTCCATTCCCCAGGCGCCGCCGTCGGATCCCATCGGCACCCGCGACATGGACTCGACCCCGCCCGCGAGAACGAGGTCCTCCCAGCCCGAGGCCACCTTCTGGGCCGCCAGATTCACGGACTCGAGTCCCGACGCGCAGAACCGGTTCACCTGCACGCCCGCCACCGTCTGGGGCAAACCCGCGGCCACGGCCGCCACCCTCGGCAGGACAGCGCCCTGTTCCCCGAGAGGCGAGACGATGCCGAGCACGATGTCGTCGATCTCGCCGGGATCGAGCCCGGGATTGCGCCGGCGGATCTCGGTGATGAGGCCGACCACGAGGTCGATCGGCTTGACCGAGTGCAGCGATCCGGTTGCCTTTCCGCGGCCGCGTGGTGTGCGCACGGCATCGAAGATCAGCGGCGCTGCAGGTCGGGACATGGTCATGTTTCCCCTTTCGGGACGGCGGACGAGGAGGCGGGCGAGGACCGGGCTCGCGGTCGCGCCTCCGCCAGTGAGCATGCTCACACGGTGCGAATTGCGGTTAACTTTCATGCACCGGCCCATGGTTGTCAATAGCGAATATCGTTGCTAGTCCGGACTTTGCACCAAAATGCCAGTGGGACCATCGCCCTCAGCACCGGAATCCCGACTTCGCTTTTGGGCCGTAGACGCGCGACTCTCGGTTAAGATGCGGAGACCGAAGTCAGGAGACGTCGATGCCCCAGACGACCACCGGCCGGCCGACTTCGGCCGCCGCGCCCGTTCGGCGACGGCCGAAGGACCGCAAGGCGCAGATCGCCATGGTGGCGGCGCAGGCCTTCAGCGAACGGGGCTATCACGCAGTCGGCGTGGACGACATTGCCGCCACCCTCGGCATCTCCGGGCCAGCCCTCTATCGCCACTTTCCGAACAAGTACGCATTGCTGGTCCACGCCGCGATGGGGACGGTGGGTGGACTCCGATCGGCCTCCGACGCCGCCGTCGAGGCGGACGATCCGGACCGCACCCCGGAGGCCCAGTTGGACCGGGTGCTGCGAGCGCTGATCGTGACCACCGTCGAGAACCGGAAGACCGGTGGGCTCTACCGGTGGGAGGGCCGCTACCTCCGGCCCGACGACCGGGACCTGATGCGTGCCGAGTTCGCCGCAGTGACCCAGAACGTCGCGCGGCCGCTGCGCGAGGTGAGGTCCGAACTCACCGAACGCGAAGCGGTGATCCTCGCGACCGCCGCGCTCAGCGTGATCGGCAGCATCACCGCCCACAGCGCCGCGCTGGCGAACCGCCGGATCGAGAAACTCCTGCTCGGTACCGCGTGGGGGGTGTTGCGGTGCGACCTGGCCGCGGCCCCGCCCGCGACGACCACGATCGACGATCCGACCGCACAGCGCGGACTCGCCGTGACTTCCAAACGCGAACTATTGCTCGCGGAGGCGGTGAAGATATTCAACGACCGCGGCTACCACGAATCGAGCATCGAGGAGATCGGCGCCGCGGCGGGCATCAACGCGTCCAGCGTCTACCGACACTTCCCCAGCAAGGCCGATCTGCTGGCGGCCGCGTTCCACAGGGCGGCCGATCGCCTGGCCCTGGCGACGGCCGCCGCGCTCGGCGCCTCCGCCGACCCGGACGAGGCGCTGAGTCGACTCTCGGCAACCTACATCGACCTTGCCTTCGCCCATCCCGAGGTGCTCTCGGTGTACTTCGCCGAGATCGGGAACCTGCCCAAGCAGGAGCGCACGAACCTCCGCAACGTGCAGCGCCTGCACGTCGAGGAGTGGGTCCACCTGCTCACCGCGGTTCGGCCCGAACTGTCTGCGGTCGAGGCCAGGTTCCTCGTGCACGCGGCCCTCGGTCAGACCCTCGACGTGGGCAGACTGCTGCATTTCGACACGGGCGCGCAGGCCCGCGGCCGGATGCAGGCCCTCATGCTGACGGTGCTGCACAGCTGACCCGCGCCTCGTCGGCCCGACGCACCACTACGCCCTTGCGCCGCTCGCGATGGCCAGCCTGAGTTCGTCGTACGACTCGCGGAGCAACTCGAGGTAGCGGCGGTCGTCGCGCAATTGGCGTGGATCGGCGGTGACGCCAACGGTGAGCACGTCGCCGATGCTGTCCACCCAATGGCCGAGTCCGCTCGGTCCGACGAGGGCGCACAGGCTGAAACTGACCGCCACGCTGGAGCCGCACAGCTTCAGGTCCGCGACCCCCTTGGGCACGTTGGTGATCAACGTGTTCGCCCAGCCGACACTCTGCGACTTCCGCGCCGGGAGTGCCCGGATGATCCCCAATCCGGCTCGGATTGCGAAACCCGGTATGGCCCTCACGAACTCGTCAATCCTGATCGATGCGGGACTGCTCTTGCGCGCCCTCTCACCGAGGACCGAACGGTGGATCGCCCGTGCTCGGTCGACCGGATCGACGATGTCGGTGTGCAGGTCCACGGCCATCGTCACGAACTGGTTCCTGGATCCGTCGTCCCGGATCGAACGTGTCGACATCGGCACCCCGGCAGCCAACGAACCGGCTGAGGGGTCGCCGACCTCGGTCAGGTAGACCCGCATTGCGCCGCCGATCACCGCGAGCGCGAGATCATTGATGGTCACGTCGCCCAGGTCGGTCTTCATCGCATGCAGTTCCCCGAGCGGGAACACCGCGATGTCGAATACTCTGCCCGGACTCAACGGATGATTGAACACCGTTCCTGGCCGCTCGACGATGGGCGACTCGTACTTCCCCTGTTCACAGTGCAGTGCGAGTTCGCGCTGCGCCGCCCTGGCGTCCAGGAGGCCGACCGCCAGACGCCGCAGGTTGGCCGGCGCGGACCGGGCCGCTCGGGTGAGCAGTCCGAATCCGGAGGGCAGCGAACTCCGGATGACTCGAGTATCCGACGCACCCTGGACGGACGGGGCCGGGTCGAACAGTCGGCGGCCCAGCTCGGCACTCAACATCCCGTCAGCGGCAGCATGGTGCGTCTTGAGCGCCGCGACAGTCGCCTCGCCCGCGACGCCCTCGATTCCCCGGACACCGGTCATCACATGCAGCTCCCATGGCGGCCGCGACTCGTCCATCGGCTGCAACAGGCTCTCGGCCAAAGCGCTTCGCGCGGAGTCCCATTCGGAAATCTCGTGGAAGACGATGTGGTCCTCCACCGAGAAGTCAGGGTCCATCGCCCAGTAGGGATGGTCGAGGCCGAACGGCACCTTGACCAATCGCCGTCGAAGGATGTCGATCCCGGTGACCCGATCGGCGATCCACTCGACGATCTCCGCCTTCCCCGGTGGTCCTGCTGTGCCCACCTCGGGCGCGAAGACATACGCGCTCACGATGATCTGCTTGGACACCTCGTTCTCGACATAGAGGAACACCGAGTCTCTCGGATCCATCTGCTGCACATGACTCCCCCCGCTGACCGGTGCAGACCGCTCACATGAGCGCCAGACCCTCGGTCTGCGCCACACCCCCACCCGAGCCTACGACGAGGACATCCTCTGGGCCGAATGCGTGCCGGACCGCCCGCCCCAGGTCGTCGAACGATTCGCCGAGGAGCTCCGTGTATCGGCCGAGGTCGCGCAACTGCAGTGGGTCGGCCGTGACGTTGATCGTGAGCGAGCCTCCAACCGAGCCGATGGCGTGGGCCACCCCACCCAAACCGATGAGTGGCGCGAGACCGAAACCGGCCACCGCTGTCGCATCACACAGGTGCAGGTCCGCATCTCCGTGCCGCACGGTGGTGACCAAGGTGTTGACGAGATGAATCGACTCCGATCGCCTCGTGGGTCGTCCATAGCCGATTCGCAACGCGGCTCGAATCACCCATCCGGGAATGACACGGACGACGTCGCAGGCGGCCGCCTCGGCCTCGGCCGGAAAGCTCAATCGCTCGCGTTCGGCCAGAACCGACCGGTGGATGCCGCGGACCCGCGCGATCGGATCGACCTCGGTGGTGTGCAGGTCCACCGCCATGGTGTGAAACTGGTTCCTCGACTCGGATGCGCGACGATGCCGGATGGACATCGGAACCGCGGCGGCGAGCGATTCGTCCGGGAGCGTGTCGACCTCGTCGAGATACCTCCGCATGGCGCCCGCCACCACGGCCAGCACCAGGTCGTTGACGGTGACCTCGCCGACCGCGGACTTCATGGCCCGCAACTCGTCGAGTGGGAGGAATGCCGCGTCGAACACCCGGTCGGGGCCGAGCGGCTGGTTGAGCACTGTCCGCGGCCGCTTCGCGACGGGCAGCATCTGCACGCCCTCCTCGCGTTCGGCCAGTAGCCGTCGGCGCGTCGCGCGGAAGTCTCGCAGTCCGCCGACCAGCTCGCCGACCTTGCGGGGGCACGCTCGGACCGCGGAGGTGAACAGGCCTGCCCTGGCGGGCACCGGTGGTGCAGCGACGAGTGCGGCCGGGCGACTGGCCTGGGCCGGGCCTGCCCCGAACAGCGCCCTGGAGATCGTGGTGCTCAGCTCACCGTCGGCCATCGAGTGATGGAACTTCATCACCGCGACGGTGGCCTCCCGCGCGGCGCCAGGGATACCGCGGACCCCGGTGACGACGTGGAGTTCCCACAGCGGCTTGGACCGATCCATCGGCTGCTGTACGAGCTGCGCCATCCATCCCCGCAGTTCCTCCCACCCCGAGCCCTCGTGGAAGAACAGATGATCCTCGACGGAGTACTGGGGATCCTCGACCCAGTACGGATGATCGAGGTCGAACGGGACGCGGACCAGTCGTTGCCGCAGTGCATCGATTCCGCGGGCACGGTCGGTGATCCACCGGGTGATCTCTCCGCGATCGGCCGGGCGGGCCGGCGCACCATCGGGGACGAACACGTAGGCGGACAGAAAGGTCTGCCAGGCGACGGGACGCTCCACGTAGAGGAACACCGCATCCCGCGGATCGACCTGCAGCACGTAACTCCCCGTTCGTCGACCCCTGCCGGCGAGACGGTACCGTTTGACACTAAACCCCGCGCATCGAGGTTCCCGTAGCGCGGGAGGACCCGCGGTCCGCGCTGGTCAGCCCCGACCGTGGTTCTGGTCCACTCCGAGGTCGCTCGGCCGGTAGCCGACCGGATATCCGGGATAGGTCCGGTTGTGCGGGTCCCTGGTGGCCTTCGACCGCCTGCGCGGCGGCAGCAGCCGGACAGCCATGGACCGGGCGACCAATCCGCGCTGCGCGACCCCCGTCATCCACGCCGGTGCCGCCGGGAACCCGAAGGCGGAGCGCATCTGCTGGTCCAGCATCGCGTACACCCCCTGACGAACGGCGGGCCGAAGCGGACGGGGGAACCAGGAGCAGAACAGGTCACGGGTGTAGACCCCGATCATGTGATTGTCCTCGGTGTACCGGAAGCGCTCCGCCTCGTAGTCGATCTTGAACCGGTAGAAATCCTGGAAGTCCTCCGGGATGTCCTTGATCCCCATCCGCAGCCCCACCCCCCGGTAGAACAGGAACGAGGCGAGCCGTTCGTTCGGGTGCAGTGGGCGCCAGCCGTAGCGGTCGATCCAGTCCAGGGGATCGAAGGCGAAGGTGCTCAGCACGTACAACATGTCCGAGTTGTCGATGTCGTACTTCGCGTGCATCCGGTTGACCATCCGCAGTGACTCCGTGCCCCGCGGCGAGTCGTAGCCGTGCTCGACGAGCTCGGCCATCAGCAGCGCCGTGTCGTCGTAGCGCTTCTGCGGCCGCTTCTCGAACTCACCGGTCCTGCGCAGCAGCGCGGAGATGGTGGGCACACAGTAGGTCCGGAACAGCGCGAACTCGAGCGCCCGCTGGTAGTCCCACGGAAACTCGAAGCCGGCGGTGATCCGATGGATCTCCTGGTGGTCCGTCGCCGGATCGAGTTGCTCGATCCGGTGGAGCCAGCCGTTCCTGCCGCGCGGTGTTGAGGGGTTCTCGTTCACCAGAAACATGGTGCCTCCTCAGCCCCGGCCGTGCCGCGTCTTGAGCAGCCAGGCCGCGATCTTCATGTCACGGGCCTTGCGTTCCATCGACAACAGGTTCAACGGCGCCTTGTACTTCTGCCGGGCAACCGATTTCGCCCGGCTGAACTCGCGCAGCCCGTCGGCGCCGTGGATCCGGCCGAAGCCCGACTCCCCCACCCCGCCGAACGGGAGCGCCGCCACGCCCGCGAATCCCAGCACCGAGTTGATCGTGACCACTCCGGCCCGCAACCGCTCCGCAGCCGCCACCGCCCGCCTGCGGTCACGGGTGAAGATCGAGGCACCGAGTCCGTACTTCGAGGCGTTGGCGGCGGCGATCCCCTCGTCCAGATCCGCGACCCGGTTGATCACCACCGTCGGCCCGAAGGTCTCCTCACGAATTGCGATGCTGTCCTCCGGAACGTCGACGAGGATGACGGGCTCGACGAAGGGCGCACGGATCGACTCCGGGCCGCCGAGCACCGCGCGACCGCCCCTGGCGAGGGCGTCGTCGATCTGCCCACGCACCACCTCCGACTGCCGTGCCATCGTCATCGGCCCGTACGAGGAGTCCGGGGCGCCGCCAGGGCGCAGCCGTTCGGCCTTCTCGGCGACCTTCTGTACGAAGGTGTCGAACACACCGTCCGCCACGTAGATCCGTTCCACCCCGACACAGGTCTGGCCCGCGTTGCCCATCGCACCGAAGACGGCGAAATTCGATGCCTCCTCCAGGTCGGCATCGGCGTCCACCAGCATCGCGTCCTTGCCGCCACACTCCGCGACCATCGGGGTCAGGGTCTCCGCGCACAGGGCCATCACCTTCTTTGCGGTCGGCGTCGACCCGGTGAACGCGACCTTGTCGACCCCTGCCCTGCAGAGCGCGGCCCCGGTACCGCCGTCACCCGTGATCACCTGGAGCACAGGCTGGTTGGGAACCAGCGTCTGCCACTTGTCGGCGATCCACACCGCGACGCCCGGCGTCAGTTCACTCGGTTTGAAGACCACCGCGTTGCCCGCCGCCAGTGCGTACGAGATCGAGCCCATCGGCGTGTACAACGGATAGTTCCACGGCCCGATCACCCCCACCACGCCGAGCGGCTGGTAGCGGACGGTCGCCTCCTGATTGGCGCTCACCAACCCGGAGGGCACCTTCTTCTTGCCGAGCACCTTGGCGGCATTGCGGGCGGCCCAATCCAGGTGCTCGACGGTGAGCATCACCTCGAGCAGGGCGTCGCCCTGCGGCTTGCCGGTCTCGCGGGAGATCACGGCGGCCAGAGCCTGCGCGTCGGACGCGATCGCCTTCTTCCAGTCCAGCAGCCATCGCTTGCGCCCGTCGAACCCCAACGAATCCCACCACCGCGCCGCGGGCCGGGCCCGCTCCACGACCCTGGCGACCTCGTTCGCGTCCGCGACCGGGTAGGTGGCGATGACCGCGTCGGTGCGCGGATCGAGCGACTCGATCGATGCCGCCCCCGCGGGAGACCCGGCCGTCTCGGTGAGTTCGCGCTTCTCGGCCGCCTGCTGTGCCATGGACAGTTCCCTCCGTCGCCTCACATCTGGATACTTCTCATCAAATATATTTGATGTGATGTAGTGTTGTGAAGATCACACTAGGCGGCAACAGGCCCGCCGACAAGACCACATCGGCACCGATTCCCCGGCGCGAACCGTGCGCCGACACGACCAGCGGGAGACAACGAAGATGAGCGTTGAATTCACCACGGAACAGAGGGCATTCGCCAAGGCCGTCGCCGACTTCTGCAAGCGCGAGGCCGGTACGCGCGAGAAGCGCGATCAGTTGACGGATCACGGCGCGCACAATCACAACCAGGGCGTATACGAGAAGATGGCCGAGCTGGGCTGGCTCGGGCTGACCATCCCCGAGGAATTCGGCGGCTCCGACGCGACCATGGTCGACATGTGCATCCTGCTCGAGCAGACCCACCGCGGGATGTTGCCGATCGGCGCGATCGGGCCGACGCTCATCACCGGCGGGGCATACGCCAAGTTCGGCACCCCTCAGCAGAAGGATGAGGTGCTGCGCGGCATCGTCCGCGGTGCCTCCCAGTCGATCTCGATGTCCGAGCCCGAGGCCGGTTCCGATGTCGGGAACCTGAGCACCAAGGCCGAGCAGACCTCGGACGGCTGGCTGGTCAACGGCCAGAAGACGTGGTGCTCCAACGCCCACATCTCGGAGAACATCCTGCTCGTCGCGCGCACGAGCCGCGGCGAGAACAAGCACGAGGGACTGACCATGTTCCACGTGCCTGCGCGCACGGACGGCCTGAAGATCAGCCCGATCGAGCTGATGGGCGGCCAGAAGGAGACGAACGACCTCTACTTCACCGACTGCGTACTCCCCGCGGATGCGGTGGTCGGCGAGGTGGGGAACGGCTGGCGCCAGCTGATGACCGGACTGAACTTCGAACGACTGATCCTTGCCGCGATGATCCTGGGGACCGCGGAGCGGGCTTTCGACGACACCCTCGGATACATCACCCAGCGTAAGCAGTTCGGTCGGCCGATCGGCAGCTTCCAGTCGCTGCGGCACCGGATGGCCGACCTCGCCACCGAGATCGAATGCACCAAGCTGCTCGTCTACAACGTCGCGCGCGAGGCGGACGCCAACCCGGACAAGGTCCTCGCCCGGGAGGCCTCGATGGCCAAGCTGAAGGCGACGGAGACCGCCAAGCGCGTCGCCCTCGAGGGCATGCAGATGATGGGCGGGTACGGCTACGCCACCGAGTTCGACATGGAAAAGCATGTCCGCGGGGCGCTGGTGTCCACCATCTTCGGCGGGACCAGCGAGATCCAGCGCGACATCATCGGAAAGACGTACGGCTTGTAGCCACTGGCAGGCGTTTAAGCTGATTGCCGTCAGAAGGAGACTCGATGACCTCGTCCGCCACACCCCGCCCCAAGGAGGCGCGCGCGCTCCGTCGCCGCCCTCAGCTCTCCGATGACGTCGCGGTGCACGTCCGCAACCTCATCATGTCGGGCGGGGTGCGGCCGGGCGAGTTCATCCGCCTCGACGAGACCGCCGCCGAACTCGGGGTGAGTGTCACCCCCGTCCGCGAGGCCCTGCTGACGCTGCGCAGCGAGGGCCTCGTGGAGCTGGTGCCGCACCGTGGGTACGTCGTCGCCGCCCTCAGCCGGGGTGACATCAACGACGTCTTCTGGCTGCAGGGACAGATCGCCGAGGAATTGACGTCGAGGGCGACCGCCGCCATCGACCAGGAGACTCTCGACGAGCTCCGCGCGATCAATGCGAAACTGGCACGTGCCGTGGAGGATTCGGATGCGGCCCGGATCGAGGACCTCGAGTTCGACTTTCATCGGATCCTGAATCGGTTGGCGGGCGCCGCCAAGCTCTCCCGGTTCCTGCTCAATGCCACCCGGTACACGCCGGTGCACTTCTATTCGGCGGACCACGGCTGGGGTGATGCCGCCGTCGCGAGCCACGACCGGCTCATCGCCGCGATGGCCTCGGGCAAGGCCGACGAGGCCGGGCGCGAATCCAGGGCTCATTTCCTCGACGGCGCTCAGCGTCTCATCAAACATTTGGAGGAAGTGGGGATCTGGGACTGACGGTTCGCCGTCACCGAGCGCTAGCGGACCACCGCTTCCGCCCTGGTCCACCAGTCGTCGAGGTGGCGCGCGATCACCGCCAAGGCCTCCGGCGAGGCCATTCCCCAGTGGGTCGATTCCACCGGATGATTGTGGATCGCGCCGCCCACCACCGACCGCCAGGTCGAGGCCCCGAGCGCCCCGCTCCTGTCCTCCCGCACCGCGGTGAAGTACACGAGGTCACCCGCGAACGGCTTCGGATGGTGGGCTGCCAGCAGCGTGAGGGACTCCAACACGGATTCGACGGTCCGTATCCGGTCGTCGGCGAGGATCCCCTCCGGAACCAGCCCGCCGAGCAGCTCGTCCGGGGTGGGATCCTCGAGGACCGACCGTGCGGGCGCGGCCTCGTGATCGGCGAAGCTGTCCATCATCGACAGCAGCGCGACCTCCTCGCCCTCTGCCTGCAATTGGACCGCCATCGCCTGAGCGATCACGCCACCGAGCGACCACCCCAGCAGGTGATAGGGCCCCTTCGGCTGAACCGACCGGATCTCGCGCACGTACCTGTCGGCCCACTCGGAGATCGACCCCGGCGCCCAGCCGGAACGCCCGAGTGCGGGCGACTGCAGGCCGTAGATCCCGCGGTCGGACTCGAGGTGCCGGGCCAGGCCGGCGAAGGCCCATGACAGCCCACCGATCGGGTGCACGCAGAACAGGGGCGGCTCGGATCCACCGACCCGGATCGGCAGCAGCACCTCGAATGACGCCTCACCGTCCACGTCGGCGCCCGTACCCGAGTCGATCCGGTTGGCGAGCCCCGCCGGAGTCGGGTCGGAGAACATCCACTGGACCCGGACCTCGGACCCGAGTCGCTCGGAAAGCCGAGCCACCACGCCGGTCGCGATCAGCGAGTTGCCGCCGAGCTCGAAGAAGTTGTCGTCCAACCCGACCCGGCCGACACCGAGTACATCGGTCAGCACCTCCACGATCGCGATCTCCGTCGCGGACACCGGCCCGCGGTACTCACGGGCGAGGGGCTCCGGCGCGGGCAACGCCGAGCGGTCGAGCTTGCCGGACGCGTTCACCGGCAACTCGTCCAGCGTCACGAACACGTTCGGAATCATGTAATCCGGCAGCACACGGCCGAGGGACGCGCGGGCGACGCCCGAATCGAACGCCGGGTCGCCGACCACGTACCCGACCAGTTGCTGACCACCCAGGCCGTCCCCGCGGACCAAGGCCACGGCCTGATCGACCTCGTCGAGCCCGCGCAGGGCCGCCTCGATCTCGCCCAGCTCGATCCGCAGACCACGCAACTTCACCTGAAAATCGTTGCGCCCCAGATATTCCAGCTCGCCTGACGGAGTGGAACGGACCAGGTCACCGGTCCGGTACATCCGCGCACCCGAACCGCCATACGGATTCGCCACAAACCGATCCGACGTCAGATCACTACGACCCACATACCCCCTCGCAAGTTGCACACCCGCCAGGTACAACTCACCCGGCACCCCCACCGGCACCGGCCGCAACCGCGAATCCAACACGAACACCTGCGTGTTCCACACCGGCGCACCAATCGGCACCGACACCTCATCCGCGGCCGTGACCTCATGGAACGTCACATCCACCGC
>NZ_JMLO01000039.1:0-45914 GCF_000686785.1 Rhodococcus sp. UNC363MFTsu5.1
GGCTCGCCTGACCCACGGCCTGCGCCTGCCGGATGAGGGTTTCGGCATCGCGTGCCCACGCCTCCGTCGTGGTCCGTAGCGGGTCCCGCAGGTCATCGGAGAAGACGGCGCTCGCCCGGAGCTCACCCCAGGCGATGCTGTTCTCCCGGACCTCAGGGATGCCCCGGATCTCGAGCAGGAGCATCTGCTCGAGTTGCGTTCGGGGGTCGGAGGATTCGAATGCCTCGTCGGAATAGCGCTCGGCCCTGTCATTGATGTGGTCGAGGGCGCTGCGCAGTACCCCGGACCGGTCCTGGAAGTGGTAATAGATCAGGGCGGTCGAGACACCCGCCTCGGCAGCGAGCTTCTCCACCCGCAGGCCGCGCACGCCGTCCTGCGCGATCACACGGACCGCTGCTTCCATGATCTGTGTTCGACGGTCTGCCACGACACCTCACTCTACGGACGCGCTCGGGCCGCCCGACTCGGCGCGGCTGCCAGCGATCGGGCGCTTCGAGCACGACACCTCGACCACACCGAAGGAACGGCCACACGCAGGAGGAATGGCGAAAACTGCCCGCGGGCGCGGTAATCTCACTGCACGCGCCGACGACGTTCCGTGAGATCGGGGGCGCCCCGCGGCCCAACACCCGGAGGCAACCGCGACATGTCCGACCCAGCCACAGCAGGACCCGCACCCACCTTCGCGGGCCTCGGCCTTCCGCCGCTGCTGGTGCAGTCGCTTAACCGCGAGAAGATCACCGCCCCGTTCCCGATCCAGGCCGCCGCGATCCCCGACATCCTGGCCGGGCGGGACGTACTCGGGCGCGGGCCGACCGGTTCAGGCAAGACGCTCGCCTTCGGGCTGCCGATGCTGGTCCGGCTCAAGGGCGCGCCGAGCGCACCGGGACGGCCCCGCGGGCTCGTGCTCGCGCCGACCAGGGAACTGGCCGCGCAGATCGAGAAAGCCCTCGACGAGTCCGCCCTCTCGCTCGGACTGCGCCTGGCCTGCGTGGTCGGCGGCCTGCCGATCAAGGCACAGGCGCAGCGGCTCGCGCGCGGGGTTGACCTGCTGGTGGCGACGCCCGGCCGGATGGCCGACCTGATCGCACAGGGGTCCGCCTCGCTTGCCGATGTCCGCGTGACCACGATCGACGAGGCCGACCACATGGCGGAACTCGGATTCCTGTCCCAGGTCACGACCCTGCTCGACCAGACGGCGAAAGACGGTCAGCGACTGCTCTTCTCGGCGACCCTGGACGGTGGAGTGGACGACCTCGTCCGGGACTACCTCAATGATCCCGTCACCCACGCGACCGCGCCGGTGGCCGCGTCGGTGGCCACGATGGAGCACCACCTGCTCCACGTCCGCAAGGCCGACAAGTGGGCCGTGCTCGCCCAGATCGCCTCGCGCAACGGCAAGACCCTGCTGTTCGTTCGCACCAAGCACGGCGTGGACCGTGTGGCCGAAGAGCTGCGGGCGGCCGGGGTCGTCGCGGGCGCCCTGCACGGCGACAAGACGCAGAGCAACCGCACCCGCACCCTCGCGGCGTTCGCCGACGGCGACACCCCGGTCCTCGTCGCCACCGATGTCGCGGCGCGCGGCATCCACGTGGACGGCATCGACCTCGTCGTCCACGTGGATCCTCCCGCCGAGGCGAAGGACTACCTGCACCGCGCCGGACGGACCGCTCGCGCAGGCGAATCCGGGACCGTGGTGACCCTGGTGACCGAGGACCAACGCGCCGAGGTGGCCGCGCTCACCGCGAAGGCAGGCGTGAGTGTCGTCGGCGTCGAGGTGCGCCCCGGCGCCGCCGAACTCGTCGCACTGACCGGCGCCCGCGAGCCCACCGGCATCCCGGTGCCCCCGCCCTCCGCACCTGCGCCGACGGCACCGAAGGAACGGGCCGCCGGACCGGGTGCCCGCGGCAGGCGTCCTGGCTCGACCACGGTCCGCGCCGGCGGGCGGCGCGGCAGCGGCGCAGGGGCGCACGGCCACCGCAACCGAGGAGGGCGCTGAGCGATGTCAGGAACCCCGCTGTTGGCGGTCGCGTTCGCGCTGATCGGTGCACTGCTGTTCGCCTGCGGCTCCGTCGCGCAGCAGAGCGCGGCGGCCGGGGTCGCCGAGGACGAGGCCCTGCTGGCCGAGCTCGTCCGCAGCAAGCGATGGTGGGCGGGCCTGCTCGGTGACGGCGGCGGATACGTGTTCCAGGCGATCGCGCTCGGCGTCGGGTCGGTGCTCGTGGTGCAGCCACTGATCGTGGCCTCGCTGCTGTTCGCGCTCCCCCTCTCCGCCCGGTTCAGCGGCGCCAGGATGACCGCACGCACCTGGGCGATGGCCTTGGCGCTTGCGGCCGCGCTCGTCGTGTTCCTGATCGTCGGGAATCCGACCGAGGGCCACAACTCGGCGGCGATCGCCGACTGGCTCATCCCACTCGCGGGCGTCCTCGGACTCGTTGCCGCGGCGGTCGCGACCGCGATGACCCGGATCGGCCCCGGCCCGCGGGCCCTGCTGCTCGGGTTCGCCAGCGGCGCGCTGTACGGGGTCGCGGTCGCACTGACGAAGTCCGTCATCGACCTGCTGCACCTGGGACCGGCGGCCGTGCTCGGCAACTGGACCACCTGGGCGCTTGTCGCCGCCGGCCTCACCGGGTTCTACCTCCAGCAGCGCGCGTTCCACGCCGGTCCGCTCTCGGCGTCACTGCCTGCCATCACCATCGCCGAGCCGCTGGTGGCCGCCTTCCTCGGGTTCGCGGTGCTCGGTGAGCGGCTCCGGGTGCAGGGCCCCGGTATCGCCCTGATCGCCGTCGCGGTGCTGGTCATGGTGGTCACCACGGTCGGGCTGTCCCGGTCCCAGGCCGATGTGACCACCCACGCCCAGTCGTCGCAGCCGGTACTCTCGTAAGACGTGCGCTTCCTCGACGGCCAGCAGCCGCCCTATGACCTGACCTACGACGACGTCTTCATGGTGCCCAATCGCACCGACGTCACCTCGCGCTTCGACGTGGATCTGTCCACGCTCGACGGATCGGGTACCACCATCCCGATCGTCGTCGCCAACATGACCGCGGTCGCCGGGCGCCGGATGGCCGAGACCGTCGCGCGACGCGGCGGGATCGTGGTCATCCCCCAGGACATCCCGGCGTCCGCGGTCGCCGAGACCGTCGCGTTCGTCAAGAGCCGCCACCTGGTGGCCGACACCCCGGTCACCCTCGGCCCCGAGGACTCCGTCTCCGACGCGATCGCGCTGCTGCCCAAGCGTGCGCACGGCGCGCTGGTCGTCGTCGAGAACGACCGGCCGATCGGCGTCGTCACCGAGGCCGCGTGCGCGGATGTCGACCGCTTCGCCCGGCTCCGCTCCGTCGCCATCACCGACTTCGTCACCGCGCCCGTGACGGCCTCCCCGCGCGAGGTCTTCGAGCTGCTCGAGACCAAGCACGACCCGATCGCGGTCATCGTCGACGAGGACGGCACCCTGGCCGGCGTGCTCACCCGCACCGGCGCGATCCGGGCCGGCATCTACGAACCGGCCCTCGACGCAGACGGCAGGCTGCGCGTCGCCGCGGCCGTCGGCATCAACGGCGACGTGGCCGCGAAGGCGAAGGAACTGGTCGCGGCGGGCGCGGACGTCCTCGTGATGGACACCGCACACGGGCACCAGCAGAAGATGCTCGACGCGCTCGGCGCCGTCGCATCGCTCGACCTCGGCGTGCCGCTGGCCGCAGGCAACGTCGTGTCCGCGGCGGGCACCAGGGACCTCATCGCCGCGGGCGCGAACATCGTCAAGGTCGGCGTCGGCCCCGGCGCGATGTGCACGACAAGGATGATGACCGGAGTCGGCAGGCCCCAGTTCTCCGCGGTGGCCGAGTGCGCCTCGGCCGCACGGGAACTCGGCGCCCACGTGTGGGCGGACGGCGGCGTCCGGCACCCCCGCGACGTGGCACTGGCCCTCGCCGCAGGCGCATCGAACGTGATGATCGGCTCCTGGTTCGCGGGCACCTACGAGTCGCCGGGCGATCTGCGGATGGACCAGGCGGGCAACGCCTACAAGGTGAGCTTCGGCATGGCGTCCAAGCGCGCCGTCGCGGCCAGGACCGCAACCGACAGCGCCTTCGATCGCGCCCGCAAGGGTCTGTTCGAGGAGGGCATCTCCAGCTCCCGCATGCGCCTGGACCCGGACCGCCCCGGCGTCGAGGACCTCATCGACCACATCTGCTCCGGGGTGCGCAGCACCTGCACCTACGCAGGCGCCCGCACGGTCGAGGAACTGCACGAGAAGGCGCTGCTCGGAGTCCAGTCCGCGGCCGGGTTCGCCGAGGGTCGCCCGCTGCCCGCCGGCTGGTAGCCGCCGGACACACCGGCTGGTAGCCGACCCGACACACCGGCGCACCACCTCGACTACCGGGCACGGTCACCCGTGCCCGGTAGAATCGTGGTCTGCACGCGCCCACGCGCAGGGAAGCCCTGCGCACAACAGGAAGGAACAAGGTGCCTGAGGCACCCACACCGACCGTCGCCGACTCGACCGAGTCCGGCGGCGAGAGCACCTCTACGGAGGGCTCCTCTACCGAGCCGGGCGACAAACCCGGCGCACATCCCCCATCGTTCGGACCCACGCTCGGCGGCGATAGCTGATGGAGATCGCACTCACCGTCTTGAGCCTCATCGGGTTCGCGGCCCTGACCGCAGGCACCGCCTTGTTCGTGGCCGCGGAATTCTCGCTCACCGCGCTCGAGCGCAGCACCGTCGACGCCCACGCGCGCGACGGCGACCGGCGCTCACGCCAGGTGCAGCACGCACACCGCACCCTCTCGTTCCAGCTCTCCGGCGCCCAGCTCGGCATCACGATCACCACGCTGATCACCGGCTATCTCGCGGAACCGGTGCTGGCCAAGCTGATCGCGCCGCTGTTGACGGCAGTCAACATCAGCGAATCCGTTGCGAGCGGCATCTCGCTGACGCTCGCCCTGGTGCTGGCGACCTCGTTGTCGATGGTGTTCGGCGAGCTGGTGCCGAAGAACCTGGCCATCGCCCGCCCGCTGCAGACCGCACGAGCCACCGCGGGCCTGCAGGCCGGGTTCTCGGCGGTGTTCAAGTGGGCGATCAACGGGCTCAACGGATCCGCCAACTGGGTGGTCCGACGGCTCGGCATCGAGCCGGCCGAGGAACTGCGCTCGGCACGCTCCCCCCAGGAACTGGGGTCACTGGTGCGTACCAGCGCACGCCGCGGTGCGCTCGATGCCGGGACGGCGCTGCTCGTCGATCGCTCGCTGAGGTTCGGCGAGCTCACCGCGGAGGAACTGATGACCCCGCGGGTCAAGGTCGAGACCCTCGAACTCCGGGACACCGTCGCCGACCTGATCGAGGCCGCGTCCAGGACCGGCTTCTCGCGGTTCCCGATCGTCGACGGAGACCTGGACGACACGGTCGGCGTCGTGCACATCAAGCACGCGTTCACGGTTCCTGCCGCGGGCCGCGCCACCACGCCGCTGATCACCCTCGCGCAGAAGGTCCCTGTGGTGCCGTCGAGCCTCGACGGCGACGAGCTGATGGAGCGCGTGCGCGCCGACGGCATGCAGGTCGCGCTCGTGGTCGACGAGTACGGCGGCACCGCGGGCATGGTGACCATGGAGGACCTGATCGAGGAGATCGTCGGCGACGTCCGCGACGAGCACGACGAACCCGAGATCGAGGTGCAGCGCAGCGGCGACAGCTGGATCTGTTCCGGCCTGCTCCGCATCGACGAGGTCACCCAGACCACCGGTTACTCGGCACCCGAGGGCGAGTACGACACCCTCGGCGGCCTCGTCCTCGCCCACCTGGGCCGGATCCCGGAGGTCGGCGACCAGGTGGCGCTGCCCGATCCGGACGACGACGGCCGGTCGACGGGCGGCTGGATAGCCCGGGTCGCGGCGATGGACGGCCGCCGGATCGACCGGGTGGTGCTCACCCCGGTCGCCGACCTGGCCGACCACTCGACGGAGACGAAGGAGCGCGGCGATGAGTGACCTGTTCGCGGTCGCACTGACCGTCCTCCTGCTGGCGGGCAACGCGTTCTTCGTTGCCGCCGAATTCGCGCTGATCTCGGCCAGACGCGACCGGCTCGAGGCGCTGGAGGCGCAGGGCAAGAAGCGGGCCCGCACGGTGATCCGGGCAGGCGAGAACCTCTCGCTGATGCTGGCGGGCGCACAGCTCGGCATCACGATCTGCTCGATCCTGCTCGGCCGCGTCGGCGAGCCCGCGATCGCGCACCTGATCGAGATGCCGTTGGACGCCCTCGGCGTGCCTGCCGGGTTCCTGCATCCGATCGCGTTCACGGTCGCGCTCTCGCTGGTGGTGGTCCTGCACATCCTCCTAGGCGAGATGGTGCCGAAGAACATCGCCATCGCCGGGCCGGAACGCAGCGCGATGCTGCTCGTTCCCGCACACCTGGCGTTCATCCGACTGGTGCGCCCGCTCATCTCGTTCTACAACCTCTGCGCGAACGCGACGCTGCGGCTGGTGCGGGTGCAGCCGAAGAACGAGCTGGACACCACGGTGTCGGCGCTGGAACTCGCCGAGATGATCGGCGAGTCCCGGTCCGAGGGGCTGATCGACGAGGAGGAGCACCGACGGCTGACGCTGGCGCTGCACACCGCCGACCGGACCGTCGCGGACGTGCTGATCCCGCTCGACAAGGTGCGCAGCGTCCCGTTGACCGCGAACGGGACGACGCTCGGCGTCGTCGAGGAGGCCGTGATCGAGACCGGGTACTCGCGCTATCCCGCGCGGCTGGCCGACGGAACGCTGGCCGGGTACCTGCACCTCAAGGACGTCCTCGACGAGGTCGGTGACGTCGACGCGGGCCCGGACACGGTGATCCCGCGTTCGGACGTGCGACCGTTGCCGCAGGTAGGGGTACAGACCACGCTCGACGAGGCGCTCGGGACGCTGCGACGCGCGAGCAGCCACCTGGGGTCGGTGGTCGACGAAACCGGGCAGACGATCGGCATCGTCGCACTGGAGGACCTGGTGGAGGAGTTCATCGGTACCGTGCGCGACGGCACCCACCGGATCGACGACGCGGTGCCGGGACAGCAGACGCCGTGACACAGCCGGACCTCTCGAGCGGTTCACTCGTCCTCACCCAGGACGAGTGGACCGCCCGCCGCGACGCGCACAGGGAGCGGGTGGACACGCTGATCGGGGCGCACCTGTCCCGGCAGACGCGCGGTGAGAAGCACCCGGTGATCGACTTCCTGTTCACCTATTACAGCCTGCGGCCCGCGCAGCTGCGACGCTGGCATCCCGGGCTCGGCGTGCGCCTGACCGGACCTGCGGCGCGCGAATACTGGGACTACTCGGGTTACCACCGGTGCGGCGAGGACGCCGAGGCCGACCCCCGGCTGCTGACCCAGCGCCGCTCGATGCTCGAGTTCACCGAGCGCCTGCTCGCGGGCACCGCCGCGCGGCCCGCACAGCTCGGTTGCTTCGGCCTGCACGAGTGGGCGATGGTGTACCGCGGCGGCGAGGAGGCGGTCCGCCATTCGGGCACCCCGCTGCGGCTCGGGCCGGGCGGCACCGACGCGGTGGTGGAGTCGATGAACCTGCGCTGCACGCACTACGACGCGTTCCGGTTCTTCACCCCGGACGCGGTGGGCCGCAACGACACCGCGCTGCGGCGCGAGGACCAGGCGGCGCGGGAACAGCCCGGCTGCCTGCACGCGGGCATGGATCTCTACAAGTGGAGCTACAAGTTGGCGCCGCTGGTCGACTCCGACCTGCTGCTGCGGTGCTTCGAGCTGGCGATGGCCGCGCGCGAACTCGACATGCGGGCGAGCCCGTACGACCTGAGCGCGCTCGGCTACGAGCCGGTCACCATCGAGACGCCGCAGGGCCGAGCGGACTACGTTCGAGAGCAGTCGGCGCTCGCCGAGCGCGCGGCGCCGCTGCGCGCGGAGTTGCTGGCCAGGTGCCGGGCACTGCTGAACCGGTGACTCCCCCGGCGCTCACGCCCCCTGCGAGGCCCACTCGATCGCGGCCGGCTCCTCGGCGAGCGCGAAGGACCGCACTTCACAGGGAATCAGAAAACTGATCAGGTGAATCGCCTTGTCGATCCACTCGTGATCGGTGACCAGCGCGATGCGACCCCAGCTGTGCCGTGGACGAGACTCGAGCTCGGCGTCCTGCCACAGCGCACCCGCCGTGTAGCGGCTCAGGTCGTCGCCGAGCACATAGACGATGTTGACCTTCTCGTGCTCGGCGATCTTCGCGTCGATGGCCGGGTCGAGGACGTCCTTGTAGTCCTGCGCGGTCACCGTGCCGCTCGCGCGGAAACCCAGGGTGCCTGCGGGCAGGTTCTCCATGGTCTCGATCACGGATCCATGGTTTCACAGGTCGAGACCCGGTGGGACGCAACGCGAAAGTGCCGAGCGACCTGATTCGCTCGCGTCCCTCGGACGAGTACGCCAGGATCACACGGTGAAGTTCACCCGAGAAGACATCGACATCGAGGAACTCGACCGGCGCCGGGCGCTCTACGGCCCGCTCACCGCGGCGGTCCGCGACCTCGTCGACGCCACCATTCGCACCGAGGTCGACGAGGCGGTGATCCGCGAGGTAGAGGCCACGGTCGTCGCCGCGACCGCGAAGCTGCGCGCCCAGCAGATCGACGGCGGGTTCGGGATGCGATTCACCGCCGGCGGCGAGTCGATCGCCTGGGGCAATGCGGGGATCGGCCTGCGGAACGCGATCGCTCCGCCGCTGGTCATCGAATCCGACGACGCCGGCCTGCACTGGACGGAGGTCACCCTCGGCGCCGCCTACGAGGGCCCGCCCGGCCTGGTGCACGGCGGAATCTGCGCGCTGGTGATGGACCACCTGCTCGGCACCACCGCCAGTTCGATCGAGCCGCGGTTCACCGGCACCCTGACGCTGAGATACCGCCGCGGCACCCCGCTCGGACCACTGCGCGCCGAGGCCCGCATCGACCGCAACGAGGGACGCAAGACCATCGTCGTCGGCACCCTCTCGGACGACCTCGGCGTCACGGTCGAGGCAGAGGGGATCTTCATCGGCCCGGCCACGCAGAACTGAGGTCGCACCCTCGATCCGGTGGTGATCAATAGCGGCGTGTCATGTCCGCGCCTCGGGTAGCGTCCGCACCAGTTGCATCCCAGGAGGGCATCACGCAACGAAGGAGTTCGACAATGGAACTCTCACGACGTGGATTCTTCGGTATGGCAGGCTCGGTCGCCGCGCTCGGCTGGCTGGGCGCACCGGCGGCCTCGGCCCAACCGGGAGCGCCGGTGCCACCGCCGCCTCTCCCGATCCCGGATCTGCCGCCGCCGACCGCCCCGAGTCCGCTGAACTTCTCGTCGTCACCGCCGCTACGACGGTTCGTCACCGACCTGCCGCGCCTCCCGACGGCCCCGGCGTCGGGAACGCTCACCGCGCAGTCCAGCACCCACACGTACCACCCCGATCTGCCGGCAACGACGGTCCTCGGCTACCACGCAGGCATCCTCGGCCCCACTCTCGAGGCCCGTCGCGGCGCGCCGACGACGGTGTCGTTCGTCAATTCGATCGACGTCAATCCACTCGCCGACGCCGTCGACCTGACAATGCACGGCGCCACCGAGGAGGATCGGACGAATCCGCGCACGACGGTGCACCTGCACGGCGCCCCGAGCCGTCCCGACTCGGACGGGCATCCGTTGATCGCGTGGCGACATGGCGGCGTGCAGACCAACCACTACGCCAACGGTCAAGAGGCCGCGACTCTCTGGTACCACGACCATGTGATGGCGAACACCCGCCTGAACGTGCAGGCCGGACTCGCCGGGTTCTATCTGCTGCGCGACGAGTTCGACACCGGCCGCGCCGGCAATCCGCTCGGGCTGCCGGCCGGGGAGTTCGAGGTGCCGATCGTGGTGCAGGACCGTACGTTCAACGCAGACGGAACGCTGCAGCCGCGACTGGCCCGGTACCAGCCGAGCGGCTACGGCCAGGGCGGCCAGTTCGGGGATGTCGCCGTCGTCAACGGAGTCGCGTGGCCACGGATGCCGGTGCGGCGCACGCTGTACCGGCTGCGGCTGCTGCAGGGCTCGAACTCACGCACCTACCGGTTCGCGTTCTCGAACGGGATGCGGTTCACCGTGATCGGCGGCGACCAGGGCCTGCTCGACCAGTCCGTCGACACCGACCACATCGTCATGACCTCCGGGGAGCGCGCCGACCTGCTGGTGGACTTCGCGGCGCTCGCGCCGGGCGAGTCGGTGACGCTCGTCAACACCGCCCTCAACGCAGTCGCCAACGCCGTGCTCGCGGTCCCCGCACTGCCCGAGATCATGCGGTTCGACGCGGATCAGGCTCCGGCCGAACCTGTCCGGGCGCCTGCGCGACTGCGGGGCGGGCCTGGACTCCCACCGGCGATCGCGCCCGCCACCACCGACGGTGTCGTCCGCACGCGGGTCATGACGTTCCTGGGGCGCTTCGACCTGAACCGGACGGCCGCCGTGCTGCCGTTGATGGGGTCGATCAACAATCTGCCGTTCCTCACCGACGACATCGACGTCGCCAGGGCCGGGACGACGGAGATCTGGCACATCGTCAACGTGTTCCCGCTCGAGCATCCGGTCCACCTGCACCTGGCCCGCTTCCGGATCCTCGGCAGGCAGAAGCTGTGGTCGGCCGGCTACATGGCCGCCTCACCCCCGCCGCTCGAGAACGGCATCCGCTGGGCGCCGGACCCGTCGCCGTTCCTCATCGGGCAACGCGCGGCGCCGGCACCCTGGGAGGCGGGCTGGAAGGACACCACCCTCGTCGAGTCCGACGCGGTGCTCACCCTCCTCGTGCACTGGCCCTCGGTCGACGACCTCGGCTTCGACCCGGACGCGCCGATCCCGGTCCCGCACGACGCAGCCGGTGACCACGGCACCCACCAGGAGGTCCGCGGGTACACGTGGCACTGTCACAACCTCGAACACCAGGACCACGACATGATGCAGCAGATCCGGGTGCGCGGGTAGGCATGTCCACCCGATCGCGAGCTCATGCCGCGCGCGCGATGCCACCAACCGGACTGTATACCCATAGGGGTATCCTTGGGATGTCGCATCCATCCAGAGGAGGACCCATGTGTTACGCCGTCGCCTGTTCGACCTGCAAGAAGACGACCTGGGGAGGCTGCGGGGCGCACGTCGGAGACGTCATGAAGGCGGTCCCCGCCTCCGAACGCTGCGTCTGCGAGGAGAAGCCCGCCCCGGCCGCAAAGTCGGGATTCTTCGGTCGCCTCTTCGGCTGAGCGCCGCGCTGGCACCGGCCCGATCCTGCGGCCCGGGTCCACCTGATAGGTTTCGACCAGCCGCTGCAGGCCCGCGCTGGACAGTGCGGGCGCGTCCGACACGACCGTTCCGACCCGGGCCACCCGCCCGTTCCGATCGAAACTGCGGCAGGCCGGGCCGACTACGCCCGCGCCCCGTCCGCGCTCGCCTCACGCGCCGCACACCGCGCACGAGATGCCATAGCGCAGTGTGCGTCCCCTCTCGCACCTGGACAAAGAGTAAGAGGATTACCGGAGAGTAACATGTGGGTCGTCTGCAGGCTTTCACATGAGAAAGAGCGAGGAAATTCATGACTGAGCGCGTTCAGGTCGGTGGGCTTCAAGTCGCCAAGGTTCTCCACGATTTCGTGGGCACCGAGGCTCTCCCGGGTACCGGTGTAGACGCAGACGCGTTCTGGGCCGGTGCCGTCAAGGTCATCGAGGACCTCGCCCCGAAGAACAAGGCGCTGCTGGCCAAGCGCGACGACCTGCAGGCGCAGATCGATGCCTGGCACCGCGACCACTCCGGCCCGGCCTTCGACGCCGCGGAGTACAAGGCGTTCCTGCAGGAGATCGGCTACCTGCTGCCGACGCCGGCCCCGTTCAGCATCGAGACCCAGAACGTCGACGCGGAGATCGCGACGACCGCGGGCCCGCAGCTCGTGGTGCCGGTGCTCAACGCCCGGTTCGCACTCAACGCCTCGAACGCCCGCTGGGGCTCGCTGTACGACGCGCTCTACGGCACCGACGCCATCTCCGAGGCGGACGGCGCCGAGAAGGGCAAGGGCTACAACAAGGTCCGCGGCGACAAGGTGATCGCCTGGGCCCGTGAGTTCCTCGACACGGCGGCGCCGCTCGCGGCGGGCAGCCACGCCGACTCCAAGCGCTACTGGATCGACGGCGCCGAGCTCAAGGTCGAGCTGACCGACGGCACCGTCACCACGCTCGCGCAGCCGGAGAAGTTCGTCGGCTACCTCGGCGAGAAGGACGCGCCCACCTCGGTCCTGCTGCGCAACAACGGACTCCACGCGGAGATCCAGATCGACGCGAGCTCCCCCATCGGCCAGACCGATGCGGCCGGGGTCAAGGACGTCGTCCTCGAGTCCGCGCTCACCACGATCATGGACTTCGAGGACTCCGTCGCGGCCGTCGACGCCGACGACAAGGTCGTCGGCTACCGCAACTGGCTGGGCCTGAACCGCGGCGACCTCGCCGAGGAGATCAGCAAGGGCGGCAAGTCCTTCACCCGCACCCTCAACGGCGACCGCACCTACACCGCGGCCGACGGCGGCGAGCTGACCCTGCACGGTCGTTCGCTGCTGTTCGTGCGCAACGTCGGCCACCTGATGACCAACCCCGCGATCCTCGACGCCGACGGCAACGAGGTCCCCGAGGGCATCCTCGACGCGCTGATCACCAGCCTCTGCGCGATCCACGGCCTGAGCATCAGCGAGGCCAACGGACCGCGCAACAACAGCCGCACCGGCTCGGTCTACATCGTGAAGCCGAAGCAGCACGGTCCCGAAGAGGTCGCGTTCACCACCGAGCTGTTCGGTCGCGTCGAGCAGGTGCTCGGCCTGCCCGCGAACACGCTCAAGGTCGGCATCATGGACGAGGAGCGCCGCACCACGGTCAACCTGTCCGCGTGCATCAAGGAGGCCAGCGAGCGCGTGGTCTTCATCAACACCGGCTTCCTCGACCGCACGGGCGACGAGATCCACACCTCCATGGAGGCGGGCGCGATGGTGCGCAAGGCCGAGATGAAGAAGCAGAAGTGGATCGGCGCCTACGAGGACTGGAACGTCGACACCGGACTGGCCGCGGGCCTGCAGGGCAAGGCGCAGATCGGTAAGGGCATGTGGGCCATGACCGATCTGATGGCGGACATGCTCGAGCAGAAGATCGGTCACCCCCGCTCGGGCGCCAATACCGCGTGGGTCCCCTCGCCCACCGGCGCCACCCTGCACGCGACGCACTACCACCGCGTCGACGTGTTCGCCGTCCAGGACCAGCTCAAGGGCAAGCCGCGGGCGACCGTGGACGACATCCTGACCATTCCGCTCGCCCCGAGCACGGACTGGTCGGACGCGGAGAAGAAGGAGGAACTGGACAACAACTGCCAGTCCATCCTCGGCTACGTGGTCCGCTGGATCGACGCGGGTGTCGGCTGCTCCAAGGTGCCGGACATCCACGACGTCGCACTCATGGAAGACCGTGCCACCCTGCGCATCTCGAGCCAGCTGCTCGCGAACTGGCTGCGGCACGGCATCGTCACCGAGGCCGACATCGTGGCCAGCCTCGAGCGGATGGCCCCGGTCGTCGACCGCCAGAACGAGGGTGACGCCACCTACGTCCCGATGGCGCCGGACTTCGACACCAACATCGCCTGGCAGGCCGCCAAGGAACTGATCCTCGAGGGCGCGTCGCAGCCGAGCGGTTACACGGAGCCGATCCTGCATCGCCGTCGGCGGGAGTACAAGGCCGCCAACGCCTGACCCGCAGCGACACCGCTAAGCCGCCACCAGACCGATCCGGTCCGGTGGCGGCTTCGCCGCTTTCACGGTGCCGCCGTCCGTAGACTGCGGGGGAACCGATGAGGCGGACCTACGTGCCGCCACCGATCGACGACAAGGCGGGCACAGGTGGGGCAGCATCGCGGCACACGGGGCACGAGGGGTGTGAGCAGGGGCCCGGTGATCGCGGTGGGAGCCGTCATCGCCGTCGTGCTCGCCGTGGTCGGCTGGTTCCAGCTCAGGGACCGGATCTCGGACCAGGGCACCCAGGCGGCGCAGATGTGTGTCGAGGGTTCCGCCGTCCTCGACGTCACCGCGGATCCCGACATCGCCCCGCAGATCCAGATCCTGGCCGACCGCTACACGCAGACCACCCCGGTCGTGCGCGACCACTGCATCACCGTGGCCGTCACCGCTGCCGCCTCACAGGCCGTCGTCGACGCGATGACCGCGAGCGCCGGTCAACACTGGTCCGGTCCCGGACCGGCACCGGCGCTGTGGATTCCGCAGAGCACCCAGTCCATCGCGCGGCTCGGTGGGCAGACGGGCCTGATCGACGGCCAGCCGAAGTCGCTCGTCACCTCGCCGGTGCTGCTGGCGGCCCCCGTCACGCTGGCCGAGGCCCTCAGCGGATCGAAGATCGGCTGGCAGGACCTCGCACGCCTGCAGTCCGACCCGAACGCGCTGCAGGGGCTCGGGCTCCCCGGATGGGGCTCGCTGCGGCTGGCCCTGCCGACCGGCCCCGGCTCGGATCCCTCCACCTTGGCCGCCGAGGCCGTCGCCGCGGCGGTGTCGGGTGCGGGCGCGGGACCGGTCACCGAGGCGCAGGCCGCGTCCCCACCGGTCGTCTCGGCGCTCTCCACGCTCGCGGTCGGCTCCGCGGCCGCGTTCCCGAGCGCTCCCGACAAGCCCGCAGTGACAGCGGATGCGCTCGCCGCGCTCGGCGCGCAGCACGACCCACGGACCGGCGCATTGCACGCGGTGGCGGTCACCGAGCAGCAGCTCTACGCCGCCGAGCCGGACGCGAACGCGCTCACCGCCTTCCTGCCTGCCGGAGCCACCCCGATGGCCGATCACCCCGCCGCGATCGTCTCCGCCGGCTGGGTGGACGAGGCGCGTGGACGCGCGGCATCGGAGTTCGCGGACTACCTCCGTCGTCCCGAGCAGGCCTCGGTGCTGCGCGACGCCGGGTTCCGAGTCGACGGAAAGTCCCCCTCTGCGGTGGGAGCGGTCCCCTTCGCGCCCATCGACACGCCGCTGCAACCGGCCAACGGGGCCGCGGTCGACACGCTGACCCGAACGCTCACCAATTCGGCGGTGCCCCGCAGATCGACCGTCCTGCTTGACGTCTCGGGGTCGATGAGCAACGTCGAGGGCGACGGGACGCGGCTGACGAACACGACGGCGGCCCTGACCGAGCAGCTGAACCGGACACCGGACGCCACCGAGCTCGGGCTGTGGATCTACTCCAGGAACCTGGACGGCACCAAGCCGTACCGAATCGCCGTCCCGACGGGCCCGCTGACCGACACCGTCGGCACCGGAACACGGAGGCAGGCGATCGACACCGCGCTCGACGCCCTGACCCCCGCGACCGCGACGTCCACCTACGCGGCCGTCGAGGCCGCCTACGCGGACGCGGTGCAGGGCTTCGACGCGGACCGCCCGAACTCGGTGCTGCTGATCACCGACGGCCCGAACGACGACACGTCGATCACGGCCCGGCAGCTGCTGGCCTCGATCCGGGCGGCCACCGTGGACGGCAAGCCGGTCCGCATCGACGTCATCACGATCGGCGAGAACTCCGACTCCGACACCCTGCGGGCCCTCGCCGAGCAGACCGGGGGTTCGCTGACCGCCGTCGGCTCGTCGCAGGGACCCGAGCTGGGCGCCGCGATCGGCCAGACCCTCGGCTGACGCCGGGCCGGTGGGCCTACGGGTTCATGCCTTTGTCACAGGCACCAGGAGATGTCGGCGGAGCCGGGCAGCGGGACGACGAAGCACAGGTGCAACGACCCTCCCCCGATGATGCGGTCCTCGGCATTGGCCGCCGGGGCGGTGACGGCTGCGACGGACAGGACGACGGCGGTTGCGGCGGCGGCTCTTGCGATGGTGGTGAACATTGCCTGCACCTTTGGCTCGACGAGGGCGGCCGACAAGCCGCCCATACCCACCCCATCGTCCTCCGGGCAGGTCGCGGCAGACAAGGACCCTTCGGTGTCCTCACGAATGCGCGCGACCGCCCGGAGCGCGATCAGCCGCTGAATGCCTCGATCGGCGGGCACGAGCACACCAGGTTCCGGTCACCCGCCGCGCCGTCGATCCGGCGCACCGAGGGCCACACCTTGGCCCTGGCCTTGCCCAGCGGGAACACCGCGAGCTCGCGCGAGTACGGGTGGTCCCATTCCGCCGCCAGGCAGCCCGCGGTGTGCGGCGCGCCGCGCAGCGGGTTGTCCTCCACCGGCCACTCGCCAGCGCCGACCCGGTCGATCTCGCCGCGGATGGCGATCATCGCGTCGCAGAACTGGTCGATCTCGTCCAGGTTCTCGCTCTCGGTCGGCTCGACCATCAACGTGCCCGCCACCGGAAAGCTCATCGTCGGCGCGTGGAAGCCGTAGTCCGCCAGTCGCTTGGCGACGTCGTCGACCGTGACACCGGTTTCCTTGGTGAGCGGACGCAGGTCGAGGATGCACTCGTGGGCGACCATGCCGTTCTCGCCGGTGTAGAGCACCGGGAAGTACTCGTCCAGGCGGCGGGCGATGTAGTTCGCCGACGCGATCGCGGTGAGCGAGGCGCGCCGCAGCCCGGCCGCACCCATCATCCGGATGTACGCCCAGGTGATCGGCAGGATCGACGCGCTGCCGTACGGCGCGGCCGAAACCGGACCCGATCCGCCCAGCTCCGGCGCCATCGGGTGCCCGGGCAGGAACGGGGTCAGGTGCGAACGCACACCGATCGGGCCGACGCCGGGACCGCCACCGCCGTGCGGGATGCAGAAGGTCTTGTGCAGGTTCAGGTGGCTGACGTCGCCGCCGAAGCGCCCTGGCCGGGCCAGACCGACGAGCGCGTTGAGGTTCGCCCCGTCGACGTACACCTGTCCCCCGGCGTCGTGCACGGCCGCGCAGATGTCCGCGACCTCGTGCTCGTACACGCCGTGCGTGGACGGGTAGGTGATCATGATGGCCGCGAGCCGCTCGGCGTGGTCCGCGATCTTCGCCCTGAGGTCCGCCAGGTCGACGTCGCCATTGGGGCGGCAGGCCACCACCTCGACGCGCATGCCGACCATCACGGCCGACGCCGCGTTGGTGCCGTGCGCGCTGGACGGGATCAGGCAGGTGTCGCGGTGATCGTCGCCGCGGCTGAGGTGGTAGTTCCTGATGGCCAGCAGGCCCGCGTACTCGCCCTGGCTGCCGGCGTTCGGCTGCAGGCTCACCGCGTCATAGCCGGTGATCGCCGCCAGCCAGCCCTCGAGATCGTGGATGATCTGCAGCATGCCGGGCGCGTCCGCGGTCGGCCCGAACGGGTGTAGGCCCGAGAATTCCGGCCAGGTGATGGGCTCCATCTCCGCGGTGGCGTTGAGCTTCATCGTGCAGGATCCGAGCGGGATCATGCTCCGGTCGAGGGCGATGTCCTTGTCCGAGAGCATCCGCAGGTAGCGCAGCATCGCGGTCTCGGTGCGGTGCTTGATGAACGCGGGGTGGGTCAGGTAGTCCGAGGTACGCACCATCGCGGCGGGCAGCGAGGAGATCGACGCGTCCGCCGCGGTGTCGGGCCGGACACCGAAGGCGGCGAAGACCGACTCGAGATGGGCCTCCGTGGTCGCCTCGTCGCAGGAGATGCCGACGTGGTCGGCGTCCACCAGACGAAGGTTGATGTTCCAGCCCTTCGCCGTCTCGACGACCTCAGCCGCCCGTCCCGGGACGCGGGCGAGCACGGTGTCGAAGAACGACTCGTGCACGATCTCGACGCCCTTCGACCGCAGGCCGGTCGCGAGGGCGACGGCGCGCCCGTTCACGCGCTCGGCGATCGCCTTGAGCCCGTCGGCACCGTGGTAGCTGGCGTACATCGCGGCGACGATGGCCAGCAGCACCTGTGCGGTGCAGATGTTCGAGGTGGCCTTCTCCCGGCGGATGTGCTGCTCACGGGTCTGCAGCGCGAGCCGGTACGCGGGATCACCGTCGGCGTCGACGGACACGCCGACGAGGCGGCCCGGCAGCTGACGGGCGTGCTTGGTGTGCACAGCCAGGTATCCGGCGTGCGGTCCGCCGAAGCCCATCGGGACGCCGAACCGCTGCGTGGTGCCGAAACAGGCATCCGCGCCGAGCTCACCGGGCGGGGTGAGCAGGGTCAGCGCCAGGAGGTCGGCGCCGACCGCGACCAGAGCGCCACGCTCGTGGGCGGCCGCGATGAGGTCCGTGTGGTCGACGATGCGACCGGAGGCGCCCGGCAGCTGGGCGAGCACGCCGAAGAACTCTCCCTCGGGCAGCCCCAGGCTCAGGTCGGCCTCCACCAGCTCGATACCGAGCGGGGTCGCGCGGGTCTCGATCACGGCCCTGGTCTGCGGGAACAGGTCGGTGTCGATGACGAAGCGCGGGGAACGGCTCTTGCTGGCCCGGCGCAGGAGCGTCATCGCCTCGGCGGCAGCGGTGCCCTCGTCGAGCATCGACGAGTTCGCGACCTCCATGCCGGTGAGGTCGGAGACCATGGTCTGGAAGTTGAGCAGCGCCTCGAGCCGGCCCTGGCTGATCTCCGGCTGATACGGGGTGTACGCGGTGTACCAGGCGGGATTCTCGAGCAGGTTCCGCACGAGTACGGGCGGGGTCAGGGTGCCGTAGTAGCCGAGACCGATCATCGAGGTCGCGACGGTGTTCCTGGCGGCAAGCGCGGAGAGCTCGGCCAGCGCCTCGTGCTCGGTGAGCGCGGCGGGCAGCACGCTCAGGCCGTCGCTGATCCCGTCGGTCACGGTGTCGAGGATGCTCGCGGGAACGGCCTTCCCGGCCATCTCGTCGAGGCTACCGACACCGATCACACGCAGAATCCGCTCGAGTTCGGCGGAATCGGGGCCGATGTGGCGGTCGACAAATGAACGAGTTCTGGCGTCTGACAAGGCAACTCCCGCGGCTGAAGGATCGTAGGCACATTCGGCTCGACCCTGTCGGGCCGGGCGGAACGTTCCTCCCCCTCTGTCGCCTGCTCGTCGCCGCGAGCGCCTGAGAGATTGAGGGCCGCCTTCGTGTGGGCCCCTTTCCCCGTGGGCGGGTGGGTGCTCCCACCGCTTTCCAGAGACGTCGTAGCCCGCACGGTCCTCGGTGCCTGAGAGATTGACGGGGAGGTATTGCTCCTTCGGCGTCCGGATCGTGCTCCGGAACTCTCCCATGCGGCGGCGACGTACCCCGAATTCTAGGCTACGTTCGACCCCTTGCGCTCCCACGGGCCCGGCCGCGGGGTGTGCCGCGCGCCACGTCGACCGCGTGGGCGCCGGATCGGGCTATCCGGCGCGGCTGGCCCGGTTCTTGCGTCGTGACGCGAGCTCGTCCTCCGGGCTCGGTTCACTCTCGCCGCCGTCGGCCCGCTCGGCCGGGAAGTCCGCGATCGTGCCGGTCAGCTCGCGCATCGCGCCACTGACCGCGATCCCGAACACACCCTGACCACCCTGCAGGAGGTCGACGACCTCTTCGGCGGAGGTGCACTCGTAGACGGTGGTGCCGTCGGAGAACAGCGTGATCTTGGCCAGGTCGCCGACGCCGCGCTGACGCAGGTGGTCGACGGCGACGCGGATGTTCTGGAGCGAGATGCCGGTGTCCAGCAATCGCTTCACGATCTTGAGGACCAGGATGTCCTTGAACGAATACAGGCGCTGACTGCCGGATCCGGCTGCGCCACGGATCGACGGCACGACCAGCGAGGTGCGCGCCCAGTAGTCGAGCTGGCGGTAGGTGATGCCCGCGATCTGACACGCGCTCGGCACCCGGTAGCCCACCAGGTCGTCCGGCACCGAGTCATCGGGAAAGAGGCCCGGCTGAAGATCCTCGACACCCTCGGACGGGGCGAGGCCGCGCTGAGGCTCTTGCGGATGATCTCCCACTGACTGCTCCCTCTCGCATGGAATTCCATACCGTGGATTCGACTCAGAGTACGCCTCGGGGTGAATCACATGGTGTGCGTTCGATGGATCAAAGCTATTGCGACGATTGACCAGGGTCAATGCAACACGCCGAAGTCTAAACCTCAACTTGAGGGTGAGACCTTTTCGTTGCCCAGGCCATGAACTCGACACCGTCTCTCGACAGCGGGATCACACTAACCGTCAGTTGCCTTGAAATCGTCCGGCGACACGGATTCGAGGAACTCTTTGAATTTCTCGACCTCGTCCTCGCGCTCATCGGGCATCACCAGCCCGGCCTCCGCCAGCACCGCTTCGTCCGCAAAGATCGGCACGCCTGCCCGCAGCGCGATGGCAACCGAATCGGACGGCCGCGCCGAGATCCTCAGGTCGTCGGCGAAAACCAGGTCGGCATAGAAGGTGCCCTCCTGCAGATCGACGATCCGGACCTCGCGCAGCGCGTTGCCGAGCGCCGTGATGAGCGTGACGATCAGGTCGTGGGTGAGCGGCCGCGCCGGCTCCACGCCCTGCTGCTCCAGCGCGATCGCCGCGGCCTCGGTCTGACCGATCCAGATCGGCAGGTACCGATCCCCGTCGGCCTCCCGGAGCAGCAGTACGGGCTGATTCTGTGGCTGCTCGACACGAATCCCGATCACACGCATCTCGCTCATCGCGTCTGCCTCCCGTCTGATCAGCCTCACCGGCGTCGACCGCATTCATCGCATGAAGCCGTACCCAAATTCTAAGCGAACCCGGCGACCCATTCGACTCTCGCCGAACAGGTGCAGGTCGTCACGTGTCCGGCCAGGGCGATCGTCAGCGGTCGAGCGCGCCGCGCACGGCCGCCTTGACCAGACAGGTGTGCAGGGTGAGCGACAGCGCGGCGAGTTCACGCACCATCTCCTCGGCGCGATCACGCGCGCCCGCGTCCCTGCCCTTCGCGACGGGACCGGCGATCTGGGCGACCAGACCGGCCTCCCTGTCGGCCGCGAGCTTGAATGCGCGCAGGTGCCGCACCTCGAGTCCGAACTCGGACATCGCCTTTGCCGCCCGCGCCAACGTGACCGCATCCTCGTCGAAGAAGCCCGCGACGCCAGGCACGATCAGCCCGCTGCGCAACAGTTCCGCCAGGAACGCCTCGTCCGCGCCTGATCGGGCGATCAGGTCGGTGCGGCTGATGCGGACCTCGCGATTGGCCCGGAACTCCTCGGGCGAGACCTCGCCGGGGGCGATGGCAAGGGCCCGCGGCCGACGCGGGGCCGACTCGGTCGAGCCGACCACCGCGACGCCGCTGTCGATCGCCTCGAGCTGTTCCTTGATCACCTTCAACGGCAGGTACTGGTCGCGCTGCGCGGTCAGCACGAACCGCAACCGCTCACAGTCGGACAGCGAGAAGCGTCGGTAACCCGACGGGGTCCGCTCCGGACTGATCAGCCCCTCCGCCTCGAGGAAACGAATCTTCGAGATGGTGATGTCGGGGAAATCGGGACGTAGCCGATCCAGGACGGAGCCGATCGACATCCCGCCCTCGGTCCGCTGCCCGACCGCCGTCATCAGCTACCCGCACCCGCAGCGGAACTACCGGCGCCGCGGGGGCCGGTGAGGTACACGAGTCGGAACTTTCCGATCTGCACCTCGTCACCGTTGACGAGGGTGGCCGAGTCCACCGGCTCCCGGTTGACGTAGGTGCCGTTGAGGCTTCCGACGTCGACCACCTGGAACTCGTTCTGGTCCTGCCGGAACTCGGCATGCCGACGGCTGACCGTGACGTCGTCGAGGAAGATGTCGCTGTCCGGGTGACGGCCCGCCGAGGTGGTGGGCTGGTCGAGCAGGAATCGGGAGCCCGCGTTCGGGCCACGCTTGACGACGAGGAGCGCCGAACCGGCGGGCAGGCCCTCCACTCCGGAGACCTGCTCAGCGGCCTGCGGAGCAGCGGTCGCGCTGTCCAACTCGTTGAGGAAATCCGCCCGGAAAACCGACGTTGTCTCAGCCGGCGATTCTCCAAAAACCGCGTCGCTGTCGTTCTCGCTCACCGTTTCTCCTCCTGAAGTCCGATCGGTCCGGGAACCCTCCCGGACAAATCTTCTCAACACAATCACTTTCCGATACGGACCTACGCCCCGACAAGGCGGATGTGCTCCCTATCGACCGTACCCTGCGAATGCCTCCCACGTGGGCACTCGCAGGTCGATCCACGCGTGTCCTAGCCGCCCGCGATGTCCTGGTAGCCCGGCGCGTCCAGCATCGCGTCCAGCGCGGAGTCCAGCGTCGCCTCGTCGGCCACCTCGAGATCGACCAGCCAACCGTTTCCGTACGGCTCAGAGTTCACCAGCTCGGGGCTGGACTCCAAATCCGCATTGGCCACAATGACTTTCGCGTTCAACGGAGCGTAGATGTCCGACACGCTCTTCGTCGACTCGACCTCACCGAGCGACTCGCCTGCGACAACGGCCTCGCCGACCGCGGGCAGCTGCACGAAGACGACGTCACCGAGCTGCGACTGCGCGAAATCGGTGATCCCGATCCGCACGGTCGTCGGCCCGGTCCGCTGCACCCATTCGTGCTCCGCGGTGTAGCGCAATTCGGCCGGGATGTTGGTTTCGCTCAAGGTGAGAAGTCCTTTCGATCGCACCGGCGCGCGACAATACCGCGCGGTACCGGATTCAGTTTCCTGGCTGAGCGTATTGACGAGGCTTCGTCTCCCGCAAGGCGGTGATCGTGACCTGCTGAGATTGCTCCACTGTCAGCCGTCCACCGCTGCGGCCGACGGTGTCGATCACCCCGCCGGGAATGTTCAGAGCGGCCGCAAGGGTCGGCGGATCGCCGATCGCGCGGACCTCGTACGGCGCCCGCATGGCGGTGCCGTCCACCTTGATCTGACCGGCGGAGCCGGTGACCCAGGAATCGACGCCGATCCGGACCGGCTCGCCGCCCTCACCACGTATGGAGATCGCCTCGGCGCCCGCAGCCCGCAACTCCTGGATGAGGTCCAAGATCACCTCGGAGCCGACATTCGTGCCCGGGTCCGCGACCGTCAACACCACGCCGGGGCCTGCCGCGGGCACGGCTCCCACCTGGATCGACAGCGCGGTCAGGCGCGCCCTGGCCTCGTCCAGCGCGGCCTGCGACCCGCCGCCGCTGCGCTGGAGGGTCGCAAGGGTCTCCTCGAGCCCGGCGATCTCCTGCCGCAGCGAGGCCTCTCGCTGGCCCAGGTTGTCGAGTAGCACCAGCAGGTCCGCGGGGCGCGCCGAGTCCAGGGTGTCGCCCGAACCGGTGTTGCGCACCTGGGTGGCGATGGCGACCCCGAGCGCGGCCAGCAGCAGCACGGCCAACAGCCCGAAGACGACCCTGGAGCGGCGCGCCGAGGCGGACAGCTCGGTGTGCCACTCGTGCTTGCCCTCATGCCCGTTCACCGCCGATCACGCACCGAACAGCCGGCGCCGCAATGCGGCGGCATTTCCGAAGATCCGGATGCCGAGGACAACCACGATCGCGGTCGAGAGCTGCGTACCCACACCCAACTGGTCACCGAGCCACACGATCAGCGCCGCGACCAGCACGTTGAACACGAAGGACACGACGAAGACCTTCGCGTCGAAGATCTCGTCCAGGTAGGCGCGCAGCCCGCCGAACACGGCATCCAGCGCCGCGACCACGGCGATGGGCAGGTACGGCTGGATCGCGTCCGGGACCTGCGGACGGAACACCACGCCCGCGACGATCCCCGCGACGAGCGCGAGCACCCCGTAGACGGCGTATCCGTTCTTGACTGCCTTGACCGGCTTCACTGTCCACCCATCTCGTGTGCGGTTCTGATCTCCCTGGCGGTCGCGGCCGGGAGGCTGACATCTTCTTCTTCGGCGACGGTGAAGCCCACCCCGTACAGCTGCGCGACGCCCGACATCCGCAGGTACGCGTCGCTCACCACGAATCCGGTCTGCAACCGGTCCGCCGGCCCGATCGCCGAGATCGAATACGGCGAGAACACCGGCTGGTTGTCGACGAGCATCGCCCCGCCCGCCTGGCGGATGGTGGCCGAGGGACCGATGCGGACCCCGCCGACCGCGACCGCCTCGGCCCCGCTCGACCACAACGCGTTGACCACCGACTGGATGTCCCGGTCGAGGACCACCGCCTTGGCCGGGCCGGCGCCCGGCCTACCGCGGTCGGACAGGTCGGGACGGGCGGCGGGGTCGGTCAGCGTGACGGTCAGCCCGGCGCCGTGCACAGCGTCCAGCCCTGCGGCCTCTTCCATCGCGCGCAGCCGGGCCAGCACGTCGGAACCCTTGGCGTCACCCGCGAGCACCCTCGAGCGCAGTGCCTCGGTCTGTGCCGCCAGCTCGTCCCTTGTGCCCGCGAGGCCGCCACCGCGTTCCTGGGCGGCGTGGACCTTGCCCAGGATCTCGCTGCGCACCTGATCGGTGCCCGGCTCCCGGTCGTCTGCCTGTGCGTAGGCGATCCCGAAGATCAGTCCGAGGGCGATGCCCCCGGCCACGCACCAGCTCCCGGAATGCAGCGGACGGTGCAGGGAATGCCCCCTCGCCCGGTCCTCCGCCGCGGCGGCGTAGCCGGGGTCGAGATGGTCGTTCATCAGCGACCGGAGCAGCGAGGGCACCGGATTGCGGCGGACCTCGCCGTCGGTCACCGCGCCCGGTCCGATCGTGGGACCTCCCGCGCGATGTTCCGCGCGGCGAGCAGGTACAGGATCGCGGTCCACACGTAGAGCCCGGTCCCCCACACGAGTAGCGCATAACCCCAGGCCCTGGCGATCGGCGCGAACGCCCAGTCGCCCTGAGCGGCGAGTATCAGCGGCAGCGCGAACATGAGCGCGAAGGTAGCGGCCTTGCCGAGGTAGAGCACCGCCGGCGGCGGCAGACCGCGCCTGCGGTAGATCGGCAGGGTGAGCGCGAGGATCACGTCCCTGCCGATCAGCACCGCCGCCACCCACCACGGGATGATCCCGCGGATCGCGAACGCGACCAGGGTGGAGACCACGTACAACCGGTCCACCAGCGGGTCCAGCAGCGCGCCGAGCCGCGAACTCTGGTTCAGCAGGCGCGCGAGCTTGCCGTCGGCCCAGTCGGTGAACCCGCTGAGCATCAGGATCGCGAGCGCCCACCCGTCGGCATGCGGGCCGAGCAACAGGTAGACGAACAGCGGGACACCGACGAGCCGGACCGCACTGAGCAGATTCGGCACGGTGACGATCCGGTCGGACATGATCGGCGCGGTCGCGACGTCCGCCACCTCGCGTGGCCGGTCTCCGCTGCCCATTCGTCCCCCGTGTCCCTCATCCGTCAACTGCATCGTCCGCCAATTGCTTCGAACAGCTTTTCACACGGCGGACCGGGGTGCCGGGACGCGGGCGACCGCATCGGCGGTCAGGCTGCCCAGGTAGAGCCAGCCATCGGCCTCGCGGACACCGGTGATCGGCGCGTAACTGCCCGCGCCGCCCTGCAGGCTGTGCACGACGGCACCCGAGGCATCGAGCCCGAGCACCCAGCCACGGTGGTCGGGTTCGGGCTGCGCCCACCGCGGCAGGTTCGCGGCGACGACCCGGAGCGCCGGATGTGGGGCCAACAGGTCCAGCAGGCGCATCCGGGGGCTGTACAGCGCCACCCAGAACACCCCGCCTGCCGTCTGCGAGGTCAGGTTGTCGGGGAGGCCGGGCAGGTTCTCGGCCCAGATCGACACCCGCCCCGTCTCGGGGCCCGCGAGCTCGACCCGGCGGATCTGATAGGCCCCGGTCTCGGCGACCACCACGAAGGACTCGTCCGCGGACAGCCCGACCCCGTTGGCGAACTGCAGCCCGTCCGCGAGCAGGTCGGTCTCCCCCGTCGCCGGGTCGAAGCGGATCAGCCTGCCGGTGCCACCGTGCTCGAGCACGTCGGTGCGGTGCTCTGCGACGGAGAACTTCGACGAGGAGTCGGTGAAGTAGATGGTGCCGTCCCGCCCGACGGCGGAGTTGTTGCACGCCACCAGCGGTCGCCCGAGCGCGGTGTCGGTGAGGGTCTCGATCCGACCGGACTCGTCGACGCGGAGCACGCCGCGCTCGCAGTCGCAGATCAGGTACCGGCCGTCGTCGAGGATCTCGACGCCGAGGGGTCTGCCGCCCGTGTCGGCGATCAGCGTCGCGCGGCCTGCCGCGTCGAAACGCCACACCTTGCCGTCGTCGGTGCCGGTGATCAGCCGCCCCTCGTGGTCGACCGCGACGTCCTCGGGTCCCCTGCTCCCCGGCGTCGCCCAGCGCTCGGCACCGTCGAGCTCGGCGCTCGGGGCGAACGGACCCGTGAGCGGTGGCGGGGTCGGCGGGTGCCACGCCACGGGATCGATTCCGGTCCGGTCGAGGCCGCGCAGGGCCGAGAGCAGGATTCCCATGGCGGCCACGGTAGACGTCACCCGGTCCGCCCGCAGTGCCTTCCGGCGCCTTCTCCGGCGCAGGCAGACCTACCTGGACGCGAAGTCCGGCTGACCGAGGTCGTCGACCCTCGTCGCCCGCCCGTGCAGGGCCACCTCGCGGAACTGGTAGATGATCGCGGCGGTCGGCGCGAAGATCCGTGCGCCGCGGAACGGCCACTCGATCAGCGGCGCCGCGACCCCCTCGAGCGAGCGGAACTGCGGTTCGTGGTCGAGTTCGGCCAGGCTCACCTGGAAGACGTACTCCACCTCGTCGGGGTTCGGCCGAATCGGCTCGTCGAGCTCGCCAACCCAGATCACCACCGGGGTGATGACGTAGCCGGACCTGGTCACGAAGTCGTCGAGCCGGCCGAGCACGGCCGACGGCTGCGCCTGCACCCCGAGCTCCTCCGCCAGCTCCCGCAGCGCCGCGTCCCCAGGCGACTCCCCCGGGTCTATGCCACCGCCCGGCAACGCGAACTGGCCGGGATGTGCCCGCATCGTGCCGGGACGCACGGTGAGCAGCAGCGCCGGTACCCCGTCGGTGGTCACCACCGCCAGCGCGACCGCCGCGCAGCGATGCCCTGCGCGTTCGACGGCGCGCGCGTCGAACGACGCGATCGCGGCGGCGCAGGTGTCACGAGTGAGGGCGGGCTCCCGGTCTGCGTCCATCCGTCGACCCTAGCCCGCCCCGAAAACGAGAAAGGCGGCTCCGGATTACTCTGGAGCCGCCTTCTTCGGTCGGGCTGACAGGATTTGAACCTGCGACCACTTGACCCCCAGTCAAGTGCGCTACCAAGCTGCGCCACAGCCCGTCCACTCCCTTGCGGGCGCTCGATGAGATTACATCAGTGACAGTCGACAGAGCGAATCGGCTGCTCGCGGCGGGTTTCGACCTCGGAGACCACCCCTCGAACGACACTGGCAAGCCCCCGGTTTCGGGGACTTGCCAGTGTCGGGTCGGTCTCTGCAGTCGTCAGCGCTTGCCGCGATCGCGCTTCTCGCGCACGCGCACCGAGATGCGCACCGGGCTGCCGTCGAAGTTGAACTCCTCACGCAACCGGCGCTCGAGGAACCGGCGGTAACCGGCCTCGAGGAACCCGGTGGTGAACAGCACGAACGTCGGCGGGCGGGTGCCGGCCTGCGTGGCGAACATGATCCTCGGCAGGCGACCGCCACGCATCGGCGGCGGTGTTGCGGCCACGACCTCCTTGAGCCAGGTGTTCAAGCGGCCCGTCGGGATCCGCTTGTCCCACGACTCCAGCGCGGTCTCCAGCGCGGGAACGAGCTTCTGCACGGCGCGACCGGTGTGCGCCGAGATGTTGACGCGCTGCGCCCACGGCACCCGGACCAGCTCCCGGTCGATCTCCTTCTCGAGCATGTACCGGCGGTCCTCGTCGACGAGATCCCACTTGTTGAATGCGAGCACCAGCGCGCGGCCGGCGTCGGCCACCATGCTCAGCACCCGCAGGTCCTGCTCGGTGATCGGCTGCGAGGCGTCGATCAGCAGGATCGACACCTCCGATGCCTCGATCGCGCTCTTGGTACGCAACGACGCGTAGAACTCGTGGCCGCTCGCGTGGCTGACCTTCTTGCGCAGTCCCGCGGTGTCCACGAAGCGCCACACCTTGCCGCCGAGCTCGACCAGCGAGTCGACCGGGTCGACGGTGGTGCCCGCGACGTCGTGCACGACGGACCGCTCGGTGCCGGAGAGCTTGTTGATCAGGCTGGACTTGCCCACGTTCGGCTTGCCGACCAGCGACACCCGGCGCGGTCCCTGACCACCGGTGCCCTCGCGAGGCGTCTCGGGCAGCACCTCGAGGATCTCGTCGAGCAGGTCACCGGTGCCGCGGCCGTGGATGGAACTGACCGAATAGGGCTGGCCGAGGCCGAGCGACCACAGCGCCGCGACCTCGGACTCGGTCCGCTCGTCGTCGACCTTGTTGGCCACCAACAGAACCGGGGTCTTCGAGCGCCGCAACACCTTGGCGACGGCCTCATCCGTCGCGGTGGCGCCGACCACCGCGTCCACCACGAGCACGATCGCGTCGGCGGTCTGCATCGCGAGCTCCGCCTGGCGGGCCACGGACTGCTGCAGCCCCTTGGCGTCGGGCTCCCAGCCGCCGGTGTCCTGCACCATGAATCGGCGACCGGCCCAGTTCGCCTCGTAGGAGACGCGGTCCCTGGTGACCCCGGGGATGTCCTGCACGACGGCCTCACGGCGGCCGATGATGCGGTTCACGAGCGTGGACTTGCCGACGTTCGGACGTCCGACGATGGCGAGAGTCGGGACGGCGACGTGGCCCTCGCCCTCTTCACCCTCCTCGAAATCGACGAGCTCCCAGTCGGATTCCTCACTCCAGGTGCCGTCGCCGGCGATCGGGCCGCCGAGGTCAAAGCTGTCGGTCACTGCACTGCTCCAGTTCTGTCACGTACCACCAGCAGCAACCTGCCGATCACGTCATCGATTCCGAGTTCGCTGGTGTCCACGATCACCGAGTCCTCGGCGGGCCGGAGCGGGGACACCGCTCGGGTGGAGTCCAGATGATCGCGGCGCTCGACGTCGGCGAGCACCGCCTTGTAGTCATCGCCCCTGCCCTCGGCGATGTTCTGCGTGTTCCTGCGCTCGGCCCTGGCCGCAGCGGAGGCGGTCAGGTACACCTTCACGTCCGCATCGGGCATCACGACGGTGCCGATGTCGCGCCCCTCGACCACGATCCGCTCGGTGCGCGCGATGAACTCGCGCTGCTTCTCGACCAGGATCGTGCGCACCTCGGGCACCGCCGAGACCGCGGACACGGCCTGGGTGACCGCGCCGCCGCGGATCTCGTCGGTGACATCCTCACCGGCGAGCAGCACCCGGTCCGAGGCCGGATCGGTGCCGATGGTCAGCTCGAGCGCCTTCGTGGCCGCGGCCACCGCCGCCGGGTCACTCGGGTCGACGCCGGAGCGCAGCACGTGCAGCGTCGCGATCCGGTACATGGCACCGGTGTCGAGATACTGCGCGGCGAGTCCGGTCGCGAGCCGCCTTGCGACGGTCGATTTCCCGGTACCGGACGGCCCGTCCATGGCCACCACCAGGCGGCCTGCCTCGCTCACAGTCCGACCGCCTTGTACAGCGCGCCGACCTCGCCGGGGCCGATGACCCGCAGGGTGCCCGGACGTCCGTCCCCGAGCGCGACCGGTCCGATGTCGGTGCGCACCAGCCGGACCACCGGATGCCCGACGGCCTCGAGCAGGCGACGCACGATGTGCTTGCGGCCCTCGTGCAGCACGACCTTGACCAGGGACTTGCCCTGGTTCACGTCGAGCAGTGCGTACGAGTCGACCTTGGCAGGGCCGTCCTCGAGCTCGACGCCCGCCTTGAGCGTCTTGCCGAGGTTGCGGTCGACCACGCCGGACACCGTCGCGAGATAGGTCTTGGGCACCTCGAAGGACGGGTGCATCAGCCGGTGCGCGAGATCGCCGTCGTTGGTCAGCAGGATCAGGCCCTCGGTGTCGGCGTCGAGGCGCCCGACGTGGAAGAGCCGCTGGCCTGCGGAGACCCGCTCGGAGACGATGTCGCCGATGCAGGGCCTGCCGAGGTCGTCGGACATGGTGGACTGCCAGCCGCGCGGCTTGTTGAGCGCGATGTGGACGAGATCCTTCTTGACGACGACGCGGACGCCGTCGACCCGGACCACCGCGTTCTCGGGGTCGACCCGCAGGCCCTGCTCGACGACGATGCGGCCGTCGACCTCGACGCGGCCCTGCTCGATCAGTTCCTCGGCGGCGCGACGCGAGGCGACTCCCGCCTGGGCGAGCACCTTCTGCAAACGCATGCCCTCGCCCGCGGGCAGCTTCGCGGGACCCTGGCCCTCGGCGTACTGGTGGCGGGCCGGCTTGGCGTTGCTGATGGTCGGCGCGACGGACTGCGCGCGCTGCGGCTTCGGCGCCTTGGGCTTGCCCCGCTTGGACAGCTGCGGCGCGGGCCCTCCGCGGGGGTAGCCGCCGGTCTTGCGCGGTGCCGCGCCGCGTTCGGTGCGATCCTGGGCGCCGCGCGGTGCGCCGGCGCGCTGGGAGCGGTCCTGCGAGCCGCGGGATTCGCCGCTCCGCGGTGCCGCGCCGCGCTCGGTGCGGCCGGAGGAGCCCCGGGGGGCGCCGCCGCGCTCGGTGCGATCGTAGGAGCCGCGGGATTCGCCGCCACGGGCGGAATCGCGGGGTGCCGAGCCCCTCGACCCCGACCCCTTCTGGGGCGAGTCCCTTCGGCTCGAGCTCTTGTGGGCGGGATTGCTCCTGCCCCGGTCCGGTGTGCCATCACGGCGAGCGGAATTGTTCACTTGGGTGTCCTGTCACTCTTCACTATCTATGCCGGGATCCAATACGGGTTCGGATCCCGCCCTGCCGGCTCCCAATTTGGTGAACCGAGGGTCTGACTCCATGTCGTCACTGATGTCGTCGATGACGTCGACGTCGGGCAGCAGCGGCGCCAGCGCGGGCAGGTCCGCCAGCGAGGCGAGTCCGAGCCGCTCGAGGAAAAGCTCCGTCGTCGAGTACGTCGTCGCGTTGGTCTCGGAGTCCACACCGGCCTCCGAGATCAGTCCGCGGGCGAGCAGGGTTCGCATGACGCCGTCCACGTTGACGCCACGAACCGCACTCACCCGAGCACGGGTCAAAGGTTGACGGTACGCAATAACTGCCAATGTTTCCAAGGCCGCGCGTGTGAGCTTCGACCTAGCGCCGTCGAGAAGCAGCCGCTCGACGTACGGCGCGTACTCGTTTCTGGTGTAGAAACGCCACCCGTCGCCTGCGTACCTGAGGTCGATCCCGCTGCGTCGGGCTGTCAGCGCCGCGGACATCCGGCGCAGCGTCGCGTCGACCCGGCCGGCCGAGTCCCCGACCGCCGACGCGAGGGCCTCGTTGCTCGCGGGCGAGTCCACGACCAGCAACACCGACTCCAGTGCCGCCTCCAACTCGTCGTCCTCGAGCCGGTCGTCGAGGTCGAGCGCACCCTCGTCGTCGAGCTCCGGCGCCTGATCGAGCTCGCTCATCCGTAATCCTCCGCACTCACCAGCGTCTGCCCGTCCGCGTCGACGTCACCGGTCCAGCTGACCATCAGTTCCCCGAGCGGCTCCGGCTGCTCGAACGCGACCGCCTTCTCGCGGTATAGCTCGAGCAACGCCAGAAATCTTGCCACGATCTGCACCGTCAGGTCGCAGCCCGCGACGAGGTCGCCGAACGACGCCCAGTTCCCCTCGCCGCGCTGTTTGAGCAGCTCGAGCACCATCGAGGCCTGCTCGGGTACCGAGACCGTCGGGACGTGCAGGTGATCGAGGCCGACGGTCGGCACCGGTCGCGGTGCGAAGGCGGACGCTGCGATCTCCGCGAACCTCTGCGGGTCGACGCCGAGCAGGACCTCGGGCAGCAGTCCGGCGAACTGGTCCTCCAACGACACCGAGCGCGGGTAGCGGCGCAGGGCCGCCGACTCGAGCTCCGCGAACAGCATCGCGACCTGCTTGTAGGCCCGGTACTGCAGGAGCCGCGCGAACAGCAGGTCTCTTGCCTCCAGCAGCGCCAGGTCCTCGGCGTCCTCGACCTCGCCTGAGGGCAGCAGCCGGGCGGCCTTGAGGTCGAGCAGAGTGGCGGCGACCACGAGGAACTCGGTCGTCTGGTCGAGGCTCATCTCGCTGCCAAGCGATCTGGTGTATGCGATGAACTCGTCGGTGACCTGGTGCAGCGCCACCTCGGTGACGTCGAGCTTGCGCTGGTTGATCAGCGTCAGGAGCAGGTCGAACGGCCCCTCGAAGTTACGCAGCTTCAGCCGGAAGCCCGGTTCGTCCGGTGTCGCCTCGGCGGTCGACGGCAGTTCCTCGATCGGCGTGTCGTCCACGGTCCCCAAAGCGTGTGGTTCCCCTGACGGAACCTCGGCCACTCGCTCGGCCTCGTCGGTGTCCATCTACCGTCCGGACCGGTGGATCACCTCACGGGCAAGAGCCCGATAGGCCTCCGCACCGCCGGACTTCGGTGCCCACGTGGTGATGGGTTCGCCCGCGACGCTGGTCTCGGGGAATCTCACCGTCCGGTTCACCACCGTGTCGTAGACCAGGTCGCCGAACACCTCGACGAGCCTGGCCATGACCTCGCGCGAGTGCAGCGTCCTGGCGTCGAACATCGTCACCACGATGCCGGAGAGCGACAGCTTGGGGTTCAGGCGCTCGTGCACCTTCTCCACCGTGTCGTTGAGCAGCGCCAGCCCGCGAAGGCTGAAGTACTCGCACTCCATCGGGATGATCACGCCCTCGGCGCAGGCAAGCGCGTTGACGGTCAGCAGCCCGAGCGAGGGCTGGCAGTCGATGAGGATGTAGTCGTAGCGGTCGAGCACCGGGTACAGCACCCGCCCGAGCGTCTGCTCGCGGCCCACCTCGGTGACGAGCTGGATCTCGGCCGCGGACAGGTCGATGTTGCTGGGCAGCAGGTCCAGGTTCTCCACCCGGGTGCGCATCAGCACCTCGTCGATGGAGACCCTCGGCTCGACGAGCAGGTTGTGCACCGTCAGTTCGAGGTCGTGGTGCGCGACGCCGAGGCCTGCGGACAACGCCCCCTGTGGGTCGAGGTCGACGAGCAGCACCCGGCGGCCGTACTCGGCCAGCGCGGCGCCCAGGTTGATCGTGGAGGTCGTCTTGCCGACGCCACCCTTCTGGTTGCACATCGCGATGATCTGCGCGGGGCCGTGGGTGGTCACCGGCGTCGGGTCGGGTACCTCGCGAAGCGGTCGGCCGGTCGGACCGAGCGACGACTCTGCGGGTGCGGCACCGTTTCCCTCGATGCGGTCGGTTTGTGGACGGGTAGGCGGTTCCGGCTTCCGGGTGTAGAAGTAGGCACCCGAACGCTCGGACTCCGCCGCTGGCGGCTGCGGTGTCACCACGGTCTGCTGCTCCCCTGTCTGTTGTCCCTGATGGACAAACGCTACCGCCTGGCGGGCGGCGTTCGGCCAACGGACACGCGGGGCACGGCTATGGGCTCGATCATGCACGGCGCTGAGCAGCGCGATCCGCGACCCCAGCCGGGTGGCCGCTCGCTGAACATCTCGGCCTCGATGTCGACGGTCACCACTTACGGCGCCTGCTCGCCGGGCTCCCCCGGCGCGGATCGGCGCGCGGCAGCGGCGAGCACCTGCGGGCCGGTGACAAGCGCCCTCCGCCACGGCGCGACACCGTCGATCTCGATTTCGATGGACAGACTCAGGACGGTCCGGATCAGCACGATCATCCCGAGCACGGCGACGTCCGTCAACGAGGGCACGGACGTGACGGTCTTGACGATGTCCGCCGCGACCAGCAATTCGAGCCCGAGCAGGATCGCCCCACCCAGTGACTCCCGCAAGCTCTTGAACGCCCGTCCGCCGTCGCCGGTCCGCTTCCACGTCCGCGCGGCGAGAACGAACGCGAAGGCGAACCCCACCACCATCGACAGGACACCGAGAACCTCGAACAATTCCGTCACCAGTTCGAAGAATCGGACCGTGTCCATGCCCTCACCCCTTCACAACGCCCGCGGATGGGCTCCGGCCCAGACCTCGCGCAGCGCACCGACTGTCACGAGGGTGTAGATCTGTGTCGTCGTCACCGACGCGTGCCCGAGCAGCTCCTGCACCACCCGGATGTCGGCGCCGCCGTCGAGCAGGTGGGTCGCGAACGAGTGCCGCAGCGTGTGCGGCGACACCCCTTCGCCGATCCCGATCCGATCGGCCGCGCTCCGCAGCACCTGCCAGGCGCTCTGCCTGGAGAGTCGCCCGCCCCGGATGTTCAGGAACACCGCAGGTCCGCCGCGGACAGCGTGCGCCGCGCGCCCACGGACCAGGTACGCCTCCAGGGCGGCGATCGCGGGCCTGCCGATCGGCACCACCCGTTCCTTGCCGCCCTTGCCGCGCAGCAGCACCGCGCGGTCGACCGCGTCGATGTCGTCGATGTCCAGCCCGACCGCCTCCGAGATGCGGGCGCCCGTCGAGTAGAGGAGCTCGAGCAGCGCCCGATCTCGCAGGGCCCGCGGCTGATCGGCCGCGTCGGGGCCACCGGTGGCCTCGAGCAACGCCAGCACCTGGTCGACCGGCAGCGACTTCGGCAGCTGCTGGCCGGGCGCGTGCGGCTTGACCTCGCGCGCGACGTCGACGGCTGTGATGCCCTCGGCGGTCGCGAACTTGTGCAGCCCGCGGACCGCGATCAGTGCCCGAGCCGTGGAGCTCGGGGCCAGCGGCGGGAGCTCCGCCACTGGATCGCCCTTGCGCAACGCGACGACGAAGCCGCTGATCTCCCGTTCCCGCACCGCGGCCAGGTCGTCGATCCCGAGCTCCGCCAGGTACCGCTGATAGCGGATCAAGTCACGCCGATAGGAACTGAGGGTGTTCGCCGCCACCCCGCGTTCGACCGCGAGATGGTCGAGGTACGTCTCCACCTGGTCGGCGAGCACGCCTACGCCCCGTCGATGTTCGCTCCGCCGGCTCCGCTCGAGCCGTCGATGTTCGCTCCGCCGGCTCCGCTCGAGCCGTCGATGTTCGCTCCGCCGGCTCCGCTCCGGCCGTCGTGCCTGCGCCGCGCCATGGCCATCGGACGATCGACCCAGTCCGAATCCGCAGGCCGGCCGGTCACATCAGGACGGCCGTCGCGGGCCCTGGCGGCGGCGAGCGCGAGGATCCCGGACAGCGCCGTCGCGTTCACGATCTCCCCCGACAGGGCCCGGCCGACGGCCTCCTCGACCGGGACCCGATCGACCTCGAGGTCGGCCTCCTCGTCGGTCGGGGTCGGCTGGTGCGCGTCGGTGAGGCCGGTCGCGAGGAACACCCGCACCACCTCGTCGGTGAAGCCCGGCGAGACCGCGACGTCCACCAGCACCGACCACCGCTCGGCGGCGAGGCCCGTCTCCTCGGCCAGCTCGCGCCGCGCCGCGTCGACGGGATCCTCGTCCGCCTCGTCGAGCAGTCCGGCGGGCAGCTCCCAGACACGCCTGCCGAGCGGGTGCCGATACTGGTTGATGAGAATCAGCCGGTCCCGCTCGTCGACGGCCACGACGGCGACCGCGCCGTAGTGCTCGACCACCTCGCGATCCGCTGCGCGGCCGCCGGGCATGGCCACCCGGTCGACCCGCAACGTGATGATGCCGCCCTCGTACACGGTTCGCGTGTCGAGGGTCTCGAACTCGTGCTCTCCCGGCCTGCTCATCGTGTACCGGTGGGTCAGCGCACGATCGGCGCGTCGACCGACTCGACGTCGTCCTCCGCGGACTCGGCGTCCTCCGGGTGCACGTCCACCTCGAGCCGCTCGGCGGCCTTGTACTTCAGCGCCGCGCTGATGAAGGCCGCGAACAGCGGGTGCGGCCGGGTCGGACGGCTCTTGAGCTCCGGATGCGCCTGCGTCGCAACGAAGAACGGGTGCTTGTCCGCGGGCAGTTCGACGAACTCGACGAGATGGCCGTCCGGCGAGGTGCCACTGAACTTCAAGCCGCTCTTCGCGATCCGGTCCCGGTACGCGTTGTTGACCTCGTAGCGGTGGCGGTGGCGCTCGGAGACGTTCTCGGAGCCGTATGCCCGCGCGACGACCGAGCCCTTCTCCAGGACCGCAGGGTAGGCACCGAGGCGCATGGTTCCGCCGAGGTCGGCCTCACCGGCGACGATCTCCTCCTGATCGGCCATCGTGGAGATCACGGGATGCTTGGTGTCCGGCTCGAACTCCGCGGAGTTCGCGTCGTCGAGGCCAACCGAACGCGCGGCCTCGATGACCACGGCCTGCAGTCCGAGGCACAGGCCCAGCAGCGGGATCCCGCGGGTGCGGGCGAACCGGATCGCGCCGAGCTTGCCCTCGATGCCACGGATACCGAATCCACCGGGGATCAGCACCGCGTCGACCTCGCCGAGCTTCTCCTGTGCTCCTGCCTCGGTCTCGCAGGCGTCGGAGGGCACCCAGTCGATCTCGACCTTGGCGCGGTGGGCGAACCCGCCCGCCCGCAGTGCCTCGGTCACCGAGAGGTACGCGTCCGGCAGATCGACGTACTTGCCGACCAGCGCGATCCGAACCGATTCGCGCGGCTCGTGCACGCGCTTGAGCAGGGCACCCCACACGGTCCAGTCGACGTCCCGGAACGGCAGTCCCAGCTTGCTCACGACGTAGGCATCGAGTCCCTCACGGTGCAGCACCTTCGGGATGTCGTAGATGGACGGGGCGTCGGGCGTCGAGATGCAGGCGTCGACGTCGACGTCGCACATCAGCGCGATCTTCGACTTCAGCGGCTGCGGCACGTCGCGGTCGCAGCGGAGGATCAGCGCGTCCGGCTGGATACCGATGTTCCGCAGCGCCGCAACCGAGTGCTGGGTCGGCTTGGTCTTGAGCTCGCCGGAGGGGCCGAGGTACGGCACCAGCGAGACGTGCAGGAAGAAGACGTTGTCCCTGCCGATGTCGTGCCGGACCTGTCGTGCCGCCTCGAGGAAGGGCTGCGACTCGATGTCGCCGACGGTGCCACCGATCTCGGTGATCACCACGTCCGGGCTCTGGCCCTCCGCGTCCGGACCGCTCATGGCGAGGATCCGGCTCTTGATCTCGTCGGTGATGTGCGGGATCACCTGGACCGTGTCGCCCAGGTACTCACCGCGCCGCTCCTTGGCGATGACGGACGAATAGACCTGGCCGGTGGTGACATTGGCGATCCCGGACAGATCCCGGTCCAGGAAGCGCTCGTAGTGTCCGACGTCCAGGTCGGTCTCCGCGCCGTCCTCGGTGACGAACACCTCGCCGTGCTGGAACGGGTTCATGGTGCCCGGATCGACGTTGAGGTACGGGTCCAGTTTCTGCATGGTCACCCGCAACCCGCGCGCGGTGAGCAGCTGCCCGAGGCTCGACGCCGTCAGACCCTTGCCGAGCGACGAGGCAACGCCCCCGCTGACGAAGATGTGCTTGGTGGCGGTACGCGATTGACTGCGTGAAAGTGGCAAAAGAGCTCCCGTGACGACCTTGCAGGGCTTGGCTAATGGTAGAGCTGGGGCCTGCCGACCCACGGGACTTCACGGTAACACCAACGCGCCGGTTTCTCCGCATGGCACGCCGCGAACCGCTGGTCATGGCCCCGTGGGTCGCACATTCGCTGTGATCTCAGCCGACCGGAGCGCCGACTGTGATCGCCGTCGCGTTCGGGCCGGTGCCGTACCGGCCCGCCTGCCCCGCGAGCTGTTCCTGCAGACCGAGTGCGGTGGTGATCCGGCCCGCTTCCCTGTCCACGTTGTCGATGGTGGTCACGCCCGACGACAGAGCCGTGTCGGACCGGACAACCGCGATCGGACCGTTGCCCGCGGCCGCGCCCGGCCTGCCCGCCAGCACGGTGCCCGCGCCGCGGGAGTCCATCGCGCCTGCGAAGCGCGCGATGATCGCACCCCGGTTGCCGCCCTCGGACCCGTCCGGCGCCTTGCCGGAACCGGTGAGCACCACCGCGAGCTGGGCGGGCTTGACCGAGCCGTTGTCGTAGGCGATGAACCCGCCGGATCGGAGCGTCTCCAGCGCGAGCGCCAGTTCCTCGGGCGTGCTCTGCGGCTGCGCGCTCTGGGCGTTGAGCAGGAGCACCGAACCGAGCAGATCGCCCGCAAGGCTGCCCTGGTCGACGGCACCGGTCCTGAGCTGGACCCCAGCCGGGATCACGTTGGTGATCGTGGTGCGCAGCTGATCGCCGTTGGCGGCGTCGACGAACGAATCGGTCAGGGAGACCCGGCCGGTCACGGTCCCGCCAGCCGCGCCGATCATCCTGGTGACGCCCTCGAGATCGCCGGGGTCGGCGTCCGGCGAGGTCACCAGGATCACCGTGCGCTGGGCGAGGGCGTCGTGCACCACCCGGCCGGACACGGCCGCGTCGAACCCATCTGCGGAGTTGAGCTGCTGTTCGAGCTGGTTGTTCGTTTCCTGCAGGGCGTTGACCTGGCCCTGCAGCTCCGACTTGTCGTCCCGGAGCCCGGACAACAGACCGCCGGAGAGGGTGCCCGAACCGAGCACCACCCCGACGGCCAACGCCAGGAAGATCGCCGCTATCGAGATAGCGTGTTGACGCATAGAAATCACTTGAGCAGTCCCTGCACCCACGTCGCGAAGCTGTTCCAGGTCGCGATGGCCCAATCGAGGGCCTCACCGCCGATGTTCGAGACGACCAGCGCGACGATCACCGCCGTCAGCGCGGCCAGCACGAGCAGCGCGATGGCGCCGCCCGAGACACGGCTGCGGTACAGCGTCGCGACCGCCTTCGCGTCGACCAGCTTGGGTCCGACCTTGAGCCTGGTCATGAAGGCCGCCGGATTGCTCTCCCGCCTGCCACGGTCGAAGAACTCGTCCAGCGAGACGGTGCTGCCGACGGTGACGATCAGCGAGGCGCCATGGTGGTCCGCGAGCAGCAGGGCCAGGTCCGCGGGGGCGCCGGAGGCAGGGAACGTCATCGCCCCGATCCCGAGGTCCTGGATGCGCTCGAGGCCCTTCGCGTGCCCGTCCGGGTCCGCGGGGAGCACGACCTCGGCACCGGACTTGAGGGTGGCGCTGCTGATGTCCTCGGGGTCGCCGACGATCAGGTCGGGGCGGTAGCCGGCATCGGCCAACGCGTCCGCGCCTGCCCCGACCCCGATGAGGATCGGCGAGTACTCCTTGATGAACGGCTTGAGGCTCTTCAGATCGGCGACGTGGTCGGCTCCATCGGCCACCACGACCACGTGCCGGTCCTGCAGGTCGACGTCGATGTCGGGGACCCCGACGCCGTCGATGAGCAGCGGACTCTCGGTCCTGATGAACTCGATGGTGTTGCCGGAGAAGGCCTCCAGGTGATCGACCAGACCGGTCTTCGCCTCGATCATGAGATCGGAGATCTCGGCCTCGCTCTGCTCGACGCCCTTGGCGAGCCTGCGTTCACCGGCGTAGACGCCGCCCTCGTTGAGGCGGACTTTAGCCCCGTCCTTGACCTTCTTGAAGACCTCGTCGCCGACGGAGTCGATCAGGGTGATCCCGTTCGCGACGATGACTTCTGGCCCGAGGTTGGGGTAGCGGCCGGAGATGGACGGTGACACGTTGACGACCGCGAGCACCCCGGCCTCCACCAACGCGTCGGCGGTGATCCGGTCCAGATCCAGTTCGTCGAGGACCACGATGTCGCCTGGGCCGACGCGACGCAACAGCTTCGTCGTGTCTCGGTCGACCCGGGCGATGCCGCTGATCCCCGGCAACGATTCGGTGTTTCGTGACAACAGGGACGGCATCTTCATGCCATCGATGATGACCCCGACGAGGCCCGGACCAGCGGAGGCGCGCCGACCCGAGCTGACAGGAGGCGAATCGGGGCCGCGGCCGACCGGAGGCGCCGGGACGGACCCCGCGCCTATTCGACGCGCGCGGCCTTCGCCGTTGCCAACAGCTCCTCGGCGTGCGCGCGACCGGTCTGCGTGTTGTCCAGACCCGCAAGCATCCGGGCCAGCTCCACCACGCGCTCGTCATCCGTCAGGGTGCGCACCCCGCTGTCGGCACCCTTGCGGCCGTCGACCTTGTCCACGACCAGATGGGTGTCGGCAAAGGCGGCCACCTGCGGCAGGTGCGTCACCACGATCACCTGGTGGGTACGCGCCAGGCGCGCAAGGCGCCTGCCGATCTCCACCGCGGCGCGACCGCCAACGCCCGCGTCGACCTCGTCGAACACCATCGTCGCGCTGCTCTCGGCGCCCGCGAGCACCACCTCGAGGGCGAGCATCACCCGCGACAGCTCACCGCCCGAGGCGCTCTTGCTGATCGGGAGGGCCTGGGCCCCGCTGTGCGCGGCGAGCCGGAACTCCACCTCGTCGACCCCCGCCGACCCGGCGTGCAGCTCGCGACCGTCCACCGTCAGCGGCGCGGAGTCCTGGGCACCCGCCACCAGCGGCTGCACGGTGACCTCGAGCCGGGCCTTGCCCATCGCGAGACCACCGAGTTCGGTGGTCACCGCCTTGCCGAGCTTGACCGCGTACTTAGTCCTCGCCTGGCTCAGTGCGCCCGCGGCGACGGCCACTGCGGCCGCGCAGTCGTCCACCCGGGCCGCCAACGCCGCCAGCGCCTCGGCGGAGACGTCGATCTTGGACAACCGCTCGCGGGCCTGATCGGCCCAGGCCAACACCCCGTCGACGTCGGCCGCGTACTTCCTGGTCAGCGTCTTGAGCTCGGCCTGCCGGTTCAGCAGGGTGTCGAGCGCACCCGGATCCGACGGCAGGTCCGCGAGATAGCCGGTGAGGTCGGACGAGACGTCGGTGACCACCGCGATGGCCTCGGCGAGACGCGGGCCGAGCGCGGTCAGTGTCGGATCGTCCGAGGACTCGATCCGGGCGCGCGCATCCCCGAGCAGGTCGAGCGCGCCGACGCCGTCGGCACTGTCGTCGGCACCGTCGGCGGCCCCGCCGAGCAGGGCGGCCTGCGCCTCGGCCGCCGCCGACCGCAGCGAGTCGAGGTCGCTCAGGCGCCGGACGTCGGCGACGATCGCCAGGTCCTCGCCCGGTTGGGGGGCCACCGCGTCGATCTCGTTGAGCCCGAACTCGAGCCGGTCGACCTCCTGCGCCAGCTCCCTGCTGCTGCGGGTGCGTTCGGCGAGCTCGTCGCGGGCCTCGATCCACTCCGCACGCAGGGACCGGTACTTGTCGAGCAGGGACCCGATCGGCGCGCCGCCGAACTCGTCGAGGGCCTGGCGCTGCTGATCGGGACGCTGCAACCGGAGTTGGTCGTTCTGACCGTGCACCGTCAGGAGGGGGCCGGTCAGCTCGGAGAGGGCTCCCGCGGGCACGCTTCGCCCGCCCAGGTGGGCGCGAGAGCGTCCGTCGGTGCCCACGGTGCGCAGGGCGATGATCGTGCCGTCCTCGTCACGCTCCGCGCCGGTCGACTCGAGCAACCGGTCGACCTCGGAGACCACCCTTGCCGACGCGTTGGCGGTGGAGAACCTGCCCTCCACGACGGCCCGGTCGGCGCCGAGCCGCACCCGGCCCGCATCGGCGCGGGCCCCGCTGAGCAGGTGCAGGCTGGTGACGACCATCGTCTTGCCCGCGCCGGTCTCACCGGTGAGCACCGTCAGCCCCTCGTGGAACTGGGCTGCCGCCTTCGAGATGACACCGAGACCGTCGATCCGGATTTCAGCGAGCACTGGTGTTGCTCCCTTCGCCGTCGGCCCTTCGTCCCCGCCAACCCTTGACCGGGAGCTCGAACTTGCGCACCATCCGGTCCGCGAACGGTGCGGAGTCGAGCCGGATCCACTTCACCGGCTCCCGACCCCTGACCACCTCCACCCGGCCTCCCGCGGGGAGGTTCATGGTGCGGCTGCCGTCGCAGAAGACCAGTCCGTTGTGGCCCCCGGCGAAGGTCTCGACCGCGATCAGCGATTCGGGGCTCGTCACCAGCGGTCGCGCGAACAACGCGTGCGCATTGCTCGGGATCACCAACAGGGCCTCGAGCTCGGGCCACACCACAGGACCGCCGGCGGAGAACGCATACGCGGTCGATCCGGTCGGCGTCGCGACCAGCACGCCGTCGCAGCCGAAGGACGAGACGGGACGGCCGTCCACCTCGAGGACCACCTCGAGCACGCCGAGCCTGGACACGTTCTCGATGCTGGCCTCGTTCAGCGCCCATCCGCGGTCGATGATCTCGTCGTCCACCCGGATGATCACGTCGAGCGTCATCCGGTGCTCGACGCGATACTCGCGCCGCACCACCATCGCGAGGGCCTCCTCGAGATGCTCCGCCTCGGTCTCGGCGAGGAACCCGATCCGGCCGAGATTGATGCCGAGCACCGGAATCGATGCGGCCCTTGCCAGTTCGGCTCCCCGTAGGAACGTGCCGTCGCCGCCGAGAACCAGTACCAACTCGCAGCCGACCGCGGCCGACAGACCCGGCTCGACGACCCGCAGCGCGAGATCGGGCAGGCGGAAGGAGTCGTGGTCGTGCGCGGCGGTCGGGTCCGTCCGGTCGGCCTCGGTTGCCAGCACCCGCAGTCCGATGCCGGCCTTCTCGAAGATCTTGGCCACCCTCAGTGCGGTGGCGGTGATCTCGGCCCTGCCGGTGTGGGCGACGACCAGGATCTCGCGGCCGGGCGAAGGCGTCCCCACTTCCGAGCTCACTGGGGCCCCTCCTGTACCGCTCGCTCGATGACCTCGCGCACCGAATCCACCCCTGGTTCAGCCTGTTTCCTCAGCCACAGGAAGTACTCGACGTTGCCCGACGGTCCTGGCAGCGGGCTGGCCACCGCCCCGAGGGTCCGGAGCCCGAGCGCGTCCGCGGCCTCGGCCACCTCGACGACGGCCTCGATCCTGAGCGCGGGATCGCGCACGACGCCGCCGGATCCGACCCGGTCCTTGCCGACCTCGAACTGCGGTTTCACCATCGGCACCAGGTCGGCGCCGTCGGCGGTGCAGCGGACGAACGCGGGCAGTACGAGCTTGAGCGAGATGAACGACAGGTCCGCGACAACGACCTCGACCGGTCCCCCGGTCTGCTCGGGCTCCAACGAACGAACGTTGGTCCGGTCCACGACGGTGACGCGGTCATCGGACTGCAGACGCCACACCAACTGTCCGTACCCGACGTCGACCGCGACCACCTCGCAGGCGCCGCGACTGAGCAGGACATCGGTGAACCCGCCGGTGGAGGCACCGGCGTCGAGGCACCGCTTGCCGTCGACGGAGAGCCCGGACGGCTCGAAGGCCTCGAGCGCGCCGAGGATCTTGTGTGCGCCGCGCGACGCCCACGAGACCTCGTCGACTTCCTCGGTCACCAACAGTGGGGTGCCCGCCTCGACCGCGGTCGCCGGCTTGACCGCGACGGTTCCCGCGATCAGGACCCGACCAGCGCCGATCAGCTGGGCTGCGTGTTCTCTTGATCGGGCCAATCCCCGCCGAACCAGCTCGGCGTCGACCCGTGCGCGCCGAGCCACCTCAGATCTTGTCCACTGTGGCCAGCGCGTGCACCAGGACCTCGTGCGCTCGCTCGAGGATCTGGGCCTGCCCCGGGATCCGGCCGTGACCGGTCGTATCGTCGTCCGCCGGCCCCACCGAGTCCAGGCGCGCCAGCAGTCCGTCGACCTCGGCGTGGATTCGGTCGGGGTCGACGGTGGTCGGCGGTCCGGGAAGGTGCTGCCCGGGGCGTGGCATTGGCGTACTCATCGGGGCCAACGCTAGCCGATTCGAGGCCCGCACGCCCACACCGCGACACGGCGCGAATCCACCCGCGGCGCCGGTTCCGCGATCAACCGACGAGGTCAGCAACGGCCGCCGCGGCGACCGGGTCCTCGGCCCGCAAGCCCTCGAACCCGGGTCCGGCCCAGGCCGCGTCCAGCACCGATCGGACGACATCGAGACGGTCAGGGGTCGACGCTCGATCGCACGACACGACGAGGTCGGAGTCCTCGCGCCGCACGCTCACCCCCGGATGCGGGCGGATGCTCAACCGCTCGGCAGGCAGATCCAGCTCTGCCAGCCGGGAGGCCAGATAGGTGGGCCGGTACGACTCGGGCGCGCGCAGCAGGTCCGCGACGGAACTGACACCGCTGAGCACAAGCAACGAGTCGACACCCACCGCGTTCGCACCCGCGATGTCCGTGTCGATCCGGTCCCCGACGACCAGCGGCCGCTCGGAACCGCTGCGCTGGAGGGCGTCGTCCATCAACGGACGGGCCGGCTTGCCCGCGACCAGCGGCTCCCGGCCGGTCGCGGCCCGCACGGCCGCAACCATCGCGCCGTTGCCGGGGCACAGCCCGCGTTCGGTTGGCAGCGTGGTGTCGACGTTCGAGGCCACCCAGAGCGCTCCCGCCCGGATCGCCAGCGTCGCCTCCGCCAGGATCGCCCAGCCGGTCTCCGTGGAATGCCCCTGAACGACGGCCATGGGGTTCTCGTCGAACCGCCGGACGGGCCGGAGCCCGACCAGACGAACCTCCTCGGCGAGGGCCTCGGTGCCGACGACCAGGACGGACGAGCCCTGATCGAGACCCTCCGCCAGCAACCGTGCGGCGGATTGCGAACTCGTCACCACCTCCGATTCGGCGGTGGGGAAACCGAGCTCGCGCAGGTGCAGCGCGACCGCGAGCGGGCTTCGGCTCGCATTGTTCGTGACGTAGAACAGCCGCGCGGACCCGCCGACGAGCGCCTCCCTTGCCCCGGGGATCGCGTGTTCACCCTGGTACACGGTTCCGTCGAGGTCCAGCAGCAGCACATCGTGCAGGTCACGCAGTGACGGCGGGGTCCCCACCGTCACTGGTCGCCGGAGAGTTCGGCCACCCGATCCTCTGCGTCCGTGTCGCCGTCGTGATCGGCGGCCGCGGAGTTGAGGAACCACTTGAGACCGTCCTCCACGCGACCGGCCGCCACCAGGGCGTCGGCGTACGCGTAGAACAGGCGGGCCGCGGTCGGACCCTCCTTGGCCGCATCGAGTTCCGGAGTCTGCAGCGTCACCACGGCCTGATCGAACTGGCCGAGATCCATCCGGGCGCCCGCGACCACGATGCGGAGCTCCGTCGCCTCGTCACCGGAGAGGGTCCTGGCCTCGTCGCTGCGCCCGAGCTCGATCGCCCGCTCGGGCCTGCCGAGGCCGCGTTCGCAGTCGGCCATGACGGCGAGCAGTCCTGGTCCGCCCGCCATCCGCCGAGCGGCACGCAGCTCGGAGAGGGCCTCGGCCCACTCGCCCGCGTGATAAGCGGTGATGCCTGCGGTCTCCCTGACCACGGCGACACGGCCGGCCCGCTGCCGCGCGGCACGCGCATGGGCCAGCGCCAGACGCGGGTCGTCGTCGATCAGCTTGCTCGCCATCACCAGGTGGCGGGCCACCGCATTGGCGTTCGACTTGTCGAGGCTGAGCAGATCCCGACGAACGGCCGGGTCCAGTTCGCCCGCCTGCACGTCCTCGGGCAGATCCGGTTCCTCGGGCCGCGGGGCACGCCGCTCGGCGTGCGCTCCGCCGTCGCGCGGGGGCGGGCCGAAGCTGCCCTCACCGCCACGACGCCTCGGCGGGCCGTCGCCGCGCCGATCCGGACGGCCTCCGCCGCCACGGGCTCCGCCGCCGGTGTTGCCGCGGGGACCGCCGGCACCTGCGCCACGGTTGTCCCCCGACCGACTGCGGTCAGAACCGCCGCTCCCATACGAACGACGGCCGTCGTTGTTGTCCGACACAGCATCTCCTTTCAGACAACACACGCTATGCATAGAAAACACGAAAGGGGACCCAGTATATTGGGTCCCCTTTCGGTAACGGATGTTCGGCGGTGTCCTACTCTCCCACACCCTGTCGAGTGCAGTACCATCGGCGCTGGAGGGCTTAGCTTCCGGGTTCGGAATGGAGCCGGGCGTTTCCCCTCCGCTATGGCCGCCGTAACTCTATGAAACTGTCACACATTCAATTCCCCCGCCCGAACCACATCCCACAAGTGGGGTGTGTTGGGGGTGAATGGTATCTGTGTGTTGTTTCAGATACCGCACAGTGGACGCGTAGCTTCTTTGTGGTAAGTCCTCGGCCTATTAGTACCAGTCACCTGCACACGTTACCGTGCTTCCAGTTCTGGCCTATCAACCCGGTGGTCTGCCGGGGGCCTTACCCCCTCGAGGGGGTGAGAAACCTCATCTTGGAACAGGCTTCCCGCTTAG
>NZ_JMLO01000040.1:0-45284 GCF_000686785.1 Rhodococcus sp. UNC363MFTsu5.1
CCGGCTGCACTCGGTGCTGACCGGCTACCCGGACGGTCGGGTCCCGATCGGGCCCGCGCTGCCGAACTACGAGCTGTACGTGCTCGATCAGCACCTGCGCCTGGTGCCCCCTGGTGTACCCGGCGAGCTGTACATCGGTGGTCCGCTGGTGCTCGCCCGCGGCTATGGCAACCGGGTGGCGCTCACCGCGTCCAGGTTCGTGGCCAACCCGTTCCGCGGCGTCGGTGAGCGGATGTATCAGTCCGGCGACGTCGTGTACTGGAATGCGGACGGCGAGCTGGAGTACGTCGGCCGCACCGACTTCCAGGTCAAGATCCGCGGTCTGCGGGTCGAGCTCGGCGAGATCGAGATGGCACTGCTGGCCGACCCGCGGGTGGGTCAGGTCGCCGTGGTGGTGAAGACCACCGAGACCGGGATCGACCGGTTGGTCGCCTACGTGGTTCCCTCCGACTCCCCGGACGGACTCGAAGAGGCGGTCACCGAGATCGCCCGGGGTGCCCTGCCCGACTACATGGTGCCCTCGGCGGTCGTGGTCCTCGACGAGTTCGAGCTGACCCCCAGCGGCAAGGTCGATCGGAAGGTGCTGCCGGATCCCGATTTCGGCTCCGCGGCTGAGGCCTACGTGGCGCCGGCGACTGTCGTCGAGGAGATCGTCGCGGCCGTGTACGGCGAGCTGCTGTCGGTGCGCCGGGTGTCCGCGACCGACAGCTTCTTCGACCTCGGCGGCGACTCGCTCGTCGCGACCAAGGTCGTGGCCCGGGTCAATGCGGGGACCGGGGCGGCACTGAGGCTGCGCGACCTCTTCGAGGCGCCGACGGTGTCCGAGCTGGCCGCCCGGATCGAAAGTGGGGAAGGCCGCGCAGGGACACACACCGAGCTGTCGGTCCGGCCGCGCTCCGGCCGGATCCCGCTGTCGCTGGCACAGTCTCGGATGTGGTTCCTGAACCAGTACGACACCACCTCGCCGGTCTACAACATCCCGATGGCGATCAGGCTCAGCGGCGCCCTCGACACCGACATCCTCCGGGCCGCGCTCGGTGACGTTCTCGAACGTCACGAGTCCCTCCGGACGATGTTCCCGAACGCGGACGACGGTCCGCATCAGGTGATCGTGCCCGCGGCGGACGTCGACCTCGACGTGCGCACCGCGACCGTCGCGGAGTCCGAGCTGCCGGCCGAGCTGATCGCGTTCTTCTCCCAGGGATTCGACGTGACCACCGCGATCCCGTTGCGGGTCACGATCGTCGAGATCGCCGATGCGGATGCCGCCGAGCACGTGCTCGCGATGTCGATCCATCACATCTCGTCCGACGGCGCCTCGACCGCGCCGCTGGCCAGGGACCTCGTCACGGCCTACCTGGCACGCGTCGCAGGCGAGGCGCCGCGGTGGTCCCCGCTCGAGGTCCAGTACGCCGACTTCAGCATCTGGCAGCGCGAGGTCCTCGGCACCCCCGACGACCCGAAGTCGTTGGCGGCGAAGCAGATCGAGTACTGGAAGTCCGCGCTGGACGGGATCCCGGAGGTCCTCGAACTCCCGGGCGACCGGCCGCGGCCCCCGCAGCAGTCCTTCAGGGCGGGCAGCGTCGCCTTCACCGTCGACCCCGAGCTGCGGAGGCGCCTCGACGCGCTCGCCCGCGAGCACGGTGCCACCCTGTTCATGGCCGTCCACGCGGCACTCGCGGTGCTCCTCTCGAGGCTCGGCAACACCGACGATATCGCAATCGCGACCCCTGTCGCCGGTCGCGGCGAGCGTCAGCTCGACGATCTCGTCGGCATGTTCGTCAACACGCTGGTGCTGCGCACGGCCATCGACGCGAACGCCTCGTTCGCCGAGCTCCTCGACCAGGTCCGGGAGACCGACCTCGGCGCGTTCGGCAATGCCGACGTGCCGTTCGAGCAGCTCGTCGAGGCCCTCAACCCGACCCGCTCGCGTGCACATTCGCCGTTCGCCCAGGTGATCCTCGGATTCCAGAACCTCGAACAGGCCGCGCTGGAACTGCCGGGTCTCACGGTGAGCGCGCTGGAGAGCGGCCTGCAGGTCGCGAAGTTCGACCTGCAGCTGATGATGATGGAGAGTGATCCCGCCGGTGGCGGCGCGCTGACCGCCGAGTTCACCTATGCCGCCGATCTGTTCGACGAATCGACGGTCGCGGACTTCGCCACTCGCTTCCTGCGGGTCCTGGAATCGGTCGTCGAGGCGCCGTCGCGCGCGGTCTCCGATGTGAGGCTGCTCGACCGCGACGAGCTGGCACGGCTCGCGCCGGTGTCGGGCGCCCCTTGCGTCGCGCCCGCGACCCTGCCGGAGCTGCTGACCGCGGCGGTCACGCTGAATCCGGACGCCAACGCGGTGGAGTACGGCGACCTCGCAGTGACCTATCGCGAACTCGACGAGCGCTCGAACAAGCTGGCGCGCACACTGATCAGGCTGGGTGTCGGGCCGGAGGACTTCGTCGCGGTGGCGCTGTCGCGCTCGATCGAGTCGGTGCTCGCGGTCTGGGCGATCGCGAAGACCGGCGCCGCCTATGTCCCGCTCGACCTGTCGTACCCGCGGGAGCGGATCGAGTACCTGATCGCCGACTCCGGTGTTCGGGTCGGGCTGGCGACGGGCGCAGGCATCGCGACGCTGCCCACCACCGTGACGTGGCTGCCGCTCGACAGCGCCGAGCTCGCCGCGGAGGTCGAGGCCGAGTCCGCGGCCCCGATCGGCGACGTGGACCGGATCCGCCCGCTGTCCCTCGAGTCCGGTGCCTACATGGTCTACACCTCCGGCTCGACGGGTCGGCCGAAGGGCGTCCTGGTCACCCACACCGGTCTGGCCAACCTCGCCGCACAGGAGCGCGAGCACTTCTCGGTGACCCCGCAGTCGCGGACGATGCACTTCGCGTCGCCGAGCTTCGACGGTGCGGTCCTCGAACTCCTGCTCGCGTTCGGCGCGGGCGCGACGATGGTGATCGTGCCGCAGGGAATCTATGGTGGCGCCGAGCTCGGCGACTTCCTGCGCGAGCGGAGGATCACCCACGCCTTCGTGACCACCGCGGCGCTCGCGACGGTCGAGCCGACCGGGCTCGACGCGCTCACCCATGTCGCAGTCGGTGGCGAGGCGGTGCACGCCGAGCTGGTGGCCAAGTGGGCCCCCGGCCGTCGGATGTTCGACATCTACGGTCCGACGGAGACCACCGTCGTCGTCACGATGAGCGCGCCGATGGTGCCGGGCGAGCGGATCACCATCGGTGGCCCGATCCGGGGAACGGACGCCCTCGTGCTCGACGACCGCCTCCGGCCGGTCCCGGTCGGCGTGCCCGGTGAGCTGTACTTCGCCGGTCCGGCGCTGGCCCGCGGCTACCACGAGCGGTTCGCGCTGACCGCGGACCGGTTCGTGGCGAACCCGTTCGCGGAGGACGGCTCTCGGATGTATCGCACCGGCGACGTCGTCCGCTGGGTCGAGGCCGACGGCGAACTGGCCATCGAGTACGTCGGCCGCAGCGACTTCCAGCTCAAGGTGCGCGGATTCCGCATCGAGCTCGGAGAGATCGATGCCGCCCTCTCGCGGCACGAGAGCGTCGAGTTCGCTGCCACCGTCGGACACAAGACGGCCTCGGGGAACACCGTCCTGGTCGCCTACGTCCTCGCGGCCGACGGCCACTCGATCGACAGGTCCGCACTGACCGAGTACGCGGGCGTCGAGATGCCGGCCCACATGGTGCCGTCGGCGTTCATGGAGATCGACGCGATCCCGCTGACCCCCAATGGCAAGTTCGACCGCAGTGGCCTGCCGGAACCGGTGTTCGAGCAGTCCGGTGAGTTCGTCGCCCCGCGTAACCCGATCGAGGAGGTCGTCGCCGGGGTCTTCGCCGACGTGCTCGGCGTCGACCGGGTGTCGGTGGACGAGGACTTCTTCGACGCAGGCGGCAACTCGTTGGTCGCGACCCGGGTGGTTGCCCGGGTGAATGCGGCGCTCGGAATCCGAATGGGTGTGCGTGAGCTGTTCGACGCGCCGACGGCGGCGTCTCTCGCGGTGGCGGCGGCCTCGGCAGGCCGCGACGGCGACCGGCCCGCGCTGGTGGCCGGGCCGCGCCCCGATCGGGTGCCGCTGTCGATGGCGCAGAAGCGGATCTGGTTCCTCAACCAGTTCGACACCGCCTCGGCCGCCTACAACATCCCGCTGGGGGTCCGGCTGACCGGCGACCTCGATGTCGTGGCGCTCGAGGCGGCCATGCGCGATGTGCTGGCGCGGCACGAGTCGCTGCGTACCGTGTTCCCGTCCGGCCCCCATGGTCCCGAGCAGCGGGTGATCCCGGTCGAGTCGGCGCACGTCGACCTGACCCGGAGCACCGTCGGCGAGGCGGACCTGATGGCGCGGGCGGCCGAGTTCGCCGGCCGTGGTTTCGATGTGACGGACTCGATCCCGTTGCGCGCGGCGCTGTTCGAGGTTGCTCCTGACGACCACGTCCTGCTCGTGGTGGTGCATCACATCAGTGCCGACGGCTCCTCGATGGCGCCCCTGGCCCGGGACGTGATGCTCGCGTATGTCGCTCGTTCGCAGGGCGAGGCGCCGCAGTGGGAGCCGCTCGCGGTGCAGTACGCGGACTTCGCGCTGTGGCAGCGGGAGGCGCTGGGCTCGGAGGACGACCCGGAGTCCGTGATCGCGACGCAGATCGAACACTGGCGCACCGCGCTGGACGGCCTGCCGGACCTGCTGGAACTGCCGACGGATCGGCCGCGCCCGGCCGTGCAGTCAATGGCAGGCGAACGGGTGAGCTTCCCCGTGCCCGCGGACGTCACTACCGGCGTCGAGGCCCTGGCACGGCGGTCGGGTGCGACCTCGTTCATGGTGATGCGGGCCGCCTATGCGGTGCTGTTGGCGCACCTGTCCGGGACCGGTGACATCGCGGTGGGTACGGCGGTGGCCGGTCGCGGTGAGGAGGCCCTCGACCCGATCGTGGGCATGTTCGTCAATACGTTGGTGCTGCGGACGCGAGTCGAGCCGGGTGCGACGTTCGCCGGTGTGCTCGAGTCGGTTCGCGAGGGTGACCTGCGGGCGTTCTCGCATGCGGATCTGCCGTTCGAGCGGTTGGTGGAGATCCTGGATCCGCCGCGGTCGACGGCGCACGCGCCGCTGGTGCAGGCTTCGTTCGGGTTCGAGAACATCGACTTCCCGGTCTTCGAGCTGCCTGGCCTGCGGGTCACCGGCCTCGAGACCGACCTCGGGCAGGCCAAGTACGACCTCGAGCTGTCGTTCTCCGAGATCGGCTCGGGCTTCGAGGGCACCTTCGGGTTCGCGACCGCGCTGTTCGACCGTGTCACGGTCGAGCGGATGGCTCGGCGGTATGTCCGGATTCTCGAGGCCGTGGTCGCTGATCCGGGTGTGGTGGTGGGCGATCTGGATCTGCTCGACGCGGCCGAGCGTGAGCGGATGTTGGTGGAGTTCAACCGGACCGAGTCGCCGGTGGAGCCGACCACGCTGGTCGAGCTGCTGGACCGCTCCGTGTTGCGTAACCCTGATGCGCCGGCGATGACGTTCGAGGGTGTGACGCTGTCGTTCGCGGAGTTCGATGCGCGGGTGAATCGTCTTGCGCGGCATCTGATCTCGTTGGGTGTGGGTGCCGAGGATCGGGTGGTCCTGGCGGCGCGGCGCTCGATGGAGATGCTGGTCGGGATGTACGCGGTGATGAAGGCCGGTGGTGCGTATGTGCCGGTGGATCCGGATCAGCCGGCCGACCGTGTGGAGCGGGTCCTGTCGCTGGCCCAGCCGGTGTGTGTGCTGACCACCTCCTGGGACCAGGCGGCACTGCCTGCCGATGTGCAGGTCGTCGAGATCGACAGGGTCGACGTGGCGCACCTGGCGGCCACGCCGATCACCGATGCCGAGCGGGTACGCCCGCTGCACCGCGGCAACCCGGCCTATGTGATTTTCACGTCGGGTTCGACGGGTGTGCCCAAGGGCGTGTCGGTCAGCCATGCGGCGATCGTCAACCAGCTCAGCTGGTTTGTCGGCGAGTACGAGATGACCGCTGCGGATGTGGTGATCCAGAAGACGCCGACGGTGTTCGATCCGTCGGTGTGGGAGTTGTTCGTCCCGTTCATCGTCGGCGGGCATCTGGTGATCGCGAAGCCCGAGGGGCATCGTGACGCGGAGTATCTGATTGAGCTGTCGCGCCGGTATGGCGCCACGGTGCTCGGGTTCGTGCCGTCCATGTTGGCGGCGTTCCTCGGCGGTCCGGAGCTGGCCTTCCCGCCGTCGGTGCGTGCGCTCCAGCTGGCCGGTGAGGCGTTGAGCCCGGACCTGGCGGCACGCACGATGCGGGCGTCGGACGTGCGGATCAACAATGCCTACGGTCCGGCCGAGACCACGCTGACGTCGGTGCATTACTGGGCCGACGGGTCGGAGACCACCGCGATGCCGATCGGTGTCCCGGTGTGGAACTCGCAGGCGTATGTGCTCGATGAGCGTCTGCACCCGGTCGCGCCGGGTGTCAGGGGTGAGCTGTATCTGTCGGGCGGTCAGGTAGCTCGCGGTTATCACGACCGGCCTGCTCTGACGGCGGAGCGGTTCGTCGCGAACCCGTACTCCCTGGCTGCGGGTGCGGTCATGTACCGCACCGGTGACGTCGCACGTTGGGGTGCCGACGGGCAGCTGGAATACCTGGGCCGCACGGACTTCCAGGTCAAGCTCCGTGGTCAGCGCATCGAGCTCGGGGAGATCGAGTCGGCACTGCTCGAGCAGCCGTCGGTCGAGCAAGCCGTCGTGGTCGCCACGGACACCGAACGCGGCAAACGGCTCGTCGGCTATGTCGTCGGATCGGATGTCGACACCACGGACCTGGGCGCTGCACTGTCCGCGACCCTGCCCGGCTACATGGTCCCGGACGCCATCGTGGTGCTCGAGGCCATGCCGGTGACCGGCAACGGCAAGCTCGATCGCAAGGCGTTGCCGGCACCGGACTTCGGTGGCGATGAGCGTGCGTATGTGGCGCCGCGGACCCCGGCGGAGGAGGCTCTCGCCGCGGTGTTCGCGGAGGTTCTCGGCGTGGACCGGGTCAGCGTGGAGGAGTCGTTCTTCGCGCTCGGCGGTGACAGCATCATGTCCATCCAGCTGGTCACGAGGGCCAAGGCAGCGGGCCTTGCCTTCACGGCCCGGCAGGTCTTCGAGCACCGCACGGTCGCGGGGCTCGCCGCGGTCGCCGGGGAGGCCACCGCGGCCGCCATCACCCTGGCGGAGCTGCCGGGCGGCGGAGTGGGCGAGATGCCGCTCACGCCGATCATGCGGGCCACCGCCGAGCGTGGCGGACTGCTGCGCCGGTTCTCGCAGTCGAGCTTCGTGACGTTGCCGCACGGAATCGACCGTGCCACGGTGGAATCGACGATCCAGTCCGTGCTCGATCGGCACGACGCGCTGCGTCTGCGATGGAACGCCGACGGCTCCGGGCTCACCGTCACCGAGACCGGGTCGGTCCCGGCGGCACGGCTGGTCCACCGCGTCGAGTTCGCGTCGCGGCCCGGTGCGGAGGAGTTCACCGCGCTGGTCCGTGGCGAGTTCGAGGCGGCCGCAGACCGGCTCGATCCCGCTGCGGGGGTCGTGGCCCAGTTCGTCTGGTTCGACCCGGCGGCCGGGGCCGGTGCCACCAACGGTCGCCTGTTGATGGTGATCCACCACCTCGCGGTCGACGGTGTGTCCTGGCGGATCCTGTTGCCGGACTTCGCGTCTGCGTGGGGCCAGGTGCACTCGGGTGCGCAGCCCGAGCTGCCCGAGGTGGGTACCTCGCTGCGCCGGTGGGCTCACGGGCTCGCCGAGGCCGCGGTGTCCGAGCGGCGCGCCGGGGAGCTCGGCTACTGGCGGAGCGTGCTCGAGGGCACCGACCCGACCCTCGGGTCGAGGCCGGTCGATCCCGCGATCGACGTGGTGTCGACGACTGCGGGGGTCCGGGTCGAGGCGTCCGCCGAGACCACCGAGGGGCTGCTGACCGCGGTGCCGCGGGCCTTCGGCGGCGGTGTCAACGACGGACTGCTCGCCGCCCTTGCGCTCGCGGTGGCGCGCTGGCGTGAGCGGCGCGGCGTCGCCGCGTCGGCGACCCTGCTGGGCCTGGAGGGACACGGCCGCGAGGAGGAGGCGGTCGAGGGTGCGGACCTGTCCCGCACCGTCGGCTGGTTCACCTCGCTGTTCCCGGTTCGGATCGACGTGTCGGGGGTGGACCTCGACGACGCCTTCGCGGGCGGCCCGGCCGCGGGTCAGGCGATCAAGATGGTCAAAGAACAGCTCCTCGCCGTCCCGGACCGGGGCATCGGATACGGACTCTTGCGGTACCTGAACGCGGACACGGCCCCGGACCTGAGCGGCTTCGCTGCCCCTCAGATCGGCTTCAACTACCTCGGCAGGACCGGCGCGTTCGAGGTCACCGACGAGATGCGCGAGATGGGCTGGGTGCCCGTCGGCGACGGCGGCGTCCTCGGGTCGGCCCTCGACCCGGACATGCCGGTGTCCGCGCTCGACATCAACGCGGTTGTCTCGAACTCCGAAGGCGTCGAGACACTCTCGACGGCGTTCGACTTCGCGACCGGCGTGCTGTCGGCCGAGGACGTCGCCGAATTGGCGGAGCTGTGGACCGCGGCGCTCGACGCGGTCGCGAGCCATGCGGGCAGCGAGGGCGCGGGTGGGTTCACCCCCTCCGACCTTCCGTTGGTCTCGCTGACGCAGTCGCAAATCGAAGGGTACGAGGCGCGCTTCCCGACGATGTCGGACATCTGGTCGCTCTCGCCGCTGCAGTACGGCATGTACTTCCATGCGGCGCTGGCAGAGTCCGCCGTCGACGTCTACACGGCACAGCTGTGTCTGCGGCTCGGCGGCGTCGTCGACGCCGACCGGATGCGCCGGGCCGCCCAGGCCCTGATCGATCGGCACCCCAGCTTCCGGACCGCCTTCGTCACCGACGACACGGGCATCGCGGCGCAGGTGGTGCTCGAGGACACCGAGATCCCGTTCGTCACCGTCGATCTGTCCGGCCTGGACGAGGCCGACCGGGGCGCCGAGCGGACCCGGATCGTCGAACAGGACCGACTGGCCAAGTTCGACCTGGGCGAGCCGCCGCTGATGCGGTTGACGCTGCTCACCCTCGGCGAGGGTGAGTACGAGCTGGTGGTGATGAACCATCACATCGCGATCGACGGTTGGTCCACGCCGTTGGTGCTCAAGGAACTGCTGGTGCTGTACGCGGCGGACGGCGACGCCTCGGTGCTCCCGCAGGCGCGCTCGTACCGCGACTTCCTGGCGTGGCTGGCCGAGCGCGACCACGCGCGTTCGTTGCGCGCGTGGGAGGACTCGCTCGCCGGTGTGGAGGGGCCGACGCTGCTCGTCTCCGGCGACCGGGGCCGCCAGCAGGACAACACCTCCGGCCAGTACCTCACCCAGCTGGGTGAGGCCGAGACCGCGGAACTCGTCTCCCGTGCACGCGAACTCGGCGTCACGCCGAACACCTTCGTGCAGGTCTCCTGGGCGATCCTGCTCGGCGCGCTCACCGGTCGCGAGGACACCGTGTTCGGAGCCACCGTCTCGGGCCGGCCGCCGGAGATCCCCGGCGTGGAGTCGATGATCGGCCTGTTCATCAACACGGTGCCGCTGCGCGTGCACCTGGATCCGTCGGAGTCGGTGACACACCTGCTCACCCGTGTGCAGGCCGAGCAGGCCGACCTGCTCGACCATCACTACGTCGGCCTGGCCGAGATCCAGCGCGCCGCAGGCGAAGCCGCGATGTTCGACACCCTCGCGGTGTTCGAGTCGTTCCCCGTCGACATGGCGGGCGCGACCTCGCAGACCGACATCGCCGGGATGCGGGTGCTCGGCATGGACGGCATCGATGCCGCGCACTACCCGGTCGCGATGACTGCCAGCCTGGACAGCGCGCTGCACCTGAAGTTCATCCACGCCACCGAACTGGTCGACGAGGCGGCGGTGCGGACCCTGTCCGAGCGATTCATCCGCGTACTCACCACGGTGGTCGCCGAGCCGTCGACGGCGGTGGGCGACGTGGCCGTCACCGACGCGGCCGAGCGCGCGGCGCTGTCCCCGGTGCGGGGACCGGTCCGACCGGAGCCGGCCCGGACGCTGCCCGAACTGTTGGCAGCCGCGGCCGCGGACCGGGCTGCGACCGCCCTGATCCTCGGCGACCGGACCGTGTCCTACGGGGAACTCGACGATCGCTCGAACGCGCTCGCACGGGTTCTCGTCGAGGCCGGAGTCGGACCGGAGTCGTTCGTGGCCCTCGCGTTGCCGCGCTCGATCGAGTCGCAGGTGTCGCTGTGGGCGATCGCGAAGACCGGTGCCGCGTTCGTGCCGATGGACCCGGCGTACCCGTCGGACCGCATCGAGCACATGGTCACCGACTCCGGAGCGGTACTCGGGCTCACCGACACCGAGCACGCGGCGGACCTGCCGGGCGGAGGATCCGCCGCGGCCCTCTCGTGGCTGGTCCTCGACGACCCGCGGTTCGCGGACCGGTTGGCGGCCGCCTCGACCACACCGCTGACCGACGCCGATCGCACGGCGCCGGTGCGTGAAACCGATGCCGCGTACGTGATCTACACGTCCGGGTCGACCGGACTGCCGAAGGGCGTCGTCGTCTCCCATGTGGGCCTGGCGAACTTCGCGGCTGAGCAGCGCGAGCGCTATTCGGTGACCTCGGGGTCGCGGGCGCTGCACTTCTCGTCGCCGAGCTTCGACGCGTCGATGCTGGAGCTGTTGCTGGCGATCGGGTCGGGTGCGGCCCTGGTGATCGTGCCGCCGGCCGTCTACGGCGGGTCGGAGCTGGCCGAGGTGATCGCCACGGGCGGCGCGACGCACGCGTTCATCACCCCGGGCGCGCTGGCCTCGCTCTCGCCCGAGGGCCTGGACTGCCTGCAGCATCTGGTCGCGGGCGGTGAGGCGGTACCGGACAACCTGGTCGACATCTGGGCGCCGGGCCGCAACTTCTACAACGGCTACGGCCCGACCGAGACGATCATCATGGCGGCGATCAGCAACGCCCTGACCCCCGGCGAGCTGCTCACGATCGGCGGACCCATCCGGAACATGACTGCCGTGGTCCTCGACTCGCGGCTGCGGCCGGTCCCGGTCGGGGTGGCCGGCGAGCTGTACATCGGCGGCGTCCAGATGGCCCGCGGTTACCATGCCCGCCCGGCATTGACCGCGGATCGATTCGTGGCCAACCCCTTCGGTGATCCCGGTGCCCGCATGTACCGAAGCGGCGACGTGGTGCGCTGGGTCCGACGTGGGGCGAGCGGAGCGACGGGGGATGTCCCTGCCGACGGACTCGAGATCGAGTACGTCGGCCGCAGCGACTTCCAGGTGAAGGTCCGTGGTTTCCGCATCGAGCTCGGCGAGATCGACGCGGCGCTGTCCGCGCACGAGACGGTGGACTTCGCGGTCACCGTCGGCAGGCAGGGACCATCGGGGGCCACGGTGCTCGTGGCGTACGTCGTGCCGGTCGCATCCGCGACGGTCGACGTCGCCGCCCTGACCGAGTTCGTCGGCCGCTCGCTGCTCGCGCACATGGTGCCGTCGGCGATCGTGGTCCTCGATGCGATCCCGTTGACCGTCAACGGCAAGGTGGACCGCAAGGCGCTGCCCGAGCCCGACTTCGGTTCCTCGCTCGAATCGTTCGTGGCTCCCACGAACCCGGTGGAGGAGATCCTGGCCGGACTGTTCGCCGAGGTTCTCGGCGTGGACCGCGTCAGCGTGGTCGACTCGTTCTTCGCGCTGGGCGGCGACAGCATCGTCTCGATCCAGCTGGTCACCCGGGCCAAGGCGGCCGGCGTGCTGATCCGGGCACGGGATGTGTTCGAGCGCAAGACCGTCGCCGGATTGGCGCAGGTCGCCACGCTCACCTCGGAGTCCGGCGGCGCGGTGGTTCTCGCCGAGCTCGAGGGCGGGGGAGTCGGCGACATGCCGCTGACCCCGATCATGCGATGGATGACCGAACGCCCCGGTGGCCACAACCGGCTGCTCATGCCGGCCTATCTCGCGCTGCCCGAGGGCATCGACCGAGCCGGCCTCCTGGCCACCCTTGGTGCAATCTTCGAGCGACACGACATGCTCCGTTCGTCGATCCGCGGTGCCGACCCGATCCTGTCGATCGGTGCCGCGGGCTCCGTCGACGTGGACGCGTTGATCAGCCGGGTCGAGTTCGATGCCGGGTCGCTGCCGGGCAGCCCAGAATTCGAGGCCCTCGCGGCTCCCGCCTTCGAGGAGGCGGCCGGTCTCCTCGACCTCGCCACGGGTTCGGTCGTGCGGTTCGTGTGGTTCGACTTGGCCCCCGGCACGGAGGGCGCAGGCCGACTGCTCATCGTCGCCCACCACCTCATCGTCGACGGCGTCTCCTGGCGCATCCTGGTCGCGGACCTGCTGGCCGCCTGGCAGTTCGTTGCCGGGGGCGCCACTCCGGAGCTGCCGCCGGTCGGGACCTCCATGCGCCGCTGGGCGCACGGTCTCGCCGACGAGGCGAACAGCGCGGCCAGGGAAGCCGAGATGTCGTACTGGCGAACGGTGCAGGGCGGGGACGACCCGTTGCTGGCGTCACGCCCGCTCGACCCGGCGGTCGACGTGTTCGCGTCCATCGCCGAGGTGAAGGTCGAACTGTCCGACCAGGTCACCGACGCGCTGTTGACGGCGGTGCCCGCGGCCGTCCGGGGCGGCGTGAACGACGGCCTGCTCGCTGCGCTGGCCCTCGCCGTCTCGGCATGGCGTCGCGATCGCGGCGTGGACGAGTCCTCGACGCTGATCAAGCTCGAGGGCCACGGCCGCGAGGAAGACACCGTGCCCGGTGCGGACCTGACCAGGACCGTCGGCTGGTTCACCAGTATGTTCCCGCTCCGGCTCGACCTGCCCGGGATCGATCTCGACGACGCACTGGCCGGCGGTGCCGCCGTCGGTTCGGCGGTCAAGGCAGTGAAGGAACAGCTGCTCGCGCTGCCAGACAAGGGCATCGGGTACGGCCTGCTGCGGTACCTGAACGAGCGGACGTCGGCCGAACTGGCCGCACTGCCGCTGCCGCAGATCGGCTTCAACTACCTCGGCCAGCTCGGCGGCGAGGAGCCGTCGGATTCTGCGCCGATCGGCTGGCTGCCCGCTCCGAAGGGCGAGCTGTCGGTGTCGGCGGCGCCGGACGCGGACCTGCCCGCCGCGGCGGTCGTGGACATCAACGCCGAGGTCACCGGGGCCCGGCTGAGCGCCACCTTCGCGTACCCCCCGGGACTGATCGACGAGTCCGAGGTGCGTGCACTGGCCGAGCTGTGGTCGCGGGCGCTCGAGGCCATCGGGCGCTGGGCCGAGGCGACGCCGAGAGCGGCGTTCACTCCTGCCGATCTGCCGCTGGTGTCGTTGTCGCAGCACGAGATCGAGAGGGTCGAGGCCGAGTACCCGTCACTGGCGGATGTCTGGTCGCTGACGCCGCTGCAGGAGGGCATGTTCTTCCATGCGGTGCTGGCGGAGAGCTCGACCTCGCTCGACGTCTACACCTCGCAGGTGGTGATCGAACTCGGCGGAGCCGTCGACGTCGCCCGCCTGCGCGCGGCGGCACAGGCGCTGGTGGACCGGCACCCGAACCTGCGGGCCGGTTTCCGGCATGACGACGAGGGCAACGCGATCCAGGTGATCGTGGACGGGGCGAGCGTTCCGTTCCGCGAGGTGGACCTCGGCCGCAACGGCGACGACGGCGACCGCCAGCGGATCCTGGACGAGGACCGGAGGCAGCGGTTCGAGATGTCCGAGCCCCCGCTGGTCCGGTTCAGTCTCATCACGCGAGCGGACGGTACGTACTCGCTCGCGATGACGAGCCACCACATCCTGGTCGACGGTTGGTCGATGCCGTTGCTGCTCAAGGATCTGATCGTGCTGTACGCGGTCCGCGGCGACGGATCGGTGCTCCCGCCGGTCCGCTCGTACCGGGACTTCCTCGAATGGCTGTCCACGCGCGACGCGGCGGCCTCGCTCGAGCAGTGGAGCGCGTCCCTTGTGGGTGCGGAGGAGCCGACGCTGCTGGCGCCCGCCGACCGTGGTCGCGAACAGTCCTCGCTTCCCGGGCAGGTCAGCCTGCACCTGTCGGCCGAACGGACCGACCTGCTTGCCGGGCTCGCGCGCGAACTGGGCGTCACCCTGAACACGGTGGTACAGATGGCGTGGGGCCTGGTGCTCTCGCGCCTGGTCGGCCGCGACGACGTCGTGTTCGGTGCCACGGTCTCGGGTCGCCCGCCCGAGCTGTCTGGCGTGGAGTCGATGGTCGGCATGTTCATCAATACGCTGCCCGTGCACATCCGCGTGGATCGCGCCGAGACGGTGACCGAGCTGCTGCGCCGCATCCAGGGTGAGCAGTCGGATCTGCTCGAACACCATCACGTGGGCCTGCAGACGATCCAGCAGCGCACGGGGGTGGGTTCCGTGTTCGACACCATCACCGTGTTCGAGTCGTACCCGGTCGATGCCGCCGCCGCGACCGCGGACGCGGACATCGACGGCATGCGCCTGCTCGGCGTGGGTGGCGCGGATGCGAACACCTTCCCGCTGTCGCTGTACATCGAGGCGGGTGATCGCCTGCAGTTGGACGCGAAGTTCCTCACGGACCTCTTCGCACCAGAGGAGATCGAGGCGATCCTGGACCGGGTCGACCGGATCCTCGCCGCGGTGGTCGCGGATCCGGGCGCCAGGGTCGGGGTCCTCGACGTGCTCTCCGACACGGAGTACGCCGAACTCGAGCGCTGGAACGCGACCGATCACGAGATCCCGGCGGCGACGCTGGCCGATCTCTTCGATGCCCAGGTGGCGCGGACGCCGGATGCGGTGGCACTGGTGTTCGAGGGCCAGGAGCTCACGTACGCCGAGTTCGATGCGCGCGCCAACCGCCTCGCCCGCCACCTGATCGACAAGGGCGTCGGCCCGGAATCGATGGTGGGCCTTGGTATCCGGCGTTCGCTCGACCTGATGATCGGCATGTACGCGATCGTCAAGGCGGGCGGCGCCTACGTGCCGATCGATCCGGATCACCCGGCCGAGCGCACCACCTACGTGCTGGAGACGGCCGACCCGGTGTGTGTGCTGAGCACACGGCGTGACCGGATCGATGTCGATCCACGTTTCGAGGTCCTCGAGATCGACCTGCTCGACACCTCGGCGTACGACGACGCCCCGGTGACCGATGCGGACCGTCGCGCCCCGCTGCAACTGGACAACTCGGCGTACGTGATGTTCACGTCGGGTTCGACCGGCAAGCCGAAGGGCGTGGTGGTCACGCATCGGGCGATCGTGAACCAGTTGGTGTGGAAGCAGTCCGAGTACGGTCTGGGCGCCGATGATGTGGTGTTGCAGCAGATCGCGATGACGTTCGACGTCTCGGTGTGGGAGTTCTTCTGGGCCTTGCAGAACGGTGCCCGCCTGGTGATCGCCAAGCCGGACGGCCACAAGGACATGGAGTACCTGGCCGGGCTGATCGCCGGGCACGGTGTCACCACGGCGACCTTCGTGCCGTCCCCGCTCGGCGTGTTCGTCGCGGTCGCCGACGCGCTGTCGCTGCGCACCCTGCGGCGGGCGTTCGTGATCGGTGAGGCGTTGCCGCCCGAGACCGCGGCACGGTGGCGCGAGCTCACCCCGGCCGGCCTGCACAACATGTACGGGCCCACCGAGGCGGCCGTCTCGGTGACCAACTGGAAGGCCCGCCCGGAGGACACGGTCACGACGCCGATCGGGTTGCCGCAGTGGAACGTCCAGGTGCACGTGCTGGACGCCGGTTTGCGGCCCACCCCGGCCGGGGTGGCGGGCGAGCTGTACCTGGCGGGCCCGCAGCTGGCCCGTGGGTACCTGACCCGGCCGGGTATCACCTCGGATCGCTTCGTGGCGAACCCGTACGGCGATGCAGGCGAGCGGATGTACCGCACCGGTGACCTGGTCCGGCGACGGGCGGACGGGGTGCTCGAGTACATCGGGCGCACCGACTTCCAGGTGAAGCTGCGCGGTCAGCGGATCGAGCTCGAGGAGATCGAGTCGGCCGTGCGGGGCTTCGACGGGGTGCGGCAGACCGCGGTCCTGGTGCAGTCCGACGAGCGCGGCGACCATCTGGTGGCCTACGTGGTCGCGGAGGACGGCGTCACCGTGCATGCGGACGAGCTGAAGCGGCACGTGGCGACGGTCCTGCCGGTGTACATGGTGCCGAATGCGGTCGTCGTGCTCGACGAGTTCCCGCTGAACGCCAGCGGCAAGCTCGACCGCAAACTGCTGCCGGTGCCGGAGTTCGCGGACACCGGCGAGTACCGGGCCCCGAGCACGGCCACCGAGGCCACCGTCGCGGAGGTGCTCGCGGAGGTACTCGAGATCGAGAAGGTGTCCGTGGACGCGTCCTTCTTCGACCTGGGCGGCAACTCGCTGACCGCGACCCGGGTGATGGCGCGGCTCGCCGAAGAGCTCGGGGTCACGGTGCCGCTGCGGGCCGTGTTCCTCGATCCGACGGCCGAGGGCATCGCCGCGGCGATCGACGCCGAGTCGGGCGAGTCCGGGGCGGACATGTTCGACGTCCTGCTCCCGATCCGCGCGGCCGGTGAGCGGTCGCCGGTCTTCGCCGTGCACCCGGTGCTGGGGCTGTCCTGGGCGTACACGGCGCTGTCGCCGGTGCTGGACGGGCAGACGCCCGTCTACGGTCTGCAGTCGCCCGCTGCGTCCGGCGATGCCACGCTGCCGGACTCGATCGAGGAGATCGCGCACCGGTACGTGACGGAGATCCGAGCCGTGCAGCCGAGCGGGCCGTACCGGCTGCTGGGCTGGTCGCTCGGTGGCGTGATCGCGCACGCCATGGCCGTCGAGCTCCAGGCCGCGGGGGAGTCGGTCGAGCGGCTGATCATGCTCGACAGCTTCACCGGCGACGCGGCGGACGCACTCGGCGAGGGCGCGGCGGTGACGGCGGAGGAGATCCTCGGCGGCTTCGGCATCGCGGCGACGGCAGACCTCGATCCGGCGGAGGCCGGCATCGACGAGGTGCTGGAACTGATCCGGGCGTCGACCGGCGGTCCGCTGTCCGCGGTGTCCGAGGACTGGCTGCGACAGATGGTCGCGTCGGCCACGAACTCGGTGGAGTTGATGCGCCGCTACGTCCCCGGCCGCTTCGAAGGCGACCTGGTGCTGTTCACCGCGGGCCACGGGCGGGAGGACGACACCATTGCGGCGCGGTCCTGGTCCCCGGCGGTGTCGGGCACGGTCCGGCACCGGTCCGTACGCGCCACGCACTGGGCGATGATGAGCCCCGCCGCGCTCGAGGAGATGGGGCCGGTGCTTCGGGAACTGTTGGCAGGCCCGGTCGAGTAGCCAACCGCACGAGAAAGGCCCCGCCCGTGAGGGCGGGGCCTTTCTCGTCGATCGGGGGCAGGGGCGGGGCCTAAGAGAACGGGTTGTGTGCCGCCCTCTGGTAGCCCTTGATGGCGGGGTAGGTGAACAGCAGCACGGCCCCGATCGACCACAGCGCAGTCTTGATCAACGGCTCCGCGACCGGTCCGCCAAGGGTCAGGCCCTTCATGGTGTCGATCGCGCACGACATGGGCTGGTTCTCGACGAAGTTCTGCAGCCACGTCGGGTAGGCCGCGGTCGGCACGAACCCGGAGTTGAAGAACATCATCAGGGTGCACAGCAGCGAGAGGAGCTCCACCAGCGGCGCCTTGGCCGCCATCACCGACAACATGGTGACGAGTGTCGCGAAGCCCAGTCCCAGCAGGAGCGGGACGAACAGCATGCCGACGGCCGCGAGGAAGCCCTGTGTGAACCGGAAACCGAGCGGGATCGCCACCAGCACGATCAGCACGGTCGTGATCATGATGCGCACCGACTCGGCGATCAGGCGGCTCACCAGGCCGGCGGCCCGGTGCATCGGGAGGATCCAGAAGCGCGCGAGCAGCCCGGTCTTCCACTCCTTCTTGAGTGACAGGCCACTGGCGATGCAGCCGAACATGGCGCCCACCAGGGTCATCATCGGGGCGGTGCCGAAGATGCTGTTCACCCCGGTCGCCTTGGTGATCGAGATGCCAAGCACGGCCCAGAACATGAGCATGGTGACGGCGGGGTAGATGACCGCCTGCAGGATGGTGAACGGGTCGCGGAGCCAGCCGCGGAGCAGCCTGCCCGCCTGCAGCAGGCTGTGCTCGTAGAGGGCAGGCCAGGACGTCTCGGACGGTGGGTCGGTGACGACCGGGAAGCCTTGGGTGGCCGGGGTGGCCACCCTGGTCTGAAGGTCGGTCATCCTCGCCTCACGTTCGCCCAGATCGACAGCGGGACCGCCAGGAGTAGCAGACCCGCGCACCACAGCAGCGACGGTGTCAGCTGGTGCAGGGTGATGCCGCCCTCGGCCATCGACCGCATCGAGACCGAGAACTGCGAGATCGGCTGGTTACGGACGAAGCCCTGAGACCACTCGGGGAACTGGGACTCCGGAACGAATCCGCTCGAGAACATGCCGAGGATGAGCTGCGGCAGGGTCAGCGACTGGCTGGTGATCTCGGGACTCTTGGTCAGGGTGCCGAGGGCGTCGCCCGCCATCGCGAGGGTCATGCCGACGCCGAGCGCCATCGCGCAGAAAACCACGGCGAGGGATGTGCCGCCGATGAAGCGGAACCCGATGACGTGGCCGTAGGTGACCGCGGCGGCCAGCGAGATCACCGCGTGGATGAACATCGCGGTCACCCGCGAGGCCAGCGGGACCGCGGGGAAGATCGGCATCGTCTGGAACCGCGCGTTCATCCCGTTCGACGCTTCGGACGCGGCGCGGCCTGCCGCGGAGATGGCCGTGAACGCCATGGCCTGCAGCACGATGATCGGCATCACGAACTGTGCGTAGTCGATGCCCTGGACCTTCATGACGAACTTCAGCGGCAGGTAGAAACCGAGCGTGAAGATCAGCGGTGCCAGGACCGCGACGAAGATCTGTCCGTGCGACCACATGGTGTGCACGTTGCGTCCCGACAACGCCAGCCACTGCTGCACGCTGGACAACTGCGGCTTGCGGTGCCGCCCGGTGCGTGCGATCACGACCGGGCTGGCTGCGACCGCGGTCACGACGCAACGCTCGCTTGTTCGGATTCCTCGTCCTCGGCCCTCGTTCCCGTCAGTGCCAGGAACACGTCATCGAGGGACGGGCGGCGCAGCGCGATGTCGGCGAGCGGGATCCGCGCGATGTCGAGGCGGCGCAGCACCTCGGCGAGGGTCTGCGCGCCGTACTGCGCGGGAATCGAGAGCCGGTCGTGTCCGGTCTCGGTGATGTACTCGGGCGGAACCAGGCTCATCAGCACGTTGAAGACCCGCGGCAGGTCCGCGAGCTGCACGGGCACCACCTCGCAGTAGCTGCCTCCGGTGCGCTCCTTGAGCTGGTCGGCGGTGCCCTCGGCGATCACGGTGCCCTTGTCGATGACCACGATGTTGTCGCTGAGGACGTCGGCCTCTTCGAGGTACTGCGTCGTCAACAAGATGGTGATGCCCTGCTGCTTGAGCTCGGACACCAGCGACCACACGCCCTGACGGCTGCGGGGGTCGAGGCCGGTGGACGGCTCGTCCAGGAAGACCACCTCGGGCCGGGTGACGAGGCCGCAGGCGATGTCGACGCGCCGCCGCATGCCGCCCGAGAAGCCGGACACCTTGCGGTCGGCGGCGTACCCCAGATCGAACTGTCGGAGCAGTTCCTCGGCGCGGCCCTTCGCGGACTGCTTGGTCAAGCCAAGGAGTCGCCCGAAGAGCACGAGATTCTCACGGGCGGTGAGTGATTCGTCCAGTGCCGCGTACTGGCCCGTCGTCATGATGCTGCGTCGCACCGAGGCGGCCTGCGTCACCACGTCATGGCCGGCCACGAACGCGCGGCCCGAGTCGGGGCGCAGCAGCGTCGAGAGCACATTGACCGTGGTGGTCTTGCCTGCGCCGTTCGGGCCCAGGATGCCGAGCACGGTCCCTCGGGGAACCTCGAAGCTGACTCCGCGCAGTGCGTGCACGTCGCCGAACGACTTCTTGATTCCCTCGACCAGGACGGCAGAGTGGGGTGAAGGCATGCACGCGAGTATGTCATGCGTCCACTTCGTGGGTGGTCGACAGCGCTGGATTCGTCACATGTTGGGGTCCGGTTCGCCTTCTCGCGGACTCGATGTCGCGACCAGTTCGTCCGTCCCGGTGATCGGACCGTCCGTCACCTGGCGGTTCGACGATTAAGTTAACAGCAAATCTGTGCCGCACAGGCACTCGGAAGATTTCGTTTGTTGCCTCTGAGCACTACTTTTGAGTGAGATTTCGAAAGGTCTGGTGAACCGAGCCGCAGTGTGATTGCATGGCGAGCATGAGTCGACGGGCGGCAGTGACAATCCAGGATCTGGCGGGCGAGGGGATCATGCTCGCCGCGGGCGGGAGGGCGATCCTGCTCCAGGTGGCGAATCGTGGCGTCGGTCACGGGGTCGCGGACCACAGTGATTTCGCCTATCGGGCGGTCGACCGCCTGCGGACGACGATGACCTATATATATGCCGTCGTCTACGGCACCGACGAGGAGCGCACGGCCGTCATCAAGATGGTCAACAAGGCGCACGCCAAGGTGCGTTCGGATGACTACAACGCCTTCGACCCGCAGCTCCAGCTGTGGGTGGCCGCCACCCTCTACGAGAGCGCGGTCACCCTGTACGAACGCGTCTTCGGCGCGCTCGACGACGCCGCTGCCGACGCCCTGTATCGCGAGTACGCCATCCTCGGCACCGCGCTCCAGGTGCCGGAGGGGCTCTGGCCGCGCGATCGCGCCGAGTTCGCCGCGTACTGGAAGCAGGAGATAGACGGTGTCGAGGTGGACGCGAAGGTCCGGGCCGTCTCGAGGGACCTCTTCCATCCGGTCCGTGCGCCCTTGCTCATCCGCGCGAATCTGCCCGCGTATCGGTGGCTGACGACAGGGCTGCTGCCCGAGCGGCTGCGCCAGCAGTTCGAGCTGCCGTGGAACGAGAGGGATCAGCGCAGGTTCGATCGGGTGATGACGCTCGCGTCCTGGGTGTACCCGAGGATCCCGAGGGTCATCCGGCACGCACCCAGGTCCGTCTACCTCTGGGACATGCGAAGGCGGCTGCGCTCGCGGGGCTCGCTCTCGGCCTGACGGCGCAGCCGCCGGTGGCTACTTGGGGGTCACCCAGATGGTGATGTCCGCGTGCACCACCTCGGTGCCGGCCTTGTCATAGAGCGCGACGGACACCACGAGGTCCGTGCCCGAGGTGATCTCGGCGAAGTCCGGCAGGTCGGGAACCGTCGCCACGGCGCGCAGCCCGGTGTCGGCCTTGGTGAGGTACCGGGTGTTCATCGACTTCGGGATCCAGCGGTGCGAGGTGGGCACCGTGGCCTCCGCGAGCATGCCCATCGCCGCCTCGGCGAGGTTGCACGCGGCGATGGCGTGGAAGGTGCCGATGTGGTTGTGCACGCCCCACCACTTGGGTGCCCTCGCCTCGCAGAGTCCCGGTTCGAGGCGGGTGACGTGGGGGAGCACTGTCGCGAAGTAGGGGACCCGCAGGCACATGCCCAGCGAGAACAGTGTCGAACCGACGCGGTTGCGGGGGAGCTTGAGCCATCCGCGATAGGTGGGTGTCTGAGTCGTCATGGCGCTATCTTACTTTGGAGTAAGTTCTGGTGCGCGGTGCCGCCCCGGATCGGATTTGAACTCCCGGCCGGTCTGCGGCATACTGTTCGGGTTGCCTAGACCCCGGTCGTGTTCCACTGCGTCCGGCGCCTGGCGAGAGATGACCGAAGCTCCGGCAGTCAGTGCGGGGCCGAGGCCAATGCAGGACGGAAGCAGTACCTGCGCTCACTTGCGAGCGCATTCGGTATTCATGTTCAGGGGACAATTGTGCCTTGAGTATGAGAGGTAGGGCGACACGCCCGACCGCGTGTACCGGAGAACCATGACAGATGAACAGCGGCAGCGGATCGGGTACTTGCCCGGTCGCCAACGTTCGGACAGTCATGGGCAAGGCAGGAACTGTGCAAACGAGGTAGCCCATGACGGGTCTACACGAACGAGGTAGCCCCCCAGGGTCTACAAGGGCCTAATTCATAACGGGCAAGGAAGAGGACACAAGCGTGGCGGGACAGAAGATCCGCATCAGGCTCAAGGCCTACGACCATGAGGCGATCGATGCGTCAGCGCGCAAGATCGTCGAGACGGTGACCCGTACCGGGGCCCGTGTCGTTGGACCGGTGCCGTTGCCGACTGAAAAGAACGTGTACTGCGTCATCCGCTCGCCGCACAAGTACAAGGACTCGCGCGAGCACTTCGAGATGCGTACCCACAAGCGGCTGATTGACATCCTCGACCCGACGCCCAAGACAGTCGACGCGCTCATGCGCATCGATCTGCCGGCCAGCGTTGATGTCAACATCCAGTGAGCGCGGCGGAGACAAAAACAATGACTGAGAACAAGATCAAGGGAATCCTGGGCACCAAGCTCGGCATGACCCAGGTCTTCGACGAGAACAACCGGGTCGTCCCGGTCACCGTCGTCAAGGCCGGACCGAACGTCGTCACCCAGATCCGCACCGAGGAGCGCGACGGCTACAGCGCCGTGCAGCTCGCCTTCGGCGCGATCGACCCGCGCAAGGTCAACAAGCCGGTTTCCGGCCAGTTCGCCAAGGCCGGTGTGACCCCCCGTCGCCACGTCGTGGAGCTCCGCGTTGCGGACGCCTCCGAGTACGAGGTCGGCCAGGAGCTCACCGCCGAGGTCTTCGAGGACGGCGCCTACGTCGACGTCACCGGAACCAGCAAGGGCAAGGGCTTCGCCGGAACCATGAAGCGGCACGGCTTCGCCGGCCAGGGCGCCTCCCACGGCGCGCAGGCCGTGCACCGTCGCCCGGGTTCGATCGGTGGCTGCGCCACCCCCGGCCGCGTGTTCAAGGGCATGCGCATGTCGGGCCGCATGGGTAGCGACCGCATCACGACGCAGAACCTCTCGGTCCACAAGGTGGACGCCGAGAACGGTCTGCTGCTCATCAAGGGTGCGATCCCCGGCCGCAAGGGTGGCCTCGTGATCGTCAAGACCGCAGTGAAGGGTGGTGCGTCCGCATGACCGAGACCGCAACCAAGCTGACCCTCGACGTCAAGGCCGCCGGTGGCAAGACCAACGGCACCGTCGATCTCCCCGCTGAGATCTTCGACGTCACGGCCAACATCGCGCTGATGCACCAGGTTGTCGTCGCTCAGCTCGCCGCGGCACGCCAGGGCACGCACTCCACCAAGACCCGCGGCGAGGTCCGCGGTGGTGGCAAGAAGCCGTACCGCCAGAAGGGCACCGGCCGCGCCCGTCAGGGCTCGACCCGCGCCCCGCAGTTCGCCGGTGGTGGCGTCGTCCACGGCCCGCAGCCGCGTGACTACTCCCAGCGCACCCCCAAGAAGATGAAGGCAGCCGCCCTGCGCGGTGCCCTCTCCGACCGGGCGCGCAACGAGCGCATCCACGTGATCACCGAACTGGTGTCGGGTCAGACCCCGTCCACCAAGGGTGCGAAGTCGTTCCTCGGTGAGATCTCGGATCGCAAGAAGCTTCTGCTCGTCGTCGGTCGCGAGGACATCGCGGCATGGAAGAGCGTGCAGAACCTGGAAGGCGTGCACCCCATCGCACCCGACCAGCTGAACACCTACGACGTGCTCAACAGCGACGATGTCGTGTTCAGCGTCGAGGCGCTCAACGCGTTCATCCACGGGCCGGCCGAGTCCGCCCAGGCAGACAGCAAGGAGGAGAGCAAGTGAGCACCATCGCTGACCCCCGCGACATCTTGCTGGCCCCGGTCATCTCTGAGAAGTCCTACGGACTGATCGAGGAAGGCACCTACACCTTCCTGGTGCACCCGGACTCGAACAAGACGCAGATCAAGATTGCCGTCGAGAAGGTCTTCGGCGTCACCGTGACCAGCGTCAACACCGCCAACCGTCAGGGCAAGCGCAAGCGGACCCGGTTCGGTTACGGCAAGCGCAAGGACACCAAGCGCGCGCTCGTGACCCTCTCGGCCGACAGCAAGCCCATCGAGATCTTCGGAGGACCGGTCGCGTAAGCGGGCGGGACTTGACGAGACATAGAGGACGAGAAGACTCATGGCAATCCGTAAGTACAAGCCGACTACCCCGGGCCGTCGCGGCTCGAGCGTCTCGGACTTCGCCGAGATCACTCGGTCGACGCCCGAGAAGTCGCTTATCCGCCCGCTGCACGGTCGCGGTGGACGTAACGCCCACGGTCGCATCACCACCCGTCACAAGGGTGGCGGTCACAAGCGCGCCTACCGGCTGATCGATTTCCGTCGCAACGACAAGGACGGCGTGCCGGCCAAGGTCGCTCACATCGAGTACGACCCCAACCGCACCGCACGCATCGCCCTGCTGCACTACCGGGACGGCGAGAAGCGCTACATCATCGCGCCGAAGGGCCTCGAGCAGGGTGCCCTCGTGGAGTCCGGCCCCGCGGCCGACATCAAGCCGGGTAACAACCTGCCGCTGCGCAACATCCCGACCGGTACCACCATCCACGCGGTGGAGCTGCGTCCGGGCGGCGGTGCCAAGATGGCCCGCTCCGCCGGCGCCAGCATCCAGCTGCTGGGCAAGGAAGGCCCCTACGCGACCCTGCGTATGCCCTCCGGTGAGATCCGTCGCGTCGACGTGCGCTGCCGCGCATCGGTCGGCGAGGTCGGCAACGCCGAGCAGTCGAACATCAACTGGGGCAAGGCCGGCCGTATGCGCTGGAAGGGCAAGCGCCCGACCGTCCGCGGTGTCGTGATGAACCCGGTCGACCACCCGCACGGTGGTGGCGAGGGCAAGACCTCCGGTGGTCGCCACCCGGTCAGCCCGTGGGGACAGCCTGAGGGCCGTACCCGCAAGCCCAACAAGCCGAGCGACAAGCTCATCGTCCGCCGCCGCCGTACCGGCAAGAACAAGCGCTAGGAGGGAGTTCAGAATGCCACGCAGCCTGAAGAAGGGCCCGTTCGTCGATGACCACCTCCTCGCGAAGGTGGATGTGCAGAACGAGAAGGGAACCAAGCAGGTCATCAAGACCTGGTCCCGTCGTTCCACGATCATCCCGGACTTCATCGGACACACGTTTGCGGTCCACGACGGCCGTAAGCACGTCCCCGTGTTCGTCTCCGACTCGATGGTCGGACACAAGCTCGGAGAGTTTGCACCGACCCGCACGTTCAAGGGTCACATCAAGGATGATCGGAAGGCGAAGAGGCGATGAGTAACACCGAAACCGCCAACCCGACCGCCAAGGCCGTCGCGCGCCACGTGCGTGTGACGCCGATGAAGGCGCGTCGTGTCGTGGATCTGGTTCGCGGGCGCTCCGTCGAGGACGCGCTGTCGATCCTGAAGTTCGCGCCGCAGGCAGCGAGCGAGCCGGTCGCCAAGGTGATCGCCTCCGCAGCGGCCAACGCCGAGAACAACCTCGACCTGGACCCGAGCACGCTTGTCGTCGCCACGGCGTTCGTGGACGAGGGTGCGACCCTCAAGCGGTTCCAGCCGCGTGCACAGGGCCGTGCGTTCCGGATCCGCAAGCGCACTAGCCACATCACCGTGATCGTGGAGAGCCTGCCCAAGGCCGGCACCTCGACCCGCAATCGCCGGAAGGGAAGTGCTCAGTAGTGGGCCAGAAAATCAACCCGCACGGCTTCCGCCTCGGCATCACCACCGACTGGAAGTCTCGCTGGTACGCAGACAAGCAGTACGCGGAGTACGTCAAGGAAGACGTCGCCATCCGCAAGCTCCTCGCCACCGGCATGGAGCGGGCCGGCATCGCGAAGGTGGAGATCGAGCGCACCCGTGACCGGGTCCGCGTCGACATCCACACCGCGCGTCCGGGCATCGTCATCGGTCGCCGCGGCGCCGAGGCCGATCGCATCCGCGCCGAGCTGGAGAAGCTGACCGGCAAGCAGGTGCAGCTCAACATCCTCGAGGTCAAGAACGCTGAGGCCGAGGCCCAGCTCGTGGCCCAGGGTGTCGCGGAGCAGCTGTCGAACCGCGTTGCGTTCCGTCGCGCCATGCGCAAGGCCATCCAGTCGGCCATGCGTCAGCCGAACGTCAAGGGCATCCGGGTGCAGTGCTCGGGCCGTCTCGGCGGCGCCGAGATGTCCCGCTCGGAGTTCTACCGCGAGGGTCGGGTTCCGCTGCACACGCTGCGTGCGGACATCGACTACGGGCTCTACGAGGCCAAGACCACCTTCGGCCGCATCGGCGTGAAGGTCTGGATCTACAAGGGCGACATCGTCGGTGGCAAGCGTGAGCTCACCGCCAACGCTGCTGCCCCGGCCGGCGATCGCCCCCGTCGCGAGCGTCCGAGCCGTCCGCGTCGCTCCGGTGCCTCGGGCACCACGGCGACCAGCACCGAGGCGGGCCGCGCAGCGACCGCCACCGCCGAAGCTCCGGCTTCGACCGAGCCGAATCAGGAGGGCTGACGCATGTTGATCCCCCGTCGGGTCAAGCACCGCAAGCAGCACCACCCGAGCCGTTCGGGTGCCGCCAAGGGTGGAACCCAGGTGACCTTCGGTGACTACGGCATCCAGGCTCTCGAGCCCGCCTACATCACCAACCGTCAGATCGAGTCCGCTCGTATCGCCATGACGCGCCACATCAAGCGTGGCGGCAAGATCTGGATCAACATCTTCCCGGATCGTCCGCTCACGAAGAAGCCCGCCGAGACCCGAATGGGTTCCGGTAAGGGTTCGCCCGAGTGGTGGGTCGCGAACATCAAGCCCGGTCGGGTCATGTTCGAGATGACTTACCCGAACGAGGAGATTGCTCGCGAGGCCCTGCGCCGCGCGATGCACAAGCTCCCGTGCAAGTGCAGGATCGTCACGAGGGAGGAGCAGTTCTGATGGCTACTGGAACCCCAGCCGCAGAGCTCCGCGAGCTCAGCGAAGAAGAGCTGGTCACCAAGCTCCGCGAGTCGAAGGAAGAGCTGTTCAACCTTCGCTTCCAGATGGCGACCGGTCAGTTGGACAACAACCGTCGCCTGCGCACTGTCCGTCACGAGATCGCGCGCGTCTACACGGTCATGCGTGAGCGTGAGCTCGGCCTCGCCGCCGGCCCGGATGCGGGTGACGCGGCATGAGTGAGAAGAAGGACAACGCAGTGACTGAAGAGCGTGGGACCCGCAAGGTCCGCATCGGCTACGTCGTCTCCGACAAGATGGAGAAGACGATCGTCGTCGAGCTCGAGGATCGTGTGAAGCACCCGCTGTACGGCAAGATCATCCGCCGTACCACCAAGGTGAAGGCGCACGACGAGAACGGCATCGCCGGCATCGGCGACCGCGTCCAGCTCATGGAGACCCGACCGCTGTCGGCGACCAAGCGCTGGCGTCTGGTCGAGGTGCTCGAGAAGGCCAAGTAAGAGCACTAAACCGAAACGGCCCGTCCCCGGTTGGGGGCGGGCCGTTTTGCGTGTGTCACCAGCGGGGGAGCGCACAACCACAATCGAGGCCGATCGCGTGCGATTTGGATTCCCTCGGCGTGTTCCCTACACTAGAGCGGTTGCCTGTGCCTCCGCATGCCCGCATGCGGGTACGGCTGGGTAACAGACCGCGCGCATCGGGTCGGTAATCCGGTGCGTACGAAAATCCAGGTCTTAGGAGAGATCAGTGATTCAGCAGGAGTCGCGACTGCGTGTCGCCGACAACACGGGTGCCAAGGAGATTCTCTGCATCCGCGTTCTCGGCGGTTCGTCTCGTCGCTACGCCGGGATCGGCGACATCATCGTCGCCACCGTCAAGGACGCCATCCCGGGTGGAAACATCAAGAAGGGCGAGGTCGTCAAGGCCGTCATCGTCCGCACCACCAAGGAGCGCCGCCGTCCGGACGGCTCGTACATCAAGTTCGACGAGAACGCTGCCGTTCTCATCAAGCCTGATCACGATCCCCGTGGCACCCGCATCTTCGGACCCGTCGGTCGCGAGCTGCGTGACAAGAAGTTCATGAAGATCGTTTCGCTCGCCCCGGAGGTGCTGTGATGAAGGTGCACAAGGGTGACACCGTTCTGGTCATCGCCGGCAAGGACAAGGGCGCCAAGGGCAAGGTCATCCAGGCCTTCCCGGCGACCGAGAAGGTCCTCGTCGAGGGCGTGAACCGGATCAAGAAGCACACCGCGGTCTCCGCGAACGAGCGTGGCGCCTCCTCCGGCGGCATCGTGACGCAGGAAGCCCCGATCCACGTGTCGAACGTGCAGGTCGTGGACTCGGACGGTAACGCAACTCGCGTGGGCTACCGCACCGATGAGAACGGCAAGCGGGTTCGGATCTCCCGTAAGAACGGGAAGGACATCTGAGATGACTAGCACTGAGAACAAGATCGTTCCCCGTCTGAAGACCCGCTACCGCGCCGAGATCAAGGACGCGCTGAACGCGGAGTTCGAGTACGCGAACGTCATGCAGATCCCCGGCGTGGTCAAGGTCGTCGTCAACATGGGTGTCGGCGACGCCGCCCGCGACGCGAAGCTGATCAACGGAGCGGTCCACGACCTCGAACTGATCACCGGCCAGAAGCCCGAGATCCGCAAGGCCCGCAAGTCCATCGCGCAGTTCAAGCTGCGTGAGGGCATGCCCATCGGCGCGCGCGTCACCCTCCGTGGCGACCGCATGTGGGAGTTCCTCGATCGCCTGGTCAGCATCGCGCTGCCCCGTATCAGGGACTTCCGTGGCCTGTCCGGCAAGCAGTTCGACGGCAACGGCAACTACACCTTCGGTCTCAACGAGCAGTCGATGTTCCACGAGATCGACGTGGACAAGATCGATCGCCCGCGCGGTATGGACATCACCGTCGTGACGACCGCGACCAACAACGAAGAAGGCCGTGCCCTGCTCAAGCACCTCGGCTTCCCGTTCAAGGAGAACTGAGCCATGGCGAAGAAGGCACTGGTCAACAAGGCCAACAAGAAGCCCAAGTTCGCGGTGCGCGCCTACACCCGCTGCCAGCGGTGCGGCCGTCCCCACTCGGTGTTCCGCAAGTTCGGCCTGTGCCGAATCTGCGTTCGCGAGATGGCGCACGCGGGCGAGCTGCCCGGCGTTCACAAGAGCTCCTGGTAGTCAGATACTTCTGGCTCGCATCCGTGAGCCAGTCCAAAGGAAAACCCCTTCGCTGTAGGCCCACGGCCGGCCGGTGCTCCTCGAGTGCCGATCCCGGTGTTGCATGGGAACCGCTGCGAGAAAGGTGAACAGGTCAACCCCATGACCATGACCGATCCGATCGCAGACTTCTTGACGCGTCTGCGCAACGCCAACTCGGCGTACCACGACGAGGTGAAGCTTCCCCACTCGAAGATCAAGGCGAACATCGCCGAGATCCTCAAGCGCGAAGGCTACATCTCCGATTTCCGTACTGAGGACGCCGAGGTGGGCAAGACCCTCGTCGTCGACCTGAAGTACGGACCCAGCCGTGAGCGCAGCCTCGCGGGTGTCCGGCGCGTTTCCAAGCCCGGTCTCCGGGTTTACGCGAAGTCCACCAACCTGCCCAAGGTCCTGGGCGGCCTCGGCGTGGCGATCATCTCCACGTCTTCCGGCCTGCTCACGGATCGTCAGGCGGCCAAGCAGGGCGTCGGCGGCGAAGTCCTCGCCTACGTCTGGTAAGGGAGGCCACCACAATGTCGCGTATTGGAAAGATTCCGGTCACCGTCCCCGCGGGCGTTGACGTCACCATCGAAGGACAGAACGTCTCGGTCAAGGGCCCGAAGGGCACCCTGGCGCTGACGATCTCCGAGCCGATCAGCGTTGCCAAGAGCGAGGACGGTGCCCTTCTGGTCACCCGTCCGGACGACGAGCGTCGCAGCCGCGCGCTGCACGGCCTCTCGCGCACCCTGGTCGCCAACCTGATCACCGGTGTCACCGAGGGCTACACCACGAAGATGGAGATCCACGGCGTGGGTTACCGCGTCGCGCTCAAGGGCAAGGACCTCGAGTTCGCGCTGGGTTACAGCCACCCGGTGCCGATCGAGGCCCCCGAGGGCATCACCTTCGTCGTCGAGTCGCCCACCCGGTTCTCGGTCTCGGGTATCGACAAGCAGAAGGTCGGCCAGATCTCGGCCAACATCCGTCGTCTTCGCCGTCCGGACCCGTACAAGGGCAAGGGCGTGCGTTACGAGGGTGAGCAGATCCGCCGCAAGGTCGGAAAGACGGGTAAGTGATATGAGCCAGACTGCAAACCAGAAAGCCAAGCGGATCCCGCTGGGCAAGGATGCGTCCACCACGCGTCGTCTCTCGAAGACGCGTCGTCACTTCCGTCTGCGCAAGAAGGTCTCGGGCACGCCCGAGCGTCCGCGCCTGGTCGTGAACCGGTCCTCGCGCCACATCCACGTCCAGCTCGTGGACGACCTGGCCGGCCGTACCCTGGCCGCCGCGTCGACCACCGAGGCGGACCTGCGTGTTGCCGAGGGCGACAAGAAGGCCCTCAGCGCGAAGGTCGGTCAGCTGATCGCCGAGCGCGCGAAGGCGGCAGGCGTCGAGGCAGTGGTGTTCGACCACGGTGGCCACGGCTACCACGGTCGCATCGCGGCCCTGGCGGACGCTGCTCGCGAAGGCGGGTTGAAGTTCTGATGATGAAGCTCACGAATGGAAGGACAGTCTGATGCCGGGACGTCAGAGGCGTGACGGCGGCAGCGGACCCGCCGGACAGGGTGGCCCCAACACCGGGGACAACCGTGGCGGCGGCGATCGTCGTGGCGGCGGTCGTGACGATCGTCGTGGCGGCCAGGCGGCCGAGAAGTCGAACCACATCGAGCGCGTTGTCACCATCAACCGCGTGTCGAAGGTCGTCAAGGGTGGTCGTCGCTTCAGCTTCACCGCTCTCGTGATCGTGGGCGACGGCAACGGACTCGTTGGCGTCGGCTACGGCAAGGCCAAGGAAGTTCCCGCGGCCATCCAGAAGGGTGTCGAGGAGGCTCGCAAGAGCTTCTTCCGCGTTCCGATGATCGGCGGCACCATCACTCACCCCGTCCAGGGTGAGGCGGCCGCCGGTGTGGTCATGCTCCGTCCGGCCAGCGCTGGTACCGGTGTCATCGCCGGTGGCGCGGTGCGTGCCGTGCTCGAGTGCGCGGGTATCCACGACATCCTGTCGAAGTCGCTCGGTAGCGACAACGCAATCAACGTCGTCCACGCGACCGTTGCCGCCCTCAAGGGCCTCCAGCGTCCCGAGGAGGTGGCCGCTCGCCGCGGACTGCCGCTCGAGGACGTGGCCCCGGCCGGCATGCTGCGTGCACGTGCGGGACAGGGAGTCTGAGATGGCTGAACTGAAGGTCACCCAGGTAAAGAGCTCGATCGGTACCAAGAAGAACCAGCGCGACAGCCTGCGCACCCTCGGTCTGAAGGGCATCCGTCAGACCGTCGTCCGTGAGGACAACGCGCAGAACCGTGGCCTGGTCAACGTGGTCCGCCACCTCGTCACAGTTGAGGAGGTCTAACCATGACCATCAAGTTGCACCACCTGCGCCCCGCTCCCGGTGCCAAGTCCGACAAGATCCGCGTCGGTCGAGGCGAGGGCGGCAAGCGCGGTAAGACCGCAGGTCGCGGCACGAAGGGCACCAAGGCCCGCAAGAACGTGCCCGCCGCCTTCGAGGGTGGACAGATGCCGCTGCACATGCGTCTGCCCAAGCTCAAGGGATTCAAGAACCCGTTCCGGACCGAGTACCAGGTCGTCAACGTGGGCGATATCGCCCGGCTGTTCCCCAATGGTGGGACCATCGGCGTTGCCGAGCTCGTCGAGGCCGGCGCGGTTCGCAAGAACCAGCTCGTGAAGGTCCTCGGCGACGGAGAGCTCACGGTGTCCGTTCAGGTCACCGCGAACAAGTTCACCGGTGCCGCCAAGGAGAAGATCACCGCTGCCGGTGGGACGACCACCGAGCTGTGATCCACCAGTAGGTCGAGACCGATGGCCGCAGCGCATCCCGAAGGGGCGTGCTGCGGCCATTCGTCTAACCTGACTCACACGGCCTATCGGGGCTGGGTGAACGGGTGCCACTGCTAGTGTTCTAAAGTTCATTTCGCCTCGTGAGCGATCCCGCTCGCTTTCTGCCAGTGCCAGGAGGATCTTTGCTTTCCGCCTTCGTCTCGGCCCTCAGGACTCCCGACCTGAGGCGGAAGATCCTCTTCACCCTCGGCATCATCGCGTTGTACCGGTTCGGTGCGACGCTGCCGTCGCCCGGTGTCGACTACTCGAACGTCAAGACCTGTATCGACCAGATCTCCGGTGGTGACTCGGCGGGCATCTACTCGCTGATCAACCTGTTCTCCGGTGGCGCGTTGCTGCAGCTGTCGGTGTTCGCGATCGGCATCATGCCGTACATCACGGCCAGCATCATCGTGCAGCTGCTGACGGTGGTCATCCCCAGGTTCGAGGAACTCCGCAAGGAGGGCCAGTCGGGCCAGGCGAAGATGACCCAGTACACGCGGTACCTGTCGATCGCGCTGGCCATCCTGCAGTCCACCGGCATCGTCGCGCTCGCAGCGCGCGGCCAGCTGCTGCAGGGCTGCCAGGAAGACATCATCGCCGACCAGTCCATCTTCGGCCTGGTGACCATCGTCCTGGTGATGACGGCCGGTGCGGCCCTGGTGATGTGGTTCGGCGAGCTGATCACCGAGCGCGGTGTCGGCAACGGCATGTCGCTGCTGATCTTCTCGGGTATCGCCTCGCGCATGCCGTCTCAGGGCTCGGCCGTCCTCGACAGCCGCGGCGGTCTGGTCTTCGCGATGGTCTGCCTTGCGGCACTTGCCCTCATCGCAGGCGTCGTCTTCGTCGAGCAGGGCCAGCGGCGCATCCCGGTGCAGTACGCCAAGCGGATGGTCGGCCGGAAGATGTACGGCGGTTCGTCGACGTACCTGCCGCTCAAGGTCAACCAGGCCGGCGTCATCCCGGTGATCTTCGCGTCCTCGCTGCTGTATCTGCCGAACCTGATCGCGCAGTTGACCGGTGCCAGCACGTCCACCGATCCGAGCTGGTGGCAGGAGATCATCCAGAAGTACCTGGTGAACCCCAGCAACCCGGTCTACATCCTCATCTACTTCCTGCTCATCGTCTTCTTCACCTACTTCTATGTCGCGATCACCTTCAATCCCGAAGAGCGCGCGGACGAGATGAAGAAGTTCGGTGGCTTCATCCCGGGCATCCGCCCGGGCCGCCCGACGGCGGATTACCTCAACTACGTGCTCAGCCGCATCACGCTGCCGGGCGCCATCTATCTCGGTCTCATCGCGACGCTGCCCAACTTCTTCCTCTCGGGGAACGCCGGGGCCAGCATCTTCGGTGGTGCGGCGGTGCTGATTCTCGTCAGCGTCGGCCTCGACACCGTCAAGCAGATCGAGAGTCAACTCATGCAGCGCAACTACGAAGGGTTCCTCAAGTGAGACTTGTCCTCCTTGGTCCTCCCGGTGCCGGTAAGGGCACTCAGGCCGCCATCCTGTCGGAAAAGCTCGGCGTTCCGCACATCTCCACGGGCGACCTGTTCCGCGCCAACATCGGGCAGCAGACGGCGCTCGGACTCGAGGCGAAGAAGTACCTCGACGCAGGCGACCTGGTGCCCAGCGAGATCACCAACAACATGGTTCGCGCCCGGGTTTCCGAGCCGGATGCCGTCAACGGTTTCCTGCTCGACGGTTTCCCCCGCACGGTCGATCAGGCACAGGCGCTCGAGGGCATCCTCGGCGAGCTGAACGCCAAGCTCGACGGCGTGCTCGCGTTCGAGGTCGACGACGACGTCGTGGTGGAGCGGATGCTCGCCCGCGGTCGCGCGGACGACACCGAAGACGTGATCCGCAACCGGATGCGTGTCTACCGCGAGGAGACCGCTCCGCTGCTGGACCACTACGCAGGTCAGATCGTCACCGTCGACGCCGTCGGCGAGGTCGACGAGGTCAACGCGCGCGCGCTCGCCGCGCTCGGTAAGTAAGAGGCCATCGTGGGGTTTCGTCGTAAGAAGGTCGTTCCCTTCCGCACCGCGGGCGAGCTGGACGCGATGGCGGCGGCAGGCGCCGTCGTCGGAGCGACACTCGTCGCGGTGCGCAATGCGGCGAAACCCGGCGTGAGCACGCTCGAGCTCGATCAGCTGGCCGAGCAGACCATCCGCGACGCTGGTGCCGTGCCGTCGTTCCTCGGCTATCACGGGTTCACCGGATCGATCTGCTCGTCGGTCAATGACCGTGTGGTGCACGGGATCCCGTCGGCCGAGGACGTTCTCGTCGAGGGTGACCTGGTGTCCATCGACTGCGGCGCGATCCTCGACGGCTGGCACGGCGACTCCGCCTGGACCTTCGGTGTCGGGACGATCATCGAGGCCGACGAGCTGCTCAGCGAGGCCACCAGGCTCTCGATGGAGGCGGGCATCGCGGCCATGATCGCGGGCAATCGCCTCACCGACGTCTCGCATGCGATCGAGCTGGGCACCCTGGCCGCCGCGGAGGCGCACGGTCGCAAGTACGGCATCGTCGACGGGTACGGCGGTCACGCCATCGGCCGCGAGATGCACATGGATCCGTTCCTGCCGAACGAGGGGGCGCCCGGCAAGGGGCCCGAGCTCGTCATCGGCTCCGTGTTGGCCATCGAACCGATGCTGACGCTCGGAACCCACGAGACCGTGGTGCTCGACGACGAGTGGACCGTCGTCACCACCGACGGATCGCGGGCCGCGCACTGGGAGCACACCGTCGCGGTCACCGAGGACGGCCCGCGGATCCTCACCCTGCGCCCCGAGTAGGCGCACTCCATCGGAGAACGGGCACCCACGGTCGATTGCGACCGTGGGTGCCCGTTCTTGGTTTCTGGATCTGGCGGATCGTGGCGACGTGCAGGCTCAGGACTCGAGCAGCAGGGTGACCGGTCCGTCGTTGACCGAACTGACGCGCATGTGCGCGCCGAAGTGGCCGGTCTCGACCCGTGCGCCCAGCCCGCGCAGCGCGTCGGCGAACGCGTCGACCAGTGGCTCGGCCACGGCGCGCGGCGCGGCCGCGGACCAGGACGGGCGGCGGCTCTTGCGGGTGTCCGCGAGCAGCGTGAACTGGCTGACCACCAGGATCGGCGCGCCGATGTCGGAGGCCGAGCGCTCGTCGTCCAGGATGCGGAGCTTCCACACCTTCGCGGCGAGGGCGTCCGCGACCGCGGGATCGTCGCCGTGGCCGACGCCGAGCAGGACCAGCAGCCCCTGGCCGGCCGGGTCGATCCTGGCGACGGTGTGACCGTCCACCTCGACGGCCGCCTCGGTGACCCGTTGCACCACCGCGCGCACTCTTCACATCCCTTCGGGGGTCCGGGGCGATACAACCCGCATTTGGCCTGGTGAGCGAACTCCGGTAAGCTAGATCAACGGTGCGCCCTGCGTGCCGGTCGTTTCGTGCGTCTGTGCGGCTCGCCGGTTCTCTACCGCGTGCGCATCACCGTAACGGAGAACGATGCCCACCAACGGATCGCGGAGGATATGGCTAAGAAAGACGGGGCCATCGAGGTCGAGGGACGCGTAGTCGAACCGCTGCCCAATGCAATGTTCCGCATTGAGCTCGAGAACGGCCACAAGGTCCTCGCGCACATCAGCGGGAAGATGCGTCAGCACTACATTCGCATCCTGCCGGAAGACCGTGTCGTCGTAGAGCTGTCGCCCTATGACCTCTCTCGCGGTCGCATCGTCTACCGGTACAAGTAACACACACTTCCCGGGCCACATCTGGCCTGGGGGAACCATGTCCACCCACCGGTGGGCGACACACAGGAGATTAGACAGACGTGAAGGTTCAGCCCAGCGTCAAGAAGATCTGCGAGAAGTGCAAGGTGATCCGTCGTAACGGCCGGGTCATGGTCATCTGCGACAACCTGCGTCACAAGCAGCGTCAGGGATAACCACCTGCACGACTTGCGATCGGCTTGTCCGACGCAACTGAAAAGAAGACCTCTCAGCACCAGCCGGGATGACGGCCAACGGGTTTCGACCCGAACAGCACATCCCGGTGCACCCCCGGCACGGAGGCCGGGGCCCCACTGAGTTAGTTGAAAGACGCTCTGAGCGATCAGAGGACACAGGGGACGGACTGGGAGCAGACCTCCGCACACCGATAGGAAATGCCAACATGGCACGTCTCGCAGGTGTTGATCTTCCTCGCGAAAAGCGCATGGAGATCGCACTGACCTACATCTACGGCGTCGGCCGTACCCGCTCCAAGGAGATCCTCGCGGCCACGGGTGTCAACCCGGATCTGCGCAGCAAGGACCTCAGTGACGAGGATCTGACCAAGCTCCGCGAGTACATCGAGGAGTCGCTGAAGGTCGAGGGTGACCTTCGCCGCGAGGTTCAGGCGGACATTCGTCGCAAGATCGAGATCGGCTGCTACCAGGGCCTGCGCCACCGTCGTGGTCTGCCCGTGCGTGGACAGCGCACCAAGACCAACGCGCGCACCCGTAAGGGCCCCAAGCGCACCATTGCCGGCAAGAAGAAGGCGAAGTAATGCCCCCTAAGTCACGCACCGGTCCGAAGAAGACCCAGAAGGCACGTCGCAGGGACAAGAAGAACGTCCCGCACGGCGCAGCTCACATCAAGAGCACCTTCAACAACACCATCGTGTCCATCACGGACCCGTCCGGCAACGTCATCTCCTGGGCGTCCTCGGGCCACGTGGGCTTCAAGGGTTCGCGTAAGTCGACCCCGTTCGCCGCTCAGCTGGCCGCCGAGAGCGCTGCCCGCAAGGCGCAGGAGCACGGCGTGAAGAAGGTCGACGTCTTCGTCAAGGGCCCCGGCTCGGGACGCGAGACCGCGATCCGCTCGCTGCAGGCTGCTGGCCTCGAGGTCGGCACCATCTCCGATGTCACCCCTCAGCCGCACAACGGCTGCCGTCCGCCCAAGCGGCGTCGGGTCTAGCGGGAAGGAAAGGTTTAGAAAATGGCACGTTATACCGGCCCCATCACCCGCAAGTCGCGTCGTCTGCGCGTCGACCTCGTCGGAGGAGACCAGGCGTTCGAGCGTCGCCCTTACCCGCCCGGCCAGCACGGCCGCGCGCGGATCAAGGAGAGCGAGTACCTGCTCCAGCTGCAGGAGAAGCAGAAGGCTCGCTTCACCTACGGCGTCATGGAGAAGCAGTTCGTCCGCTACTACAAGGAAGCGGTGCGTCGCCCGGGTAAGACCGGCGAGAACCTGCTGCGCATCCTCGAGACCCGTCTCGACAACGTCGTGTACCGCGCCGGACTGGCCCGCACCCGTCGTCAGGCCCGTCAGCTCGTCAGCCACGGCCACCTTCTCGTGAACAACAAGAAGGTCGACATCCCGAGCTTCCGCGTTTCTCAGTACGACATCATCGATGTCAAGGAGAAGTCGCTGAGCACGCTGCCGTTCCAGGTTGCCCGCGAGACCGTCGGCGACCGTCCGGTTCCCGGCTGGCTGCAGGTCGTTCCGGGTCGCCTCCGCGTCCTGGTCCACAATGTGCCCGAGCGCGCGCAGATCGACGTTCCGCTGCAGGAGCAGCTGATCGTGGAGCTGTACTCGAAGTAATGCCTTGTGCCCCGTGCGCCTCTCCGACAGCTCCGGCTGTCGGGGGGCGCACGGGGCCGGAGGCGCCATCCATCGTGGGCGTCAAATAGCGGACGTCCGTACAGGAGGAAAACCACATGCTCATTTCTCAGCGACCCACGCTGACCGAAGAGGTCATCGCTGACAACCGCTCGAAGTTCGTCATCGAGCCCCTTGAGCCCGGCTTCGGGTACACCCTCGGCAACTCGCTTCGCCGCACCCTGCTGTCGTCGATCCCCGGCGCTGCTGTCACCAGCATCCGTATCGACGGCGTCCTGCACGAGTTCACCACCGTTCCCGGCGTGAAGGAAGATGTCACCGACATCATCCTGAACCTCAAGGGCCTGGTCGTGAGCTCCGAAGAGGACGAGCCCGTCACCATGTACGTCCGCAAGCAGGGCCCCGGTGCCGTGACTGCAGGCGACATCGTGCCCCCGGCCGGCGTCACGGTGAACAACCCGGATCTGCACATCGCCACCCTGAACGACAAGGGCAAGCTGGAGATCGAGCTCGTCGTCGAGCGCGGTCGAGGCTACGTCCCCGCCGTCCAGAACAAGGCGTCCGGCGCCGAGATCGGCCGTATCCCGGTCGACTCGATCTACTCGCCGGTGCTCAAGGTCACCTACAAGGTGGAGGCCACCCGCGTCGAGCAGCGCACCGACTTCGATCGGCTCGTGCTGGACGTGGAGACCAAGAACTCCATCACTGCTCGGGATGCGCTCGCCTCGGCGGGCAAGACCCTGGTTGAGCTCTTCGGCCTGGCCCGTGAGCTGAACGTCGAAGCAGAAGGCATCGAGATCGGACCCTCGCCCGCCGAGGCCGATCACATCGCTTCCTTCGGACTGCCGATCGAGGACCTGGACCTCACCGTCCGTTCCTACAACTGCCTCAAGCGCGAGGGTGTTCACACCGTCGGCGAGCTGGTTGGTCGCACCGAGTCCGATCTGCTGGACATCCGCAACTTCGGTCAGAAGTCCATCGACGAGGTGAAGGTCAAGCTGCATTCGCTCGGCCTTGCCCTCAAGGACAGCCCGGCCTCCTTCGATCCGACCACCGTTGCCGGCTACGACGCCGCCACCGGAACCTGGAGCGACACGGACGCCGGTGCCTTCAACGATGCCGACGGCAACGACCAGGACTACGCCGAGACCGAACAGCTGTAGTCAGCTCACCGGTTCCTTACTAGGAGATTCATCATGCCCAAGCCCAAGAAGGGTGCCCGCTTCGGCGGGTCGGCTTCGCACCAGAAGGCGATCTTCGCCAATCTGGCCACCGCGCTCTTCGAGCACGGTCGCATCACCACCACCGAGGCCAAGGCCAAGGCCCTGCGGCCCTACGCCGAGAAGCTCGTCACGCACGCGAAGGCCGGCACGCTGGCCCACCGTCGTGAGGTGCTCAAGGTCATCCGCAACAAGGATGTCGTGCACACCCTGTTCGCGGAGATCGGTCCGTTCTACGCGGAGCGCGATGGTGGCTACACCCGCATCATCAAGACCGTCCCCCGCAAGGGTGACAACGCTCCGATGGCGATCATCGAGCTCGTCAAGGAGCAGACCGTCACCTCCGAGGCCAACCGCGCGCGCCGCGTGAAGGCTTCGCAGGAGGCCCCGGCCGAGAACGTCGTGGAGGCCGTCGAGGCCGAGGCGACCGAGGCCGAGGTCGAGAACGCGGACGCAGTCGTGGAGGCCGTCGAGGACGAGACCGCCACCGCCGCCGACGCGGACGAGGCCAAGAAGGACTAACGCTGAACGCGTCAGAACCTCGCAACGAACCCGTCGCCCCCTCCGGGGGTGGCGGGTTCGTTCGCTATCGCCTCGATGTGACCTACGACGGCACCGACTTCTCCGGCTGGGCGCGCCAGCCCGGGCTCCGGACCGTGTGCGGGGTGCTCGAGCAGGCACTGTCGACCGTGTTCCGCGAACCTGTCGAACTGACCGTCGCCGGCCGCACCGACGCGGGCGTGCACGCGGCCGGACAGGTAGCGCACATGGACCTCACGGCGCCGCTGGACGATCCCAGCCGGCTGGTTCGCCGATTCGCGCGGTTCCTGCCGCCGGACGTCCGGATCAAGGCGATCACCGCGGTGCCCGCGGAGTTCGACGCCCGCTTCTCAGCGATCCGCAGGCACTACGAGTACCGCATCAGCACGGCGAAGTACGGCGTCGAGCCGTTGCGGGCCCGCGACACGGTGTCGGTGCCGAAGGACCTCGACCTGGACGCGATGAGAAGGGCGTCGGCCGGGCTGCTTGGCCTGCACGACTTCGCCGCCTTCTGCAGGCGGCGCGACGGCGCCACCACGGTTCGGGAGTTGCAGCGCTTCGACTGGACCGTGTCCGATGACATCGTCACCGCGCACGTCAGCGCGGATGCCTTCTGCTGGTCGATGGTTCGCAGCCTGGTCGGCGCGATGCTGGCGGTTGGCGAGGGCCGCCGCAGCGTCGAGTGGACGGTCGGGCTGTTGGAGGAGCGTGAGAGGTCGAGTTCGGTGCTGGTCGCGCCTGCGCACGGGCTGAGCCTGGTGCGGGTCGACTACCCGGCCGACGAGGACCTCGCCGAGCGCAACGCCGTCACCCGTGAGGTGCGGGCGGTGCCCGGCGGTTGCTGCGGCGACTGACTGCCGTCGCCGAGTGTGCAGTTACCGGGGCGTCGGCCGTGAGGGTGCGTCGGTAGCTGCACACTCGGCGGGCTGCGGCGCCGGCAGCGGTGGGCGTCGACCGCCGGCGCCGCCGAGCCGGGCGAGCGCGATGCCGCCGAGCACCCCGGCGCCACCAACGATCTGGACGGGCGACATCGATTCGCCGAGCAGGATCAACGAGGCGAGGACCGCGAACAGCACCTCGGTCAGCAGGATCAACGAGGTCAACGTCGGCCCGATCCTGGCGACCGCGGCGCTCCCCGACAGGTAGGCGACGACGGTGCTCACGAGGATCAGCAGGGCGAGCGGGACGAACCACGCCAGCTCGACCGACCCGAGGGTCGTCTCCGCGGCCGACACGCTCAGTGGCAGCACCCCCAGCAGTCCGACGCAGCCGATCGCGACGGCGCCGACGCTCATCCCGGTCGCAGTCAGTACCAGCGGGCTGAACGTCTCGGACGTTCGGTCCGAGATGACGAAGAAGCAGGCCAGGCAGACCATCGAGATCGCAGACCAGGCGACGCCGGCGAGGCTGACCTCGACTGACCCGAACATGTCGAGCACGCCAACCGCGCCGGCCAGCGCCAGTCCCGTGCCGAGCAGGGTCACCGCGCCGGGACGTTCCCCGCGAGTCGCCCATGCCCAGCCGATGACCAGCAGCGGCGCGAGGAACTGGATCATCAGGGCGACGCCGACCGAGAGGTACTGCAGCGCCAGGAAGAAGCTGGCCTGAACGCCGGCCACCGCCATCAGCCCGTACAGCACGATCGTCTTGGCGTGCCGGTGTGCTGTGCGCAGGCCGGCCGGATCGGCGATCGCGGCGACGAGCAGCATCACGACGGCGGCACCGGCGATCCGGGCCAGCACCGTGCCGCCGGGGGACCAGCCGACACCCATCAGCGACTTGGCGAACGGACCCGACAGCCCGAAGGTGAAGGCGGAGAGCACGCTCAGGCCGGTACCGGTCCGGATGGCAGCGGCCGCACTGCTGTGCACGTCGGCGTCTCCTGTCATGGGTGAAATCTGATTAGACTCATGACGGTATGAGGCGAGTCGTCAGGAGTCAAAGTGTATATAGCCCATGACACCGAGAGGGCCCTGATCGGCGCGACGGCATTGGTCAACACCGGCCTCGGCGGCCGTGAGCTGCTGCCCGACGTGGCCGCACTCGACGCGTTCCTGACCGAACACGACTGGAGCGGCAGACGGGACGGCACCGAGTCTGAGTTGCGCGCGGTGCGGGCGCTGCGGCCACGGCTCGCTCGGTTGTGGGAGTCGGGCAGCGACCGCGACGCGGCGCAGATCGTGAACGCGTTGCTCCGTGAGGCGAAGGCCATGCCCCGGCTGACCGAGCATGGCGACTGGGGCTGGCATCTGCACGTGACCGCGGACGACGATCCGTTGGTGCACCGGATGGGAGCCGAGGCGGCGATGGCGATCGTCGACGTGATCCGCGTCGGCGACCTGGACCGGCTCCGTCACTGCGTGGCACCCGATTGCGATTCGGTGCTGATCGACTTGTCCCGCAACAGGTCCCGCCGGTACTGCGACACGGGGAACTGTGGGAACCGGGCGAACGTGGCGGCGTACCGGGCGCGCAGGGCGGAGGCCGCCGCGCGCTGAGTCATGCGGTGCTGCGGGTCAGCCCTGCCGCGCGACGCCCTCGACCACGGTCATCACGACGGTTTCGGCGTTGTGGCGGGCGACCGATTTGTTCACCTTGACCCGGATGACGCCGCCGTCCTTGCGCACCAGGTCGACATCGGCGGACAGGCCGAGTTGTTCGCCGTTGATCAACTGGGTGTGCCCGCGATCGTGTTCTTCGATGAGGCTCGGATGGACGAACTGGCGAGGACCGAGGCCGCGCGCCTCGGGCAGTGAGTACCCGAGGAGGTCAGCGAAGGCCCGGTTGACGTCGACAACGTGATCGTCGCTCTTGTGCACGATGACCGGCATGTTGACGTTGTGGATGAGTGCCCGATAGTGGGCCCCACTGATCGCACTCACGGAACTCGAAGACACCCGCGACCTCCCGACTGGTCTGCGCAAGCACTCGATCCAACGTTGTGGATCGTTCAACCAATGTGACAGCGGGGGAAGTGTAAGTGCAACGTGATGGGCAACACATCGGTTTTCTGTGTGTAGAGCACCGAAATGGTTTTGGTCCGGTCAGCCCGCCAGGGATCGAGCGATCACGAGGCGCTGAATTTGATTGGTGCCCTCGAAGATCTGGGTGATCTTGGCCTCGCGCATGTACCGCTCCACCGGGAAATCCTGGGTGTAGCCGTACCCGCCGAAGACCTGGACGGCATCGGTGGTGACCTTCATCGCGGCGTCGGTGGCGACGAGTTTCGCGACGCTGGCGTTGCGCGAGTAGGGGACACCGGCGTCGCGCCTGCGTGCCGCGTCCAGGTAGGTGGCGCGGGCCGAGTCGACCGCGGCGGCCATGTCCGCGAGCAGGAACCCGAGGCCCTGGTGGTCGATGATCCGCTTGCCGAAGGCCTTGCGCTCCTTGGCGTACGCGACGGCGTCGTCGAGCGCGCCCTGGGCGAGCCCGACCGCGACCGCGGCGATGCCGAGGCGGCCCGAGTCGAGCGCGCTGAAGGCGATGGGCAGGCCCTGTCCCTGCGCTCCGATCAGCCGTTCCTGCGGGACGAAGGCGTCGTCGTAGTGGGCGGACGTGGTGGGGACGGCGCGCAGCCCCATCTTCTCCTCGGGCTTGCCGAAGGTCAGACCCGCTGTGTCCTTGTCCACCAGCAGGCAGGAGATGCCGCGCGGACCGTCGTCGCTGGTCCGCGCGAACAGGGTGTAGAAGTCGGCCCGGCCGCCGTTGGTGATCCAGGCCTTGGCTCCGTTGACCCGGAAGCCGCCGTCCACTGGTGTCGCCTTGCAGCTCAGTGCGGCGGCGTCGGAGCCGGCCTGCGGCTCGGAGAGGCTGTACGCGCCGATGGTGTTGCCGCCCAGCATGTCCGGGAGCCACCGGGACTTCTGTTCGTCGGTGCCATGGGTGGCCAGCGCGAAGCAGGAGAGGCTGTGCACGCTGGTCGCGACGGCGACGGCGGCCCAACGCGCGGCGAGCTCCTCGAGCACCTGCAGGTACACCTCGTACGGCTGGTTGCCGCCGCCGAACTCCTCGGGATACGGCAGGCTCAACAGCCCGGCCTGGCCGAGGGCGGGGAAGACGCCTTCGGGGAAGGTCTCCGTCTTCTCGTGCTCGTTCACCTTGGGGGCCAGCACCTTGTCCGCGACGTCGCGGGTCAGTTCGATCAGGTCGCGGGCTTCCTGGCTGGGCAGCAGGCGTTCGACGGGCACGGCGGGCTCCTTCGTGAGTAGTACTAGAAAAGATACTGCAGTACTGTTAGAGGTATGGCAACCCGGTCCAGTGCCCCAGCTGTGCGTGGCGCCGCGCGGCGCGCACAGCTGCTCGATCAGCTCGTCGACCTGCTCCTTCAGGAGGGCTTCGCCCATCTGACGCTCGACGACATCGCGGGCAGGTTGAGGTGTTCGAAGTCGACGCTGTACGCACTCGCGGACAGCAAGGAGCAGCTCGTCCGCACCGCGACGGTGCACTTCTTTCGGGGCGCCACCGAACGCGTCGAATCCAGGCTCGACGGCGTCGTCGGCGCTCGCGAACGAATCGGGACCTATCTGGAGGCGGTGGGCGAGCAACTCCGGCCGGCCTCGACCCGCTTCATGGACGATCTCGCGAGCAACGCGGCGGCCCGCGAGATCTATGAGCGCAACACGCGGTTTGCCGCCCGCCGAGTGCAGGAACTGATCACGGCCGGGGTCCGGGAGGGTGAGTTCCGGGACGTCAACGCCGCCTTCGTCGCCGACGTGGCCGCGGCGATGATGGTCCGCATCCAGCAGCGCCGGGTCGCCGAGTCAACGGGACTCCCGGACGCCCAGGCGTATCTCGAACTCGCAACGCTGCTCACCAACGGTCTCGCGGTATGAGTCTCTGAACTGCATCTTTCCTGTTGGACGAATGTCCGTATGGGCAATCATCTCAATTTGGCATCTTAGTGTTGGACGGTTGGTTATGGTTGCCGCATTTCGTGCGATCTGTAACCGGTTCTGGCTATGCATTCGCGCGGTCCCTGGATGCATGGAGGAACGAGAATGTCTCATGCGGTGATGCGTCGCGCGGTGGCGGCGGTGAGCGCGGCCGCCGTTGTCGCCCTTGGTCTCGGGGTCGGTGGTGGTGTCGCGTCGGCGGCGCAGACGTCGGCGACGGTGACGACCACGAACATCGTGGCGACGAAGACGCTGCTGGGTGATGGTTCGGTGTTCCCGGGTGAGGTAGTGACGTACCGGACCGAGTTCTCGGTGAACAGCATCATCGATCGGTACCTGAACAAGATCACCGATGTGCATCCGGCCGGGTTCGAGTATGTGCCTGGTAGCGCGAAGGTGACGGCGGCGTCGACCTCCTCGCCGACGCCGAGCGTGGATGTGGCCAACAACCGGGTGTCGGTATCGAACTCGGTGAGCGCCTGGATGCTGTCGAAGAACGTCAACCGCAAGGTGTCGTTGGAGCTGTCGTACAAGGTTCCGGACAACGCGCCCGCAGGCACGTTCAACAGTGGTCTGACGTTCGACGTGAACACCTTCGGTTCGACCCAGACGTTCAATCCGATCGGCGTGACGATCGACGTGCAGACTCCGCCGGACGTCGCGACGACGACGACGCTCACCGCGCCTGCGACGGCGAATGTCGGCGCCGCGGTTGAGTTGAAGGCGACTGTGTCGCCTGCTGCTGCGGGTGGCACGGTGCAGTTCAAGGATGGCGCCGCGAACATCGGTGGTCCGGTTGCGGTGAACGCCGGTGTGGCGACCCTGTCCCACACCTTCGATGCGGCGGGTGCGAAGTCGATCACCGCTGTGTACTCGGGTGGTGCCGGTTTCACTGGTTCGACCTCTGCTGCGGCAACGGTGACGGTCTCGGTTCCGGATGAGGCGACCACGACGACGCTGACGGTTCCGGCGACGGCGAATGTCGGTGCGGCGGTTGAGTTGAAGGCGACGGTTGCTCCTGCTGCTGCGGGTGGCACGGTGCAGTTCAAGGACGGTGCCGCGAACATCGGTGGGCCGGTTGCGGTGAACGCCGGTGTGGCGACCCTGTCCCACACCTTCGATGC